>CAXUFZ010000243.1:0-6058 GCA_964250345.1 uncultured Rubrobacteraceae bacterium
GGCGTCCATCGCTTGAATGTCGCGACCGTCAGCCGGGGCCGGAGCCGCGCCAGCTCGCCGCCCAGCGACTCGGCGCGGGCGGCCGCCCATTCGTAGGTCTCGATCGCCCGGCCGAACTCCTCCGCGACGCCGGAGTTCTCCACGTAGCTGCACAGCCCGATCCCGAGCGGCGTCCCCTCCCCCGCCTCCCGGCGGCGGCGCTGTTCGGCGCGCCAGCCGTCGTAGTCGAGGGCCGCGAGCGCTTTCTCCAGCGCGGCCGGGTAGTCTCCCGAGTCGTAGACTGCGGTGCCCGTCGGGCTCTCGTAGGGCATGGCCTCGGGGCGCAGGAAGTTGCGCCGCCGGATCTCCGCCGGGTCGAGCCCGAGCCTGCGCGCGAGTAGGTCCACGGTCCGCTCGACGACGTAGACCCCCTCGGGGCGTCCCGCGCCGCGGTACGGGGCCGTCGGCGTGGTGTTGGTGACCACGCCGCGAGCCCGGCCGTGCACCCGGGGCGTCGCGTAGACGTTCGCCAGGAGCCGCATCGTGTGCATCAGGGCCACCGGGGCGTTGTGCGCGTAGGCGCCGGCGTTCCCGTCGACCTCCACCTCCAGCGCGAGCATCCGCCCCTCGTCGTCGGATGCGAGCCGCGCCCGCTGGTTCTGTCCCCGGCCGTGCGTGGCCGCGACCAGCGCCTCCGAGCGGTCCTCCACCCAGCGCACCGGGCGTCCCAGGCGCCGGGCCAGCACGGCGACGGCCACGTACTCCGGGAAGGTCATGCTCTTGCCTCCGAACGCCCCGCCGACGTCGTTCACGACGGCCCGGACCTTCTCCTCGGGCAGCCCCAGCGCGCCGGAGAGGTCGGCGCGCAACCTGTGGGGAGCCTGGTGCGAGCACCACACCGTGAGCCCGTCGTCGTTCTCGGGCCGCGCCAGGAAAGCCCGGCCCTCGATCGAGTTCGGGGCCAGCAGCGGATGGCGGTAGGACGCCTCGACCACCACGGGGGCTTTCTCGAAGACCTCCTCCCCGATGGGCTCCCCCGAGGTCCACTCCCCGACCACGTTGGGGAGGCCCTCGAAGAGCTCCGGCGCGTCTTCGGCGGCCGCCCCGGTCGGATCTACGACCGCCGGGAGCGCCTCCACGTCGACCTCGGCCGCGTCGACCCCGTCCTCGGCGGCGTGCCGGCCGCCGGCCACGACCGCCGCTACCGTCTGGCCCACGAACCTCACCCTGTCCGTGGCGAGGGCGGGCCAGCCCCGGCCCTCGTAGATGTCTCCAGGGAACATGGGTTGGGCCGGCGGGAGATCCGGCAAGTCCCGCGCCGACCACGCCCCGACGACGCCCGGCACTTCTCTGGTCCGGTCCAAACCGACGCCTAGCAACCGGCCGTGCGCGACCGGGCTGCGCACGAAGGCGGCCTCCAGGCACCCCTCCACCCGCAGGTTCGCGACGTAGGAGCCCTCGCCGCGGACCAGACGTTCGTCCTCCACCCGCGGCACCCCGCGGCCGATGTACCCTCCCGGCGCTCCGTCATCGCGGTTCCTTGCATGCTCCATAGACAGAACCGTCCCTCCTCAAGATCGTGTCAGGGCTTCGTTTACTTCCGCACGGCCGGACGGAGCAGGTCCTCCAGGCCGAGACGGGTCAGGGCCTCTTCGCGGACGCGGTCCGCCACCTCCGAGACCTCCTCCGATCCCTGATCGACCGGGTCCACGTGGCTGCGGAAGGGGCGCGTCCCGGCCGGCAGGGCGACTATGCGCGAGATCTCGTCTGCGACCTGACCCGCGTCGGTGCCTACGGGCGTAAGCTCCGCGAACCTGCGACCCACCGCCTCCGAGATGCCGCCGTAAAGTTCCTCGTACTCGGCCGCCCGCTCCCCAATGATGGCCGCGACGGCCGCGTCCACAGAGTCTTGCGAGAGCACGTCGAGCTCGACGGCGCGCAGGTCCACGCCGTGCTCCCCGGCGTACCTCTCGGCGTCGGCGACGCGTCCGGCGTTGCGCCCGGCGGTTTCGCGGATGCCGGCGTAGACGGTGTTGCCCGCGTCGGCGAGGGCGCGGGCGCTGAGCGCCCCGAAACCGCTGCTCGCCCCGCTGATGATCACGACCTTGCCCACGGTCTCAGCTTCCCCTCACGGTCTCGGGTGACGCCTCTCGAGGTTCCGCCGCCGCGCGCTCTGGGACTTCCGGCCCTGCGGGGTCCCTGGTCGCCCCGGGCAGCAGCGCGACGAACACCGCCCCGAGCACCGCGGCCAGCGCGATGGCGTAGAAGCTCCACCGGAGGCCCAGCTGCGAGCTCAGCAGCAATCCCAGCACGAACGGGGCGGAGATGCCGCCCAACCGCCCGATCCCGAGCGTCCAACCCAGCGCCGTGGACCGGCCGTGCGCGGGGTAGTACTTCGAGACGTACGCGTTCAGGAGGTTCTGCGAGCCGAGCCCCCCGATACCCGCCAGGGCGACGAGGACGTAGGTCGCCGCCAGCGGCAGCGGGATGCTGAGCAAACCTATACAGACCGCGGCCAGCACGAACGAGATGACGGTGACCATCTTGGAGCTCCACAGGTCCGCGAGCGCCCCGGCGAAAACGGTGCCGAAGACGGTGGCCAGGTTGAGCACCAGCAAGAACGACAGCGCGGACCCCAAAGAGTACCCGGACCCGCGCATCAGCTCCGGCAGCCACGTCTGCAGGCCGAAGATCACGAACAAGGCCATAAAGGTGGCGGCCCAGAAACAGAGGGTCGCCCTGATGTAGTCGCCGGAGAACATGGTGGCCAGCGAGCCCAGCCTGCCCGCCCCGGCGCCGTCCTGCTGCGCGCCCCCTACGGCCTCGGGGGTAATGGGTACCCGGTAGCGGCGGGCTATCGCCTCGGCCTCTTCCCTCCGGCCGCGCGACACGAGGAAGTTTACGGACTCGGGCACGACCCAGAGGGCGAGGGGGACGATGACGAACAGAGGAATTATCCCGATCCAGAACATCACCTGCCAGCCGAAGGCGGGGATCAGGGGTATGGCCAGCAGGGCCGCCAGCACCGCCCCGACGGCGAACCCGCTCATGATGAAAGTGACGGAGAAGGCGCGCCACTTCGGCGGGGCGTACTCCGAGGTGAACGCGATCGCGGTGGGCATGCCCCCGCCGAGCCCGAGCCCGGCGACGAAGCGGAACAGCCCGAGCGCCTCTGGCGAGGGCGCCACCGCGCACAGGCACATCCCGACGGAGAACACGCTTATCGAGAGCACCAGCGCCCGGCGGCGGCCGATCAGGTCGCCGATGGTGCCCACTATAAGCGCGCCGAAGAGCATGCCGATGATCGCGTAGCTGCCTATGGCCCCGGCCTGGGCCGGGGTCAAAGACCAGGCGCCGTACTGGAGCAGGGCCGGAACCACCGTCCCGTAAGAAACGATGTCGTAGCCCTCCGCGAGCAGGGTCGCCCAGCACGTCGCTATGACGAGAACGTTTACCGGCCTTAGCTTGCTCTCTCTATTTGCGGGTATAGCGGTCACGCTAGCTGCTCCTTTCCGTGCATGCTTGATCGGTGCGCCGGCCGGGGCTGGCTCGTTTCGCCGGGGTGATCGCGGCGCGCGGAGCCTGCGGCCAACCGGCGGGCGAGCTCGTCGATCAGGGCCGGCGAGTCCTCCAACGAGGCGCCGCCGAACACGTAGAAGTCGGGGCGGTTGACGACGACCTCGATGCCGCGCTCGGCGAAGTAGTCGGCGTAGTGCCCGCCGACGTCGATCGCGTCGCCTTCGGCGCCGAGTGCTACGTGGGCGAACACGGTCCCGATGCTCTCCAGAAAGTCGATCCGGGCGTCGCCCAGCGCGCTTCGCGGGTCGCCGACGGTGCTGATGACTTGCCAAGCGCCGCCGGCGTCGAAGAGGGCGTCGAAGAGGCCCGTCTCGCCGTCGCGCTCGACCCTGCCCTGCAAGCCCAGCTCCCCCGCGGGCGCGGCCGGGTTGCCGGCGAGGTCGCGGGCCAACACGCCGCCGACCAGTTGGGGGAAATCGGGCAGGGGCGGTCTCCAGCCGGCGCGGAAGCGCTCGTCGCGCTCCCTGGCGGCCTCGGGGTCGAGGGTGCCGGGGATCTTGCCGGCCTCCAGCGAGATGACCGTCCAGTCGTGGGTGTGCGGGCGTCGCTCCTCCTGGTAGGTGTCCAGGAGGTCCTCGGGCGCCAGCCCGCGCAGCACGAGGTCGAGCTTCCACGCCAGGTTCTTCGCGTCCCGCATTCCCGAGCACATCCCCTGGCCCATGAACGGCGGCATCGTGTGCGCCGCGTCGCCGACCAGGAAGACGCGCCCGCGCCTCCAATCCCTGGCGGTGCGCGCCTCGAAGGTGTAGACGAGCTGGCGCACGAACTCCACGTCGTCGGCGGTGACGCCGAGGTCGTTCAGGAGCCGCCACGCGGTCTCCGGGCGTTCGAACTCCTCGACGGTCTCCCCCGGCAGGAGGGCCCACTCCCAGCGCCGGTGCCGCTTGCCCAGCGGGAGGATGGTCGTCGGCCGCCTGGGGTCGCAGATCTGGCCGCAGTCGAAGTCGAAGTAGAGCTCGCGCTTTTTGCGGGCGTCGACGACGAGCCACCTCTGGTTGAACTCCAAATCGTCCCGCTCGACGCCGAGCTGGCGCCGGACCGCGCTGTTGGCCCCGTCGGCGGCGATGACGTACCGGCCCCGCAGCGTTCGGGTCTCGTCCGTCGGGACGGGGTTGGCGGCGCCGGGTGCCCGCTCCATCCTCCTGATGACGACCTCGACGTGGTCGCCGCGCTCGTGGAGTTCGGCGAACTCCCAGCCCATGAAGGCGTCCACATTGGGGCTCTCGCGCACGCGGTCCGCCAGCGCGTCCTCCAGCACGGGCGAGTACTGCATGTAGTCCGAGTGCCAGCCGGAGATGCCCTTGGCCCCCCAATCGAACTCGAGCAGGGTCTCGCCCCCGGCATTCACCCACACGTACTCGAGGGTCGGGTAGGAGTCTTCGAGCACGGGCTCGTGGCACCCGAGCGACTGAAGAATCCGCACGATCTCGTGGTCGATGTGGCCGGCGCGCGGCAGCCCGTAGAGGTTCTCGTGGCGCTCCACCACCGCCACACTGTGGTCCGTCTGACCCATCACGGCCGCCACCGTCAGCCCCACGGAGCCCAAACCGAGTTGAACGACGTCGTGGATCTCGTCCATTTGTCCCTTCTCCTCTCCCCGGCGGCCCCTAGAACCGCCGATTTCCTCTGTTCTCCTACGTCCTCCAGCCCGACGCCAGCCGGTCCCGCAGGAGGGCGACCGCTTCGGACCACACTCTCTGCGTGTCCTCGTCGTCGCGCTTGTACGGGCCGCCCCCCGGCCCGTCGCCCATCAGCTCCCGCACCCGTTCGGGGTTGGACCTGGCGACCTCGGCCATGTCCACCAGGGGCTTGCGCCCCTCCGGCACCTCGACGCCGGGCAGCCGCACGGCCTCGAAGTTCTCTACCCACGAGGAGTGGCTGACCTCGTCGATGCCCTGCGCGAGGCCCCAGATCGCCGGGTCTATCAGCCAGTTGTGGAAGATCACCTGAACGTCGGGGTGATCCCCCATCCACTCGCCCGCGACGGCCGCCGCGGGCGTGTTGCCGCCGTGGCCGTTTACCAGCATGACGCGGCGGAAGCCCTGGTGGCGCAGAGAGTCCAGCAGGTCGCGGACCAACGCGGCGTACGTCGCTAACCTCAGGTTGATGGTGCCGGGGTAGGCGGTGAAGGTCGGGGTCAGGCCGAAGGGTAGCGCCGGCATCACCGGCACGCCCTCTGGCTCGGCCGCCTCCGCGCTGGCGAGCTCCGCCAGGATGGCGTCTACCCCGAGCGAGAGGTAGCCGTGCTGCTCGGTCGAGCCGAGCGGCACGAGGACGCGGTCGTCGCGCTTCAGGTAGTCCTCGATCTGCATCCAGTTGGCGTCCCAGAGTCTCACGAGATCGCACCCCCCGCCGCCTGCCCGACCCGCTCCTCGCGGATGCGGCAGGTTAGCGCGTGGCCGAGCATGAGCTCGCCCTCCGCGATCGCCCCCGCCGCCGGCGCCACGCTCTCCGTCCCCGCCGCCGAACCCTTCTGGTAGGTGACGGTCTTCGTGAACTT
>CAXUFZ010000244.1:0-6032 GCA_964250345.1 uncultured Rubrobacteraceae bacterium
TGCTGGTGGTGCGCGAGGGCGGCGGGTACGGCGGGGACAACGACCGGGTGCTCGACCTGCGGGTGGACGACCATCCGGGGCCGATCCGGGAGCTGGCCCGCATCCGGGATCTTCATACCCTGTACTTCGGGGAGGCGAGGCCGGAAGACATCGTACCCATAGACGGGGACGTGCGCGAGCAGGTCGTCTCCTCGCTGCGGCGGCTGGGGTATCTGAATAGGGAAGACCCCGACGACGAGGCGTTGCACGGGGCGCTGACCGTCTTTATGGGGACGGAGAACTTCGAGGAGCGGGATCGGGGCCGCGGGTACCTGGACGTGGCTGTGCTGGAGTTTATGAGGAGCAAGACCTGAACCCGCTTGGCCGAGTGTACAAGGCGCCGGGGACGCTCCGGTGGGCCGCTGTTGCAAAACCGTTAAGCATGTTCCACACTGCGCCGCAGGGGACGAGCGCGCGTCGAGTGGCGCGGCGGGGTTCCGTGTAAGGGCGCGGCCACATTGCGTACCCGGTATGGCGAGGGAGGGAGCAAGAATGGGCGAGGGCGGCAAGGAGACGGGGAGCGGTCCGGTATCCGGCGCCGGCCGGATGACTCGTCGAAACTTCCTGAAGGTGAGTGGGGCCGGTCTGGCGGGCGCGGCGCTCTTCGGGGTGGCCGGTTGCGGCGGGGGGCAGGAGCAGGGCGGTCAGGGGCCCGTGAGCAGGCCCAGCGGGAACCGTCTGATCGTCGGCTACGACCAGGAGCCCGGCGTGCTCAACCGTTTCCTGGCGAGCGGTACCGCGCTCTCCACGACCAGCACGACCGCCGGCATCCTCGAGCCGGTGCTCAACATAACGCCGGACCTCGGCTACGCGCCGCTTCTCTGCGACGGCCCGCCCCGGCTCGTCAGCGAGGACCCGCAGATCGTCGAGTACACGTTCAAGGAGGGGCTCGTGTTCTCCGACGGCGAGCCGGTCACCAGCGCGGACGCCCGCTACACCTACGAGCAGGTCATCAACCCGGACAACGAGATCGCCCAGCGCACCGGCTGGGAGGACATCGAGAGCTTCGAGACGCCGGACGACCGGACGGTCAGGATGGTCTTCGGGACGCCCTACGCCCCGTGGCGGGACCTGCTCGGCCCGAACTACCCGATCCTGCCCCGGCACGTCTACGAAGGGGAAGACTTCAACACGGCGCTCAACAACGAGGTCGTCGGCAGCGGCCCGTTCAAGCTGAAGGAGTGGAAGAAGGGCCAGAGCCTGACCATCGAGCGCAACGACAATTACTGGGGCGAGAGGGCCCCGCTGAACGAGGTGACCTACCAGTTCATCCCGGACTCGAACACGCTCATCGCCTCGCTGGAGTCGGGCGAGACCCAGTTCATCTACCCGCCGCCGGACATCGGGCTGCTGGAGCGCCTGCGGGGCATAAACGGGGCGAAGGCGCTGTTCAAGGCCGGTGTGGTCTGGGAGCACATAGCGTTCAACCTCGAAGAGGTGGACAACCAGGCGCTCCGGCAGGCCATCGCCTACGGCATCAACCGCCAGCAGGTGGTGGACGAGCTCTTGCAGGGGATCGTCAACCCGTTGCAGAGCTGGGTCATGCCGGAGCAGACGCCTTACTACACGCCGGCCTGGGAGCGGTACGCGTACGACCGGGACAGGGCCAGGGAGCTCGCGGACCAGGCGCGTTCCGAGGGTGCCAATATGACGGTGCGCTTCTCGACCACCGCCGACAACCGGCTCAGGGAGACCTTGCAGGAGGTCGTCCAGCAGCAGCTCGAGGGGGTCGGCATCACCATCGAGATCGAGAACACCGACGCCGACACGTTCTTCGCCGAGTGGACGGTGGACGGCAACTTTCAGATGGCCGAGTGGGCCTGGCTCAACACCCCCGACCCATCCCAGACCATCCTGTTCAGCCAGGACCAGATCCCCTCGGGGGACAACGTGAGCGGCCAGAACTACTACCGCTACGAGAACGCGGAGGTCACCCGACTTCTCAAGGAGAGCGACCGGACCCTCGACGAGGGGCCGCGCGCCGAGCTCATCAAGCAGGTCCAGGAGATCATGGCCGAGGAATTGCCGATCCTGCCCATGTACCAGCGCCCCGAGTACTACGGCTTCGCGGAGAGCCTTCAGGGTCCCGAGGTCAACCCGAGCCTGGCGAGCCCGTTCTGGAACGTCGGTACGTGGAGGTTCTCCTAAAGGATGGGTCCCCGGCGTAAGCGGCCAGGGATGGTCCGGGCATGATCTCCTACGTGGTCAGGAAGCTGGTCTCGGGCGTGGTCATCCTGTTCTTCGCCAGCATCGTCATCTTCGGGCTGGTGGCCCTGGGCCCCGACCCGCTCACGCAGCTCAGGCAGACGCCCAACATCCGGGCCGAGGACATCGCGCGGATAGAGGCGGCGTACGGGCTGGACAAGTCGCTCCCGCAGCAGTACGCCATCTGGATGGGCGGGATGCTGACGGGCGACTTCGGCGAGAGCTTCCAGCAGCGGGCGCCCGTCGCCGGGATCATCGCGCCCAGGGTGTGGCCGACCGTCCTGCTCATGGGCGCCTCCCTAATAGTCAGCGTCCTCATCGCCGTGCCCTTCGGCATCTACTCGGCGGTGAAGAAATACAGCCTCATGGACAACGCCGGCACCTTCCTCTCCTTCGTGGGGTTCTCGATGCCGATCTTCTGGCTGGCCCTGCTCTTGCAGCTCGTCCTCGGCATCTACCTGACGGGCTGGGCCGGCTTCCGCGTCTTCTACATCTCGGGGATGACGAGCCCGGGCGGCGGGGGGCTCGTGGACCTCTTGCAGCACCTCACGTTACCCGTCATAGCGCTCGCGACGATCCAGGTCGCCGAGTTCAGCCGGTTCCAGCGCGGCGCCATGCTCGACGTCCTCAGTTTGGATTATCTGAGAACGGCGCGCGCGAAGGGCCTCAGCCGGCGGACGGTCTACCTCAAGCACGCGCTGCGGCCCGCCCTGCTCCCCACGGTTACGCTGGTCGCCCTGAGCATGGGGACGGCTTTTGGGGGCGCGATCATCACGGAGACCGTCTTCGCCTGGCCGGGGCTCGGGTTCCTGCTCTCGGAGTCCCTGTTCTCGGCCGACTACAACGTCGTGCGGGCGCTGTTGATGATCGGGGTGGCGCTCGTCGTCTTCTTCAACCTGGTGGCGGACATCGCGTACTCGCTGGTGGACCCGCGGGTGACCTACGAGTAGGGGGGCTTAGATGGTGGATCGGCGCGAGGGCACCGGGTCCGTCGCCCAGGAGGGCGCGGTCCGGGAGGCCGAGGTCGTCGGGTCGGAGGAACGCGGCCAGGTCGAGGGGCGCACCCAGCGCGCGATCATCTGGCGCCGCTTCAGACGCCACCGGCTGGCGATGGCCGGGGGAATCGTCCTGATCCTGCTCTACGCCGCGGCGCTGCTGGCGCCCTGGATCACGCCCTACGAGTACGACAAGATAGACTTCGCCGCCTTCAACCAGGCCCCGAGCCTCGAACACCCGATGGGAACGGACCGCCTGGGGCGCGACGAGCTGACCCGGGTGCTGTACGGCGGGCGGGTGTCGCTGATGGTCGGCCTCGGGGTGGGGGTCTTCTCCACCGTCATCGGGACGGCCGTCGGGATCGTCTCGGGCTACTACGGGAAGCTCGTGGACGTGGGGGCGATGGGGTTCGTGGACTTCATGATCACGCTGCCCCACATAGCGCTGCTCCTGGTCCTAGGCCGCCTCTTCCAGCTCACGCCGTACACCATAACTTTAGCCATAGTGTTGTTACTCTGGCCCAGGATGGCCCGGTTGGTGCGGGGGCAGGTGCTCGCCGTGCGGGGTCAGGAGTACGTGCAGGCCGCCAAGGCCATCGGGGTGTCGGGGTACAAGATCATGGCGCGGCACATCTTGCCGAACGTGGTCGGGATCGTGGTGGTCGAGGCGACCCTGATCGTGGCGCTGGCGATCCTGATCGAGACCGCCGTCTCCTACCTGGGCCTCGGCATCCAACCCCCGACACCCTCGTGGGGCAACATGCTCAGCGACTCGCGCGACACGATGACCCAGCAGCCGTGGCTGACCTACTTCCCCGGTATGATGATCGTCCTGACGGCGCTCTGCGTGAACTTTATGGGCGACGGCCTGCGCGACGCCCTCGACCCGAAAGCGGTGGAATAGAAGATGGCGATGCTGGAAGTGAACAACCTCAAGACCCACTTCAAGACCCAGGACGGCGTCGTCAAGGCCGTGGACGGCGTGACCTACTCCCTGGAGCCGGGGGAGACGCTCGGGATCGTCGGGGAGTCGGGGAGCGGCAAGAGCGTGACGGCGCTCTCCGTCATGCAGCTCAATCCGAAGCCGCCGGCGGAGTACCCTGAGGGTGAGATCCTCTTCGAGGGCCAGAACCTGCTCACGGTCTCCGAGAAGCGGATGCAGCGCATCCGGGGCAACGACATCGCCATGATCTTCCAGGACCCGATGACGAGCCTCAACCCGGTCTTCACGGTCGGGAACCAGATCCGGGAGGCCGTCCGCATCCACCAGAACGTCTCGAAATCCGAAGCGGACAAAAAGACCGTCCAGGTCCTCAAAGACGTCGGCATCGCCAACCCCGAGCGGCGGGCGAAAGAGTACCCGCACCAGTTCTCCGGCGGGATGCGCCAGCGGGCCATGATCGCGATGGCGCTGTCTTGCAACCCGAAGGTCCTCATAGCCGACGAGCCCACGACGGCGCTCGACGTGACGATCCAGGCCCAGATACTTGAGCTGATGGTCGACCTCCAGGAGAAGTACGGGACCGCGATCGTCATGATCACGCACGACCTCGGCGTCGTCTCCCAACTGGCGGACAAGGTGATGGTGATGTACGCCGGCCGCGCGGTCGAGCAGGCCACCACCGACGACGTCTTCTACGATCCCCTGATGCCCTACTCGTGGGCGCTGCTGCGCTCCCTACCGCGCCTGGACACCGCCGGCGAGGTACGACTGCTCCCGATAAAAGGGACGCCGCCGTCCCTCATCTTCTTGCCCGACGGCTGCAACTTCAGCCCGCGTTGCCCGTTCGCGAAGGACGCGTGCCGCGAGACGGACCCGGCGCTCGACGAGAAGAAACCCGACCACCGGGCGGCGTGCATTTTGTCGGTCGAGGAGATCCAGGCCAGCAAAGACCGCGTGGACCAGGAGCTGGGGGTCGGGGGATGAGCGAGACCGTAACGGAGAGCGGAAGCCCGAACGGCCACGTGGGCGAGAGCCTGCTGGAGCTCAGGAACGTCAAGATGCACTTCCCGATCAAGGCGGGTGTGCTCCGGCGCACGGTCGGCCACGTGAAGGCCGTGGACGGGGTGGACCTCGCGATCCGCCGGGGCGAGACGCTCGGCCTCGTCGGGGAGTCGGGGTGCGGCAAGAGCACGCTGGCCCGGGTCGTCTTGCGGCTCCTGGAGCCGACGGAGGGCGAGGTGCTCTTCGACGGGGAGGACATCCTGGGCTACGACCGCCGGAGGATGCTCGGCGTGCGCAGGAACATGCAGATCATCTTCCAGGACCCCTACGCCTCCCTGAACCCGCGCATGACCGTCGGCAACATCGTCGCCGAACCGCTGAAGACCCACAAAGTAAGCGAGGGCTCGGAGCGCAAGAAGCGCGTGCAGGAGCTTCTAGAGGTCGTCGGCCTGAACCCCGAGCACTACAACCGCTACCCGCACGAGTTCAGCGGCGGCCAGCGCCAGAGGATAGGCGTCGCCCGGGCGATAGCCCTGAACCCGCGCCTCATCATCTGCGACGAGCCGGTGAGCGCCCTGGACGTCTCGATCCAGGCCCAGGTCGTGAACCTCCTCCAGGACCTGCAAAGAGAGTTCGACCTGACCTACGTCTTTATCGCCCACGACCTCTCTGTCGTGAAGCACATCTCGGATAGGGTCGCGGTGATGTACCTCGGCAAGATCGTCGAGGTCGCCGACCGCCCGGAGCTCTACGCCAAACCGCGCCACCCCTACACGGCCTCGCTCCTCTCCGCCATCCCCGTCCCCGACCCCCGCAAAGAACGCGAGCGCCAACGCGTCGTCCTTACC
>CAXUFZ010000245.1:0-6028 GCA_964250345.1 uncultured Rubrobacteraceae bacterium
GGGTTCGGCGGGGAAGGGTTGCGGGAGATGCTCGAAGAGGTTCTGCAGGACGAGAACACCAACGTCGGAGGAGGCAGGTCGTGATGGAGGAGCGGATGATCTCGTTGGAGGGTGTCGAGAAGTCTTACGGCAACTTCGCCCTCGGGCCTGTGGACCTGGAGGTAGAGCCGGGCTACGTGGTGGCGGTCGTCGGGCCGAACGGCTCGGGCAAGAGCACCCTCTTCAGGATGCTGATGAACCTCGCCCGCCCGGACGCCGGCTCGGTCCGCTTATTCGGGGGCGGCTACCCGGAGGACGAGGTCGCTATAAAGCAGCGGATAGGCTACGTCCCCGAGAGCGCCGTCGGCCACGACGACATGACGGCGCGCTCCCTCGGGAGGTTCGTGTCCCACTGGTACCCGACGTGGGACCAGGAGTTCTACGAAAGCCTCGTCGACCGCTCGGAGATAGAGCGGGGCAAGAGGTTCGGGGACCTCTCCAAGGGGATGCAGCGCAGGCTCTCCTTCGCGCTGGCGGCGGCGACCCGGGCGGACCTGCTCCTGCTCGACGAGCCGACGGATGGGGTGGACCCCTTCGCCCGGCGCGAGATGCTCGAAGACATAACCGCCCACGTCCGGGACGGCGAGGGGACGGTGCTCTTCGCGACGCACGTCATGGAGGAGGTTCGGCGCGTCGCGGACTACGTCGCCTTCCTGGTGGACGGGGATTTCCTCGGCCTCTACGAGAAGGACGCGCTGCTGGAGCGGTGGCGGGCCTTCTGGCTGGACGGCGAGCCGGAAGAGGGCACGCCGGGGATCGTGGCGACCGAACCCGGCAGCCCGGTTCGGGTCGTGAGCGACGCGCCGGCGCGGACGGAGGACGCCCTGACGAGGGATGGGCGGCGCATACTCAGGAGCGGGGCGCTGGACCTGGAGGAGATCCTCTCCCACCTCATGCGCCTCAGAAGAGGGGAGAAAAGCGGCGTATGAGCCAGCCCATCGAGCCGGAGTCTCCGCCCGGGAACGGCGCGACCCGCGTGGTCCTCGTGCCGGCGTCCGACGGGGGACGGGGGCTTCAGGCAGCCCGTGCGGCCGGGGAAGACACGCAAAGCGAAGCAGAGGGGAGCGTTGCAAGAAGATGAACAACGAAGGGCACAAAAGAGGGCGGCGCGGCGTCGGTCTCGTGGGGGTGCTGGTCGCGGTCGCGGTGACCGTCGCGCTCGGGGCGGGTGTCTTGGCGGGGTTCGGCGCGCTGTCCGGCGCGGGAGAGGCTCCCGCGCCGCTGTTCGTCGCGTTGTACGGTGTTTTTATCGTCGGGATCTCGGCGGGCGTCCTGGCCGGGAGGGGCGGTTTCGCCTCGGTCGGGCTCGTGGGGACGACGTGGCGGTGGGTTTTGATCGGGGTCGGCTTCGCGTTCCTGAGCCGTCTTCTGACCTTCGTCCTCGTCCCGATCTACATCCTCATCACGGGCGACGCGACCAACCCGCAACAGGGCCTCTTCCGGGACTTTCTGGGAAGCTCCGCGTTGCAGCTCTCGCTGTTCGCCCTCGCCATCGGCCTTCTCGCTCCTTTCGCCGAGGAGCTTTTCTTCAGGGGCATGGTCTTCGGCTGGCTCCGTAGGTGGGGCTTCTGGCTCGCCGCGCTGGTGAGCGCCGGTCTCTTCGGCCTGGCCCACGGCGTAAATATCGTGCTTCCGGCCTCGTTCGCGCTCGGTTTGCTCAACGCCCTGGCCTACGAGAGGAGCGGTTCGATCTGGCCCGCCATCGTCTCCCACGCGACGTTCAACGGCACCTCGCTCCTCGCCCTGCTGGCCCTGTCCCGCATGAACGTCCCCGGCCTGTAGACCGCAAGAGAACGGGAGATACGAAATGCTCGAGTTGAGGGGATTGAAGAAGCGGTACGGAGACACCGTCGCGCTCGACGGGCTGTCTTTCGCGGTCGAGGAGGGACAGATGTTCGGTTTCGTCGGGCCCAACGGCGCGGGCAAGACGACGGCCATGAGGATCACGCTCGGCGTCCTCCGGCCCGACGAAGGCGAGGTGCTGTGGCGCGGGTCGCCCGTCTCCCCCGCCTCCCGCCGGCGCTTCGGGTACATGCCAGAGGAGCGCGGCCTCTACCCGAAGATGCGCGTCGGGGAGCAACTGACGTACCTGGCGCGCCTGCACGGCCTCTCCAAAGACGACGCGCGGAGCGCCTCGGTGCGATGGATGAAGCGCCTGGGCGTGGAGGATCGCGCGGGGGACAAGGTCGAAGCGCTCTCTCTGGGCAACCAGCAGCGCGTCCAACTTGCCGCCGCGCTCGTCCACGACCCGGAGCTGCTGGTCCTCGACGAGCCGTTCTCGGGCCTCGACCCCGTCGGCGTCGATACCCTGAGCGAGGTCCTGTTGGAGCGGGTCGCGGCGGGCGTGCCGGTCGTCTTCTCCAGCCACCAGTTGGAGCTCGTCGAGCGGCTGTGCGACGCGGTCGCGATCGTCCTCGACGGAAAGCTCGTGGCCGAGGGCTCGGTGGAGGGACTTCGCTCCTCAGGCGACCGGCGCCTCCTGCGGGTGGACGTCCGGGGCGTCGACGTGGACTGGACTCATAACCTCGCGGGCGTGGAGAAGGTCGAACGCGGCGGCGGGGCCGGGACGCTGCTCGCGCTCGCGGAGGACGCCGACGAGCAGCGGGTTCTGGACGCGGCGCGTGGGGCGGGGCGGGTGACGCACTTCGGCTTCGAGCGGCGCACGCTGGCCGAGATCTTCCGGGAGGTGCACGAGCGATGAACAACGTGCTGCTGGTCGCCGCGCGGGAGGTGGCCGAGAAGGTCCGCAACAGGGGGTTCATCTTCTTCAGCCTCTTCATGCTGCTCCTCCCGATCGGCGGCGGGGCGGTCGGCGCCTTCGCCTCGGACACGGGCGGCGGCGAGTACCGGGTGGGCCTGAGCGGTGAGGCCGCCGGTCGGATCGCACCCGTTCTGGAGCGACAGGCCGGAGGCTTCTCCGCCACGGTGGAGACTGTGACGCTGCGCGGTCCCGAGGCCGCAGAACGGGCGGTAAGGTCGGGAGAGGTGGACGCGGCGGTCGTCGGCCTGGACCGCGTCCTGGTTGACGGCGCGCCCGGGGTCGGGCTGGAGACGTTGCTGCGGTCGAGCGTGGATCAGGTCAAGACCACCGCGGCGCTGCGGGAGGCGGGGGTGTCGCCGGAGCAGGCGCGGGGCATCCTCGCCCCCGAGCCTTTGTCCTTCCGGGACGCCGGCGGGGAGGCGGAGGAGGGCGGCTTCGGTCCCGCGGCCGTCGTCGCCCAGATCGGGATGGTCTTCTTGTTCCTCACCGTCTTTACCTACGGCTACTGGATCGCCAACGGCGTCGTGGAGGAGAAGGCGTCGCGGGTCGTGGAGGTAGTCCTCTCCACCATACGCCCCGCGTACCTGCTCGCCGGGAAGATCCTCGGCATCGGCCTCCTCGGTCTGGGGCAGATGCTGGTGGTCGCGGGCGTCGGCCTGCTGGCGGTGTACGTGGCCGGCCCGAACCTGCCGCCGGTGGCGCTCGGCATCCTCGGCGCGGTCGTGCTCTGGTTCGTTTTGGGGTACGCCTTCTACAGTTGCCTGTTCGCCGTGGCGGGCTCGCTGGTCTCCAAGCAGGAGGACCTGCAGTACACCCAGATGCCGCTGATGGTCCTGATCTTCGTCGGCTACGGCGCGGCCTTCTACGAGTTCGCCAACCCCGGCTCGACAGCGACCGAAGTCCTCTCCTTCGTACCACCTTTCTCCCCGATGGTGATGCTCATGCGCATGGGACTGGGCGGAGCGAGCACGTCCGAGGTTGTCCTCGCAGCGGCCCTGGTCGTCCTCTCCACCGCCGGCCTCATGGTCCTCGCCACCCGCCTCTACGCCGGCTCGGTGTTGCGCTTCGGCTCGCGCGTTTCCCTCGCCGACGCGTGGAAGGCGGCGCGTAGGTAGCGGAACTACTTGCGGAGCAGCGTCTCCGCGCCCGCGCCGCGGATCGAGGCGTCGAGGACCTCCATCGGGTGGGCCATGGGGATGCCGTCGTGGCCCATCTTTTTGAGGCTCGCCTGGATCTGGAGCATGCAGCCGGGGTTGGAGGTGACGATCATCTGCGCCCCCGTCTTGAGGATGTTGTTGGCCTTGCGCTCCCCGAGCTTCTCGGCGGGCTCGGGCTCGACCATATTGTAGATGCCGGCCGATCC
Source organism: uncultured Rubrobacteraceae bacterium (assembly GCA_964250345.1). Taxonomy (GTDB): domain Bacteria; phylum Actinomycetota; class Rubrobacteria; order Rubrobacterales; family Rubrobacteraceae; genus Rubrobacter_D. Next base: position 4,164 of record CAXUFZ010000245.1, read on the forward strand.
GCAGCAGATCTCGGCCTCCCGGATCTCCTTGACGCTCATCCCCGGGATCTGCTTCAAGGTCTGCCGCGGCTGCTTGCGTATGCCCTGCGCATGAGCCAGGTGGCAGGCGTCGTGATAAGCCGCCGTCACCGGAAGCGGACTTCTCTCCGCTACGGTTCCTATCTCCTGGATAAACTCAGAAACGTCCCGCACATTCGCGCTGAACGCCTCGGCGCGCGCGGCGTAGTCCGGGTCGTCGCGCAGGAGGTAGCCGTACTCCTTCATGGTCGAGCCGCAGCCGGCGGCGTTGACGACGACGTTGTCGAGGGCCAGGTTCTCGAAGGTGTCTATGGTCTGGCGGGCGAAGTTTAGGGACTCCTCTTCGCGGCCGGCGTGGGTGGAGAGGGCGCCGCAGCAGCCCTGGGTCTTGGGGGCGACGACTTCGCAGCCTTCGGCGGCGAGGACGCGGGCGGTGGCGGCGTTGACCTCGGAGAAGAAGACCTGCTGCACGCAGCCGGTCAGGATGCCGACGCGCCGGCGACGCTCGCCGACGGGCTCGGTGAGCTCGGGGATCTTCTGCTCTTTTTGCAGCTCGGGCATGAGGGCTTCCATAGCGCGCATACGGGCGGGGATGCGGTTCATGATGCCGGTCTTACGGAGCTTGTCGCCGAGGCCGAAGCGCTGGTAGAGGCGGAGGGGGCCGGCGGCCAGGCGGAGACGCTTGCGGTAGGGGAAGAGCTGGAAGATCATCTCCCGGAAAGCCTTGTCCTCGGGCGCCCGCTCGTAGCGGCGCTCCACCTGCCCGCGCGTGGCCTCGATGAGCTTGTCGTACTGGACGCCTGAGGGGCACGCCGTCACGCACGCCATGCAGCCCAGGCAGAGGTCGTAGTGGCGGACGGTCTGGTCGTTCATGGGTTCTTCGGTGAGGCCCTTGTTCATGAGGTAGATGCGACCGCGCGGGCTGTCCATCTCCTCGCCGAAGAGGACGTAGGTCGGGCAGGTCGGGAGGCAGAAGCCGCAGTGGACGCAGTCGTCTATGAGGTCCTTGTCGGGCGGGTGGTGGGCGTCGAAGGCGGGGAAGGAGACCTTGCCGGTCTCGCGCCGGCCGGCGCCAACGGTCGCCTCGGCGGCGAGCGCGCTGGCGTCGCCGACGCCCTGGCCGATGTCCTCGGGTGAACCGGCGCCTATGGCCTCGGCCATGGCCTGGTCGCCGGTCGTGCCCTCGGGGTTTTGGCGCTCGGAGGCGGCGGTCGCCTCGTACTTGTCGTCGGGTTTGCCGTCGGAGCCGTTACGGCCGCCGTTGCGTTCGGTCACTAGATGCCTCCCACGTACCTGCCGGGGTTCATGGCGTACCCCGGGTCGAACTTCTCTTTTACCCGCCGCAGCAAGCCGCCGTAGTCCCCCGCCGGCCCCCAGACGTCTACCCTTTCCTTGAACGAGAGCGGCGCCGAGCGCACGACGACGCTGCCGCCAGAGCGCGTCACGATCTGGCGCACCTCCTCGACAACCTCGGCCATCGCGTCCTCGACGCCGGAGAGGCCGGCGAAGGTGACGCCGGTCGCGGCGTGGCCCGTGAAGCGGGCGGTTACGTCCTTACGTCCTGCCGCGTCGAGCACCGTGTCCAGGACAGAGGCGAGCTCAGCGGGGGGAGCCCCGATCTTGAGGGCCACCTCGTCGGCGCCGACGGGCGGCGGGTCGAGCGGCCCGAGGTTATCCCCCTCATCGTCTTCGAGTGTCCTGACCTCGCCGAACGGCTGGAGCAGCAGTCGCGTCCGCTCTTCTTTGGCCTCGATGCCGCCCGGGATGCTCTCCAGGAGGACGGAGACGAGCTTCGCCTCCCCGCCCCAGTGTAGCTCGATGGCCGTGGCCTCGACCTGCGAATGGAC
>CAXUFZ010000246.1:0-5980 GCA_964250345.1 uncultured Rubrobacteraceae bacterium
GGAGGCGGTCGCGTAGACCCATTTGTAGAGGGGGTCGACGCCGAGGCGGTCGAGGACGCGGAGGCCCAGGATGGCGGGGGCGGCGGGGAAGCCCCGGATCCTCTTCCCGTGCCCGGCTTCGTCGAGGACGGCCTGGTAGTCCTCCTTCATCGTGGTGAACTCGGCGGCGCCGACGTTGAAGGTGTCGTCCACCTGCTCCTCCGGCAGCGTCAGGGCGAGGGAGATCGCGTCGCAGAGGTCCTCGACGTCGAGGAGCTGGTAGCGGTTGTTCCCCGAGCCGATCATGGGGAAGTCGTGCCCCGTGTGCGCCCAGTCGTAGAAGAGCGCGAAGACACCCAAACGCTCGGGGCCGACGAAGGACTTGGGGCGGATGATGGGGACCGTCAGGCCCTTCGCGCGGTACTCCAGGCAGACCATCTCGGCCTGGATCTTGGCCTGCCCGTAAGGCCCGACGCCCTCCAATTTGTCCGTCTCGTACAACGGATGGTGGTCCGGTATCCCGTACACGGCCGTCGAGGAGACGTGGACGAAACGTTTGACGCCGTGGCGCAACGAGGCGTCGAGCACGTTGCGCGTGCCCTCGACGTCGGTGGTGTAGATGTCCTCGGGCGCGTACAGCGGCAGCGCCGCCGCGGTGTGGACGACGAAGTCCGCGCCTGAGACCGCCCGGTCCACGGCCGCCTCGTCGCGGATGTCGCCGGTGAACTGCTCGACTTGGTCCTTCTCGGGGTAGTCGAAGGGTTCGAGGTCGATGGAGGCCACCTCGAAGTCCCGGGAGAGCAGGTGCCGGGCGAGGTTGATCCCGAGGAACCCGGCCCCGCCGGTGATGAGCACTTTGCCGCGTCTTTCCATGTGTGAGGCCACTCCTTCTGCTAGAGACGGTTCGGCAAGGCCGTTCCGGCCCGCGCAAACGGCGCATTTTAGCACGGCGGGTTCCCCGCAAGGGGCTGGCCGCGGGCGCGTTCGGCCCGCGCATGGTTTATAACTGTCGGACGGGATACTAGCCCCGACAGGAGGGAAGACCCTGATCCGCACCAGCCCCAAACCCGCCGGGAGGACGAACCCCGCGTTCGTGGTCCTGCTCGCCTTCGCAACGCTCGTCCTGCTCGCCGGGTGCGGCGCGGGCGGAGACACGGGAGGCGGTCAAGACGGTAGCGGTTCCGGCTCCCAGAAAGGCGATTCCGGGGGTTCCGAAGAGAAAGCCGTCAGGCTCGGGACGCCGGCGCTCGGGTCGGCGGACGCGCCGGTGGTCCTTACCGAGTATTCGGATTATCAGTGACCGTACTGCGGCCGGTTCGCCCGTGAGGTGAGCCCGAAACTGTATGAGAAGTACGTGAAGGACGGGACGCTGAGGATCGAGTGGGAAGACTTCCCCTACCAGGGCCAGGAGTCCATAAACGCTGCGCTCGCCGCCAGGGCCGCCCAGGCGCAGGGAGAGTTCTGGGAGTACCACGACCTCGTCTACGCCAACCAGTCCTCGGGCAACAGCGGCGGCTACACCGAGGAGAGCCTCACGGCGCTCGCGGAGGAGGCCGGCCTCGACGTGGAGCGGTTCGAGAGGGACCTCGCGAGCGCCCGGTACGAGGGCGTGGTGCAGGAAAGCTTCAGGGAGGGGCAGAATTTAGGCATCAGCGGCACGCCGACCTTCGTCATCAACGGCCGGTCGCTCGTGGGACTGCAGCCGCTCGGCGTGTTCGAGGACGCCATAGAGGACGCGGAGAGGGAGGCCGAGGGTGGTTGAGGTCTCCTTTCTGGCCTCTTTCCTCGGCGGCCTGCTCTCGCTGCTGAGTCCCTGCGCGGCGCTCTTGTTGCCGGCGTTCTTCGCTTACGCGTTCCAGTCGGGGTTCGAGCTCGTGGGGAGGACGGCGGTCTTCTTCTGGGGGCTCACGATGACGCTCGTGCCGCTCGGGATGGGGCTCGCGTTCATCAGCCGGCTCGTCTACGGGCAGAGGGGGACCTTGATCCTGGTCTCCGGTCTCCTCCTCGTCGCGTTCGGCCTCCTCCAGATAACGGGCCGCGGTTTCTCCCTGGTGCCGTCCCGATTCGCGGGCTTCAGCGGCGACTCGATGCTCGGCACGTTCGCCCTCGGCGCGGTCTACGGCTTCGCCGGCTTCTGCTCGGGCCCCATCCTCGGCGCGGTCCTGACCGTCGCCGCCTCCTCCGGCTCTCCCACCTACGGCGCGGCCCTGCTCGCCACCTACGCCGCCGGGATGGCCGCCCCCCTCTTCGTCCTGGCCCTCCTCTGGGACCGCCTCGACATCGGCCGCCGCCGCTGGCTTAGGGGACGCGAGCTGAGGCTGCCGGGCGGCCTGCGCGTCCACTCCACGAACCTCGTCTCCGGCCTCATGTTCGTCGTCCTCGGGACCCTGTTCATCGTCTTCGAGGGGACCTCGGCCCTTGAAGGCTTCTACACCGCCGCCGGCGCGACCGACCTGGCCTTCGCCGCCGAGCGGTGGGTGAACGCCCTCTCCGAGAGCGTCCCGCTCTCCCTGATGCTCGTCGCCGTCGCCGCCGTCCTCGTGGGCGTCGTGCTCTACCGCCTCTTGCGGAGCGGCCCCGGACGCGAGAAGAAGCGCCCGACGGGGTAGGTAATGGACCTGCTGCTGCCGGGCCGTTTCGACGACCCCGTGACCGCCTACGGTTACGTGGGGGCGGTCTTCGACCAGGTGTCGTCGGGCGAGAGGCCCGCGACCGTCTCCATCACGCCCTCCGCTCGGCACGTCGGCGTTACCCGCCGCGACACGCTCCGCCCCGGCTTCGCAAGGGCGGTCGAGGCCGCCGAAGACGAGGGCTACCCGGTCCTCGTCAGGGGCTCCGGCGGCGGGGCCACGGCCGCGGACCAGGGGACATTCGGGTTCTCGATCATGCGCCCCTCGAACCCCGAAGAGGGCCGCCGCAACGTCGGCCAGCGCTACGACGAGGCCGCCGACCTGGTCCTCTCCGCCTTCGCCCGCCTGGGCCTGCATGGCGCAGAGGTGGGGGAGGTCCGCGACGAGTTCTGCCCCGGCGACCACAGCATCCGCGTCGGTTCGCACGAGGGCGGCATGAAGCTCGTCGGCATCGCGCAGCGGGTGACGCGCCGGATCACGAGCGTCGGCGGGATAGTTTTGGTGGAGGGGGAGAAGGATCTGGCTCGTGTCCTTGAGAAGGTCTACGGCGCCCTGGACCTGCCTTTCCGCCCCGGGAGCGTCGGCAGCGCCCGCCGCGCCGGGATCGCCGCGGGCGTAGAGGACTTTGTGGAGGCCTTCGCCGCCGAAGCGGAGGAGCGCTACGGCGCGGCTCGCGTCGCGCTCGACGCGGCGACGCTGGCGAGGGCCCGCAAGGGAGGACCCGCGCACGTGGCCCGGGTCTCTGGGGGCGCGAAGAGCTAGAACCTCGAAACCCCGGGGCCTCCAGCCTCCCATTGCGTAGAATGGGGAGCATGAACCCGTACCGGGAGGGTCGGGAACGATGACCAGGGTAGCCAATCTGCTCCGGTCCTGGACAAAGGCCGTGAAGCGGGGCGCGAGGGTGGGAACCGGCGCGGGGCGGAGGCCCGTCGCCGGGGAACGTCCGACCCCGATCTACGTCTCGCCGCGGGTGCTGGCTCTCATCGTGACCGTCGCGGTCGCGGCGGTCGCGCTGGTCCTGTACGCGGCGCCGACCGTGCCCGCCGTGGCACTCGGGGGCGCGGCGCTCGCCATCGTGCTTTCTTTCCCGGTGCGGGCGCTCTCCCACGTCATGCCGAGGCCGCTGGCGATCCTGGTCACCGTGCTCGGGATGGTCGGGCTGGTCGCGCTCGGCCTCTTCTACCTCGTGCCGCTGCTCATCCAGCAGCTTCGGGACCTCGTCGTTCAGGTCCCCACCATAGCCAACGGGGCCAACCGCCTGCTGCTCGACCTGATCTCCTTCCTCAACGAGCGCAACCTGCTCCCGGCCTCGGACCCCGAAGAGTTCGGCCGGAGCGTCGTGAACGACCTCTTCGACCGCGCCAGGAACCTGACGGAGAACCTGCTGCGGGGCCTGGTGGGCTTTATCCCGCGCGCTTTCGGCTTCGGGATCGCCCTCTTCGGGGTGCTCTTCGTGGCGGTCTACCTGCTGGCGGACATCCGCAAGGTCAAGGCCGCCTACCTGCGGGCCGCCCCCGTCCACTACCGGCGCGACGCCCGCGACCTGTGGGACGCCTTCGGCGAGTCGCTCTCTCGCTACCTCGGCGGGCTGGCGATCGTGGTCGTCATCCAGGGCGTGCTCGCCGCCCTCGCCCTCTACCTGCTCGACGTGCCCTACGCCATCCTGCTCGGCGCGTGGGTCTCGGCCACCGCCATAATCCCCTACCTCGGCGCCTTTCTCGGCGGGATACCCGCGGTCATCGTGGCCGCCGTCTTCGAGGACGCCGACCCCACCATCGAGTCCACGACGACGCGGGTTATCCTGGTGATCGTGGTCTACACCCTGATCCAGCAGCTAGAAGGCAACTTCCTGACGCCCCGCATCCAGGGCAACGCCCTCCACGTCCACCCGATCCTCGTCCTGCTGGCCGTGATAGGCGGCGGCGAGCTCGCCGGCCTCGCCGGCGTCGTCTTCGCCGTCCCAGCCATAGCCGTCCTCCGCGTCTTCTTCGACTTCCTCCGGGTCAGGCTGAAGACGGAGACGCGCCAGGCTTCGGACCCCGGCCGCCGGGGGAACTCGTAAGAGACCGGAGCCGCAAGGCGCGTCCGGCGGGCGGCCGAAGCCCGACGCCTAGTCGATCGCCTCCTGCCCCTCTTCGACGAGGCTCTGCATCTGGGTCTGGAGGGCGCCCACGGCCTCGTCGGGGGACATCTCGCCCGCCAGGGAGGCGCTGAACTTCTCCGCCATCTCCAGGGAGATGTCCGAGTAGACGGGTGAGACGGGTCGGGGGCGGGCATTCTGGATGATCACATCCTGGCCCAGCCTGGCCACGGGCACGTTTTCCAGGATCTCCCGGTCCTCGTAGAGCTCGCGCCTGACGGGCAGCTTGGACCCTTCGAGGGCGTTTTTCTTTAGCTGCTCGGGGGCCGTCATCCAGCTGATGAACTCCCAGGCCTGGTCCTGCTTCTCGGAGGCGGCGTTGACGAGGAAGCTCCAGCCGCCCAAAGCGCTGGCGCTCTGGCCGCCGCCCACCGGCAGCGACGCGACGCCGACCTGGCCCGGCTTGACACTGGACTCGTCCGGGTTGGAGAACAGCGCGTAGACGTAGGGCCAGTTGCGCAGGAACACCGAGTCGCCCCGGACGAAGGCGCCGTGGGACTCGTCTTCGAGGTACTGGAGCACGGCGCGGGTGGTGACGCCGTCCTCGATCATGGCCCGCTGCGTCGTGAGCCCGGCCACGGACTCGGGGCTGTCGACCACGACCTTGCCCGGGTCGTCGGGGTCGAGCACGCTGCCGCCGTGGGTCCAGATGTACTCGAGCCCGTTGCACACGCCGCCCTCGTACTCGGCCCCCTGGAAGACGAACCCGAACTGCGTGCCCTGGTCCTGCTTGGTCTTCGTGGCCTGCTCGACGAGCTCCTCCCAGGTCGTCGGCGGCTCGGAGAAGCCGCTCTTCTCCAGCAGGTCCTGGCGGTAGTAGAGGAGGCCGGCGTCGGTGTACCATGGCACGCCGAAGATGCCGTCCTGGAACCTCATCGCCTCCATCGGGCCCGGCAGGAACTGGTCGCTGTCCGTGAAGCGGTCGGTGAGGTCGGCGATGTAGCCGTTGCCGGCGAACTGGGCCGGCCAGATGACGTCGCCCCCGATCACGTCTATGTCGCCAGCCCCCGCCTGGAACTGCGTCCTGAGCAGGTCGAAGTACTCGCCGGTGTCCGACGGCATCTCCCTGTAGCGGACCTTGAAACCGTCGCTCTGCCTGTTGAACGCCTTTATGAGCTCGGGCAAAACGCCCGTGTCGTCGGGCCCCCACGAGAAGATGATGTCGTCGCCCGTGGCACCGCCACCGCCGCAACCGGCCAGCGCCCCGCTACCGAGCAGCGCCGTCCCCGCG
>CAXUFZ010000247.1:0-5973 GCA_964250345.1 uncultured Rubrobacteraceae bacterium
CGGGCCGCTCGAGGCTCGGCAGGTGGCCGCAGCCGGGCAGGACGACGGTGTCCGTGCCAACTTGGTGGTCGTACTGGGCGTAGATGGACCGCCGCGACCGCAGGTTAGGGTGCGCGAGCATCTTGAGCAGGACCTCGCTGTAATCCTCGGGCTCCGGTAGGGCTGCCGCGTCGAAGTCCTGCACCTCGTCCAAATACTTCGGCCGGACGACCTCGCGCTCGTAGACGGGGGCGTCGGGGGGGGTCGCGGCGGGCGCGGGTGCGACGACCTCGCCGTTCTCTTTCACCCTCAGGTCGCCGTGGTCCGCGACGCGGCCCACGACGGTTCCGCCGATGCCGTAGCGTTCGGCCGTCGCCAGGGCCGCCCCGACCTTTTCCGGTTCGACGACGGCGAGCATCCGTTCCTGGGACTCGGAGATCATGACCTCCCACGGCTCCATCCCGCCCTCCCGCCGGGGCACCTTCTCGACCTCGATGTCGATGCCCGCGCCGCCGCTCGCGGCCATCTCCGAGGCCGAGGACGTTATGCCTGCCGCCCCGAGATCCTGCAAAGAGACCAGTAGGTCTTCGTCGAGCAGCTTCAGGCAGCACTCGATCAGCATCTTCTCGGCGAACGGGTCGCCGACCTGGACGTTGGATCGCTTGGACTCGGACTCCTCCGTTAGCTCGTCGGAGGCGAAGGTGGCGCCGTGGATGCCGTCGCGGCCGGTCTTCGAGCCGAGCAGGACGACGGCGTTGCCGGGGCCCGTGGCCTGCGAGCGCATCAGATCGTCCACCCGGATCAGCCCGACGCACATCGCGTTGACCAGCGGGTTCCCCGAGTACGCCCGCGAGAACTCGACCTCCCCGCCGACGGTCGGCACCCCGACGGCGTTCCCGTAGCCGCCGATGCCCCGCACGACCTCCCGGAAGAGGTAACGGTTCCTCTCTTCCTCCAACGGTCCGAAACGCAGCGAGTCTAGAAGCGCCACGGGCCTCGCGCCCATAGCCAGGATGTCCCGGATGATCCCGCCGACCCCGGTCGCCGCACCCTCGTAGGGCTCGACGGCCGAGGGGTGGTTGTGGCTCTCCATCTTGAACGCGAGCGCCCAGCCGTCCCCCACCTCGACCACGCCCGCGTTCTCCCCCGGCCCCTGCAGGACGCGCGGCCCCTCGTTCGGGAAGCGGCGCAGGAGCGGGCGCGAGTTCTTGTAGCCGCAATGCTCGCTCCACATCACGCTGAAGAGCGAGAGCTCCAGGTAGTTGGGTTCCCGGCCCATAAGCTCCAGGACGCGTTCGTACTCGGCGTCCGAAAGCCCGAGCGCCGAGTATGTCTCCTGAATGTTCAGACCCCCGCCCCCACGAGCACGGAGCGCAGTATCTTGAGGCCCTCGTCGGAGCCCAGCACGGGGTCCGAGACGCGCTCGGGGTGCGGCATGATCCCGACGACGTTCCGCCCCTCGTTGCACACCCCCGCGATGTCGTTGGCCGACCCGTTCGGGTTCTCCAGATACCGCAGCACGACCCGCCCCTCGTCCTCCAGCCGCGCCAGCGTCTCCCCGTCGGCGAAATAGTTGCCCTCGTTGTGGGCGACCGGCAGCGTCAGCTCCTCGCCGACCTCGCACCCGGCCGTCCAGGGCGTCCCCGTCGTCTCGACCCGCACCCGAACGCGGTCGCAGACGAAGCGCATGTGCATGTTCTGCAGCAGGGCGCCCGGCAACAGGTGCGCCTCCGTGAGCACCTGAAACCCGTTGCAGACCCCGAGGACAGGACCGCCTTCTTTCGCGAACTCCTCCAACGGTCCCATCACGCCGGCGAATCGGGCGATGGCGCCGGGCCGCAGGTAGTCGCCATAGGAGAAGCCGCCAGGCACGATCACGGCGTCCACGCCCTTCAGGTCCGCATCGGCGTGCCACAGCCCGACCGGCTCCTCGCCCATCCTCTCGACGGCGCCTAGGGCGTCGCGATCGCAGTTGGAGCCGGGAAAGACGGTCACCCCGATCCTCACGAGACCACCTCCCACTCGTACTCTTCGATGGTCGGATTGGACAGAAGCCGACGGCACATCGCGTCCACCTCGTCGGCGCTCTCGACCTCCATCTCGACGAGCCGCCCGATGTGCACCGTCCTCACGCCCTCGAACCCGAGCGCCGGCAACGCCCCGCGCACCGCCTCGCCCTGCGGATCGAGGATGCCGGACTTGGGCCGGACAAGGACACGGACTTTCAGGGTTTCAGGCATTAGGTTCCGGCCCTCCATACGCTAGCCTCCGCCCGAAGCCTCCCGTTCAATCCATCGTTCCCTTCGTTCCGGCGTCAGTCACACGGCGCAGCATCTCTTCGTAGGCCTCCTCGACGCCGCCGAGGTCGCGGCGGAAACGGTCCTTGTCCAGCTTCTCCCCCGTCCTCTTGTCCCAGAAACGGCAGGTGTCCGGGGAGATCTCGTCGGCCAGCACGAGCCGGCCGTCCCCGCTGCGCCCGACCTCTATCTTGAAGTCCACGAGCGTGACGTCCTTCTCGTCGAAGAAGGGGGCCAGGATGCCGTTGACCCTCAGGCCCAGCTCCTCGCAAAACTCCAGATCCTCGTCGGAGACGCCGAGCTCGCGGAAGTGGTGCCAGTTGAGCAACGGGTCGCCGAGCTCGTCCTTCTTGTAGCACAGCTCGACTATGGGGGCCTTCAACTCGCGGCCCTCCTCGAAGCCGAGCAGGCGGGAGAGGGAGCCGGCCGCGACGTTGCGGACGACGACCTCGACGGGAAGCATGTCGAGCTTCTCCGTCTTTATGGTCGTCTCGTCCGTCTGCTCGATGAAGTGCGTCGGGACGCCGCGGGACTCGAGGTACTTGAAAAGGGCGGCGCTGATAGCGGCGTTTGTCTTCCCTTTGTCCCTCCACGATCCACGCTTCTGCGCGTTGTACGCGGTCGCGTCGTCCTTGTAGCGGTGCAGCACGACGGACGGGTCGTCGGTGATGAACACCTTCTTGGCCTTGCCCTCGTAGAGAAGGGTCTCAACCATCCTCCAACCTCCCCTTGAGCCTCTCGACCCGCTCGAAGACGACGTGGGCGTTGCGGAGCGCGCGGGCCGGGTTGAAGAGGGTGTCGAGGTCTCCGTCGAGCCTCTCTCGCACCTCTTCCTTTTGCTCCAACAACTCTCTAAAACCGCCCTCGCCCTCCCACGCCCGCATCGCGGCTCCCTGGACGACGGCGTAGGCGTCGTCGCGGGTCATGCCGGCCTCGACGAGCGCGAGCAGGACGCGGCCGGAGAAGACGATGCCGCCCCCGATGTTGAGGTTCTCCAGCATCCGGTCCTTGTGGACCTGTAGGCCGCGCAGGACGCGCCCGGTGGTGCGGAGCATGTAGAAGGCGAGGATGGTGGCGTCCGGCAGGACGACGCGCTCGGCCGAGGAGTGGCTTATGTCGCGCTCCTGCCAGAGGGCGTTGTTCTCGAAGCCTACGGCCGCGTAGCCGCGCATCAGGCGGGCCATGCCGCAGAGGCGCTCGCAGAGGATGGGGTTCTTTTTGTGGGGCATCGCCGAGGAGCCCTTCTGGCCACGGCCGAAAGGCTCTGACAATTCCCGGATCTCCGTCCGCTGCGCCCCCCGCACCTCCAGCGCCACCTTCTCCAACGTCGAGCCGAGGATAGCCAGCGCCGAGAGCACCTCCGCGTGCCGATCCCTCTGGACGACCTGCGTAGAAGCCGGAGACGAAGAGATGCCCAGGTTCTCACACGTCAGGGCCTCGACCTTCGGGTCCACGTTGCCGTAGACGCCGACGGCGCCGGAGATCTTGCCGACCGAGGCCACGTCCAGCGCGCGGTCCAGCCGCTCCAGGTTCCGCTCCATCTCGAACGCCCACACCGCCAGCTTGTGCCCGAACACCATCGGCTCCGCGTGAACCCCGTGCGTCCGCCCCACCATCACGGTCTCGCGGTGAGCGAGCGCCATCTCCACCAACAGCAGCGTCAGAGCTTTCGCCTCGTCCCGAATGAGCCCCAGCGCGTCCCTGAGTTGCAGCGCCCCGGCGGTGTCCAGAACGTCCGAGCTCGTCAGACCGAAGTGGAAGTAGCGGGCGACGTCGCCGGCGTTCTCGGCGACGTTCGTCACGAAGGCTATGACGTCGTGGTTCGTCTCTTCTTCGATCTCGTGGATACGCTCGACGGAGAAGGTTGCCTTTTCGGCAAGCTCCTCGACTTCGTCCGTAGGGATCTCACCGAGCTCCGCCCTCGCCCGGCAGACGGCGAGCTCCACCTTCAGCCAGGCGGCGTACTTCGCCTGTTCCGTCCAGACCGAGCCTATCTCCGGGAGGGTGTAGCGCTCGATCAAGCCCCACGCTCCGAAGTGTTGGCACCCGCGCTCAAAAGTCCTCCAGCTCTATGGCTTCGAGGGCTATGTCGGTGCGGTACTGCATCCCCTCGAAGTGGATCTGCTCGACAGCCGCGTACGCCCGCGCCCGCGCCTCTATGACCGACGGCCCCGTACCCACGATGTTGAGAACGCGGCCCCCGGCGGTGTAGAAGGTGCCGTCTTCTTCCTCCGTGGCGGCGTGGTAGACGTAGACGCCGGCCGGGATGTTCTCCAGACCGGAGATCTCGTCCCCCGAATGCGACGAGTCCGGGTAGCCTTCCGAGGCGAGCACGACGCAGACGGTCTTGTCGGCGGACCAGACGACCTCGCGGCCGGCGAGGTCTTCTTCGCCCGCGGCGATCATGAGCTCCAGGAGGTCGGAACCCAGGCGCGGCAGGATGGTCTGCGTCTCGGGGTCACCGAAGCGGCAGTTGAACTCCAGCGCCTTCGGCCCGGTCTCGGTGACCATGACGCCGGCGTAGAGGAGGCCGGTGTATGGCGCGCCTATCAGGGAGAGGTGGTGGATGGTAGGGCGGATGATGTCTTCGAGGATGGCGGCGTAGGTGGGCGGCTCCATCCACATTATTGGGGAATAGGCGCCCATGCCGCCGGTGTTCGGGCCCTCGCCGTCGTCGAGGGCGCGTTTGTAGTCCTGGGCCGGTAGGAAGGGCAGGATGTCCGTGCCGTCGGTGACGACGAAGATGGAGGCCTCGCGCCCTTCGAGGCACTCTTCTATGACGATCCGCTCCCCCGCCGCCCCGAACTTGCCCGCGAAAGAGGCCCGCACGGCGTCCTCGGCCTCCTCGCGGGTGTGGGCTATGGTGACGCCCTTGCCCGACGCGGCGCCGTCGGCCTTGACGACGACCGGGTAGGCGCGGCGGTCCGCGAGGTAGGCGAGCGCCGCCGCCTCGCGGTCGAACGCCTCGAAGTCCGCCGACGGGACGCCGGCCTGGCGCATGAGCTCCTTGGCAAAGACCTTCGAGCCCTCGATGCGGGCGGCGGCACGCGAGGGGCCGAAGACCTTCAGGCCCGCCTCCCAGAAGCACTCGGAGATGCCGCCTATGAGCGGGCTCTCGGGGCCGACGACCGTGAGGTCTATCCCGTTCGCCTTGGCGTAGTCGCGCAGCGCTATGAGGTCGTCCGCCGGAATATCTACGGTCGTCGCTATCCTGGCTATGCCGGGGTTGCCCGGGGCGGCGAACATCTCGGGTTCCAAGGAGCTTGCGGCCAGGGTCTCGACCAGGGCGTGCTCGCGCCCGCCGCCTCCCACGACCATCACCCGCACGGCGCTAGGTCCCGATCCTCTCCACTATCGCCTGCTCCCGCTCGGGGCCGACGCTGATCATGCACAAGGGAGCGCCGACCTCGGCCTCCACGAACTCCACGAACGTCCGCGCCGCCTCCGGGAGATCCACCCGCATCCGACAACCCGTGATGTCCTCGCCCCAGCCCGGCAGGGTCTGGTAGACCGGGCGGGCGTGGTGCAGGTCCGTCTGGTGCATCGGGTAGCCGTCGAACGGTTTGCCGTCCACCTCGTAGCCGGTGCAGATCTTGATCTCCTCGACCGCCGAGAGCACGTCGAGCAGCGTGAGGGCGAGGTGCGTGATCCCGTTGAGCGAGGCGGCCCACTTGATCGCCGGCAGGTCCAACCACCC
>CAXUFZ010000248.1:0-5931 GCA_964250345.1 uncultured Rubrobacteraceae bacterium
GCCCTCCGGCGTGTTCGACGGCAGGTAGAACGCCAGTTCCTCACCGCCGCGGGCGACCGCCACGACCCCGCCCGGGAGATCCAGGGAGCGCGCCCCGGCCCCCTCGTCCATTAAAGCGAGCGCCGCCTCCACGGGGGCCGACCCCGGCGGCGGCGCGCCCGGGAGCGTCCGGGAGTACGCCAGCCGCACCGCGTGACGCCGGAGCGCGGGCGGTAGCCCGAACAGCTTGTGCCGGGGCAGCGCGACCTCTTCATCGCGTTCTTCCAGGGCAGTCGCGGCGAGGGTCTCTAGCGCCCCCAGATCTTCGCGGGCCAGGGCGGCGGCCCGGGCCAGGTTGCGGGCGGCCCCGGGATGCAGATCTTCCAAGATGGGCAGAACGTCCAGGCGGACGCGGTTGCGGGCGTACTTGGCGGTCAGGTTCGTCCTGTCCGTGCGGTAGGGCTGGTCGAGGGCGGCCAGGTAGGCGAGGACTTCGCGGCGCGTGCGGTCTATGAGGGGCCGCACCACGTCGTCGCGCGCCGGGGGGATGCCGGACATGCCGCGCAGCCCCGCGCCGCGGGAGAGGTTGAGGAGCACGGTCTCCGCCACGTCGTCCGCCGTGTGGCCGGTGGCGAGCGGGTCGAGCCCCAGTTCGCGCGCGACCCGCCGCGCCAACCGGTAGCGTTCCTCCCTGGCCCGCTCTTGCAGGTTCGGGCCGTCCGCGAGGTCGGGGGTTCGGACCTCGCAGCGGACCTTCAGCCTCACGCACAGGTCTCGCACGAACCCTGCGTCTTTGCGGGATTCTTCCCCGCGCAGGCCGTGGTCCACGTGCAGCGCCGCCGGTTGGCCGCCGAGGTCTAGGACCGCGCGGAGCAGGGCTACCGAGTCGGGGCCGCCGGAGACGAGCACGAGCGGGCGCGAGACGTCCATGGCGTGGCGTTCGACCGTGCGCCGCGCGCCGTGGAGAAAGTCCGCCGTCTTCATGGCTTCAGTTTAAGGGAGGGTCCCGGAGAAAGAAAAAGACCGGGGCGCGGGCCCCGGTCCGGTGTTGCGGCGATGTTTTTGGTTCAGGCGCGCTGCTGTTGGCGGCGGGACATCTCTTCGGTCTGCTCCTGCTCCTGCAGCCTCGGTCGCTCCTCTGGGACCTGCACGTCGTTCACGGTGATGTTCACCTCGGTCACGCTCAGGCCGGTGAGGCTCTCCACCCGGTTGATCACGTTGCGGCGGGCGGCCTCGGTGAGCTGCGGGATCGACTGCCCGTACTCTATGGCCATGGTCAGGTCGACGGCGGCCTCTTCGGAGCCGACCTCGACGTTTACGCCCCTGGCGGCGTTGCCGCTCGGGGCGCTGCCGGTCATGCTGGACAGGAAGCCGCCGACGGCCGCGCTCGCGCCGCCGCCCATCTGGACCTTCTCGACCTCCTGGGCGGCGAGGCCGGCGATCTGGGACACCACCGAGGCGCTGATCGTGGTGGTGCCTCCCTCGCTCTGCAGCGGGTTCGCGTTCTGGCCCCCGGACTGTTCGGTCATGCTCCCATCCTTTCGGCTCTTCTCCAAAGATCGCGTGCAAACGCTACGAACACTGCCTACCCCGCCGCGTACCTTACTAAACTAGGGAGTTGTCCGCCACGAACGGCGGCTAACGTCCGGCCGTCTGCCAGGCCTCCACGGCCTCTATCGGGTAGAGGAGCATCAGGACGTTCAGGAGGAGCCCGTCCCGGATCCAGGCCGCAAGCACCGCCTCCGTCAGCGCGAAGACCGCGAGCGCCCGCCAGAACCCGAGGCGCCGGGCCAGCGCGAACCCCAAGCCGCAGGCCACGACGTCGCCGAGCGAGTTCACGACCGTGTCGCCGTAGTAGCCGAACGCGGCCGTCCCCTCGCGGTAACGCCGGATGACGAACTCCGAGTTCTCGACGATCTCCCACAGAACCTCGACGCAGACCGCCACCCAGAGCCTCCACGCCACCGGCACCCGGGGCGCCGCCAACGCCAGCAGCCCGCACAGCACGAACCCGTGCAGAACGTGCGTGAAGCTCGCCGGGTCGAACAGATGCTGGGAGGTGTTCGACCCCCAGTAGTCCCCCGACCACGGCAGGACGTAGTCGCAGGAGCAGATCCACAGCCGGCCCTGACTACGTAGCTGGTACACCGCACCAGCCAGCACCGGGAGCATCGCGAGCCACGGCAGCATCCTCTTCATCCCGACCGGCAGCATACGCCATCGGGATACCCGGGCGAAGGTCGGCGGGCATCGCTCTAGCAACGAAGCAGCCCGCCGACGCAGTGGTTCTGACAGAAACGGCTACCCGAGCCGCTTGAGGAGGTCGTAGACGCCCTCGCGAGGGCCCACTATCACGACCACCACGATCGACCCGCCGTCGCGCACTTCGTAGATGACGCGGTACTCACCGCCGACGCCGCCCACGTCGATACGCCGGTAGACCGAGTGCTTGCCCTTGAGCTGCTTGCTGTGCGGCGGCCGGGGTCGTCCGCGAGATCCTCTGGGTCGTCCTCGACACGCTCGCGGGCCTTGCGCTGCGGGATCTTGCCGACGGCCTTCTTGGCACTGCGCTTGTAGCTGAGGGAATAGCGCGCGTCCGACCCGCCTCCCGTGGGAGACAAGACGATCTAGGCGGTGCGCTTGGTAGTCCGCTTGAAGGGAACTATCTCGTCGGAGTCGTCGGCCATCACCCGGTCGGCGGCCTCGGCATCCATACGGTCCCGATGCTCCTCGAGGAGCCGATCCAGGAGCGCCAGCTCGTCCATGGAGATAAGCGCCGCCAGCGGCCTCCCACGCTTTGCGATGACCGTCCGCTCGTGACCATAGGCCGCCCGCGCCACCAGATCCGGCAACTCGTCGCGCGCCACAGCGGGATTTACGTACCTCGTCAGGGTGTCCATGACATCTCCCTCACATCGAACTGTCGCACAAGTTGTACAACTTGTGCGACAAAAGCATAGCATGGCTCCGGAAGGTGGGGCGACCCCATGAGTTCGTATCCGGAGAGATAGAGCCGGGCGGGGTGGTCGTCCTTGACTGGATCGGGTCGACGCTCGGCCTCGATAAGCCCAAAAAAGACCCCGGCGGTGGGCCGGGGCCTCCATGTAGTAGCGGGGGTAGGATTTGAACCTACGACCTTCGGGTTATGAGCCCGACGAGCTACCTTCTCCCGCCCCTCCGACCGGCCTATTCTGTTGTCACGCCCGACCCCAAGCCGGACGCGCTGCGGCCCTATTGCGAGCCGCTCCCGGCCTTCCGCGTCTGTCCCTCCCTATCGGGGGACGAACCGGCCCCGTTAGCCGGGACGGGGCGTTGACGACACCGTTTGTCGTCAAACCGTCGTCAACCGCCCCATGACTTTCATGCGTGGTTGTTAATTTTTCAAGGGCCAAGATCGCCCCCGGGGATGGGAAAGGGCCGGGCTCCTGGTAACTTTGGGGCGCGAGTGGGTTCGCACCCCACGGGTGACGGGAGGCGTGTTGGCTCGGACTAGGAGGTCTTCGTAATGGTGGTTTTCCTCGCGGCGCTGACGACGGCGCTTGCCGCACTCGGCGGCGTGTGGCTGACGAACAAGCATAACCGCCGCCTGAAGCTCATCGAGCTCCGGGAGCAAACGGCCCTCACCATCCGCCAGGAGAAGCGGGAGGTCTACCTCCAGTTGCTGAGGTCTTACAGGACGCTCGCCCAGTACGCGGTGCAGATAGGCCACATGAGCCTCGAGCAGCAGCTGCGGGTGGACGTCGACGCCCTGGACGCGGTCTCGGAGGAGTCCCAGAGGCTGATACCGGAGCTGGAGCTCGTGGCCTCGCGCCCCATCTACGACCTCTCCCAGCGGCTCTACGCGGCTTCGTCGCGCTGCTCGGACACCATGTACCACGAGAGCGAGCGGCGCTTCGCCGGGTTCGAGCGGGACAACCCGGGCCGGGAGCCGTCGCGGGAGGAGAAGGAGGCCATCTGGGAGGAGGTGCGGGCCGAGGTGCAGAAGGTCTACGAGCAGCAGGGCATAGAGCAGCTCTACGGCCAACTGCGCAACCAGGTAAGAGAGGAGCTCGGCTTCCTAGCCCTCGACCCCGGCCTCGTCCCGACGCCGGAAGAGACCGCGAGGCTCCGCAGGGAACTCGCCAACCTCGATCAACTCCCAACCGAAAGCGGGCGGACGCGCAACCCCGCGAGGGGCGCTGAGCCCCCGGGAAAAGCGCCCGGGGAGGCGACTCTGAGGGCTAGTCGTCTCGAGCTGGTCGATGGCGCGGGGGAGATACGCGCGCTGCTGGACACGAGGCAGGGCGGGCACGTCTCCCTGTCCTTCTTCGGCGGGGAAGGCCAGGAGCTGGTTACGGTGGGCGTCATGCCGGACGGGTTCTCCACCCTGATTCTGAACGACGGGGAAGGGCGGGAGTCGGTCAAGGCCACCGGCGGCGGGGAGCACTCCGACACCGTGGTGGTGCTCAAAGACGGGGACGAGCGCACCCGTCTCCAACTGGGGGTCAGCGACGCCGGGGAACCCGCCCTGGCCCTGGCGGACGAGGACGGCGGCGTCCGCGTGCAGACCTACCTGAGCGCGGAGGGTTCCGCGGTGATGACCCTCAAGGACGGGGACGGAGGGGCCAACGTCTCGGTGCTGGTCGGGTCGGGGGACGCGGCAGTGGTCGTCGCCGACGAGACGGACACGGGGCGCGTGGGGATGCTGGCGCAGGCGGGCGACGCCACCCTCGCGGTGATGGACGGGGAAGGGACGCCGAAGGTCGTGTTCCGGGTCGGGCCCGACGGGCAGCCCACGGTGTCCGTCGAGGAGCGGGACGGGCCGTAGCGTGGGAGCGCAAATCGTCTCCGGGATACTGATAGGGGCCGTGGTAGCAATCGCGGCGGCCCTCGTGAACCACCGCCTGGGGGTCAGGCGCGACGAGGCACGCTGGGGGCGCGAGGATAGGGTACAGAGCGACCAGTGGGGCCGAGAGGACAGGCAGCGCGGGGAGCTGTGGGAGCGGGAAGACGGGTTCCGCGACTACCAGGAGCGGCGTCTGGCCTACAAGACCTTCGCCCGGTTCGCCGACCTCATGTTCTCGGGCGAGGACCGGGAGCGGTGGGAGGACCTGCAAAGCAGAACCCTCTACGACGCCTACCGGGAGAGCGTCAACGACGTGCGGCTCGCGGCCCCTCCCGAGGTGTGGGAAGCCGCCGACAAGCTGGACCAGTTGGCCCTGAGAAGGGGCATGGGGGTCAGCAACGCGGACTACGGGGTTCGCAAGAACGCGTTCATGCGGGTGGCGCGGGACGACCTGGGCAAGCCCCCGGAGGCGTCCTACCCCACCGAGCCGCGCTGAATTCGGACGCTCGGCTAAAGGGACGGCCCGGCTCGGCCGATGCTATCGTGAGATGCTGGCCTCGGAGTGAGGAAGGAGAGCCGTGGAGAACCGGGTTGGGTGTCCTCGGGCGGAGGTCGAACGCCGGAGAACGTCAGCGTGATTGTCACGCTCGCCCACCACTGGCAGATTATGCTCGTCGCGGCGGTCGTCGGTCTCGTCCTGGGGGCCGCCTTCGTCACGGCCCGCTACCTCACCCCCGTCGTGCGGCTGCGCCTCGCGGCGAACCCCACAGAACGGACACGGCTGCTGCACCGGGAACTCGCGCGCCTGCGGCGTCTCGGGGACGCCGCGGCGGTCTACGAGGAGCACGGTCGTTCGCTGGAGGCGGTGGAACTGTGGGCCGAGATCGAGTTCCAAACTCTGCTGCTGGCGCGGGCGATGAGACGCGAGGATCGTTTCTCGGCTCCTGGTCGGGCGCGGGAAGGTTGGAGGTAAGATCGGCCTCGCGAACGCGGCGACATCCTCCTGGACGGGCTACAGAGCTCCGCTCACTAGCCCTCTGCGGAACACCTGGGTAGGCGAGAGGGCGGGGGCTACAGACCTTCGGCCCGTAGCCTCGCGGACCCCGCGAAGGGGCCTCGGGCGGGAG
>CAXUFZ010000249.1:0-5912 GCA_964250345.1 uncultured Rubrobacteraceae bacterium
GCCTGAACCTCGTCCAGCCTCAGCGTCCGGCCGCCCGCCCGCGCCTTCTTCTGCCTCGTGGCCCGCTCCGCGAACCCGACGACCTTCTTGTCCTCGCGCACCTCCTCGACGAAGGTGCTCCACTCCCCGCAGTCCGGGCACCGCCCGAGCCACTTGGGCGCCGTGTGGCCGCAGTTCGAGCAAACGTATTGAGTCTTCGTAGCCATGGGCTAGATTGTACGAGATCAGGCAGCGAACGACCCCGTACGATCGCCGGATCTACGAGACGGGGCGGCCACGCCAGCGCCGCAGCAGTTCCTCCTCGAACGCCGGGCTGAACCCGGCCTGAAGCTCGGCACCATGCTGGCGAGAGCGCACCCATGCCAGCGCGTCGCGGGCGGTCTCTTCAACGGGGCGGAAGAGCAGGCCGGCGGCCAGCGCCCTCGAAGAATTCACGGCCTCGAACGGGATCTGGCCCTCCGGGAACCACAACGGCCGCTCTTCTTCGGCAACGCCGGAAAGATTCTGTCGCAAGAACCCCTCATCGGCCCACGTCACGAGAATATCCTTCGTCTCGTCCTCTTCCCACGCCACGTTCCGGCACGCTTCGAGCACATCGGCGGCCGAGATCCTCCGTCCGGGTCCCACGGTATTGAACGTCCCGGATCTCTTCTCCTCCAGCATCCGCACCATCCACGCCGCGATGTCGCGGGCGTCGCTGAACTGCACGGGCCGGTCGGGGTCCCCCGGCGCCAGTATCTCGCTGCCGTCCGCTAGAGACCTCGCGAAACGCGCCGGCCACCAGGAGAAGCGGTCGGTCGGGTCACGCGGTCCGACCATGATGCCGACGCGCGAGATCAGGACCGGACCCGAGAAGTCCTTCTTTACCGCCTCCTCGCACCGCAGCTTCGCGATGCTCCGCTCCTGCAACGGATCGTTGAGATCGTCGTCGGCTCGGCGCAGCAGCGAGTCCTCGTCCACGACCGCGGGCCCGTCCGGGTGGTAGTTGCTTATGCCGGAGACGTAGCCGTAAGCCCCGACCGAGCCGGAGAGAAGCCGCGCCGTCTCGCCAACCGCGTCCGGGTCGCTGAACGTGTCGAGCACGGCGTCCCACGTCCTGGCTTGCAAAGCGGAGAGGTCGTCCTGGCGGTCGCCTTGCAAAGCTTCCACGCCGTCAAGTGGGGCTTCGCCTTCGCGATTAAAGGTCGAGACCTCGTGTCCCATCTCCAACGCTTCGGCCACGACGTGGTAGCCGAGAAATCCTCCGCCGCCCAGCACCAGCAATTTCAAGTTGTGTCCGGGAGGGCGCGTGATCTCTGGGCCAACACGTGCCCACTCTAAGGGACAACCCGGCCGCGCGGAGAGATTCTCATTACGGTTCGGAGCACGTCCGTGGAGACCGCTGCTGACGTGCTGTCCGCGTGGTCTGTGAGTAGGCCCTTATCTCCCCTCCGCTTCCCGGCAGCCTTCACCCGCGCACCCCTCCAACCGGTCCAGCCGAGCCTCCATGCCGGCCCTCTTTTCGGGATCTAGCGCCGGGTAGGAGTTCTCGACCTGGTAAGGGTCGGTTTCGAGGTCGTAGTATTCCCTCTCCCCGTCCGCCCACCGGACGAACGCCTCGTCCTCGCCCCGGAGCAGCGACCAGACCCGCCTCCCGTCCGTGTACTGCTCCGAGAGCAAGGCGTCGCGCCAGGGAACCTCAGCCCCGAAGAGCAGGGGGGTTACGGAACGCCCGTCGGCGGCGGCGACGGGCTCTGCCCCGGCGAGGTCGGTGATGGTGGGCGCGAGATCGTGGTTTCCGACGAGCCTCTCGTCGGTCCCCGGCTCGACGCCGGGACCGCGCACGACGAGGGGGAAGCGCACGTCCGTCTCGTAAGGCTGGGTCTTGCCGTAGGGTAGGCGATGCTGGCCCAGGTGCACCCCGTTGTCGGTGTGGAACATGACGTAGGTGTTACCGAGCTCTCCAGAGGCTTCCAGGCGGTCGAAGAGCGTCCCGAGAAAGGCGTCCGCGACCTGGACCGAGCGCAGCTTGTCCCGGTAAAGTTTGTCGAGACATCTCTCCGCCCTCACTTCCTCCTCTCCGGAACAGTCCACGTTCTTCCCGGACGGAAGCGGGGCCCGCGGGTGGGGCTTGTCGTCGAAGTCGGGCTCGTTGAAGGCCGGGGTGCGCGGCACCTTCTCGTTTTTGAACCAGCCCACGTACCGGTCCTGGTAATCTGCCGGGTCATGGGGGGCGTAGAAGCCCACCTGCATAAAGAAAGGGTCGGGGTCGCCGGAGCGGGCGTCGAGCCAGGCCAACGCCCGGTCGCGGGCCATACCGTCGCCGCTCGGGAGGCCTGTTATGGGAACCCGGTCGGAGAGGTCGGGGCCGCTCGTCATGAAGTTCCTGCTCTGCAGCTTCGCGAACCAGCGGTCCCAACCCGGCGGCACGGAGTACCCGCGGTAGTTGTTCATGTATTTGCCGAAGTACCCCGTGTCGTAGCCCGCGGCGTCGAGCCGGGTGGCCGCCGTATCCCGGTCTCGTCCGAGCTCCCTGAACCGGCCGTAGCCGCCGTACGGCGGAGTGTTGCCCAACACCCCCGAGTTGTGGGCGTACATCCCCGTCTGCAGCGTCGCCCTCGAAGGACAGCACAAAGGATAGGTGAAGATCGTGTTCTCGAAGGTCCTGCCCGGACCCACCATCTCTTCCTGGAGGTTGCGCATCCGGTTCAGGGAGGAGGCCTCCTGGTCGTCCGTGTAGACGAAGACGATGTTGGGCGGCTCCGCCTGCGCCTCGGCCCGCGCCCCAGGCCCCCGGGAATACCCGAGCGTCGCGGCCGTCGCCATAGACGCCGCGGCCAGCACCGCCAGCAGAACGAGAACCTTTCTCACGCCCACCCCCCTTCGTAGAGCCAGACTAAGCGTATCCCTCTGGCCGCTTTCGGCCAGGCTCTGATAGCGGCGGAACTGCCGGCGCACGGACGCGGAACGGACGTTGAAGGTGTCAGAGGGACCGCATACGCCGAGGGCCGGGGCATTCGTTCGCCCCGGCCCTCATGTAGCTGACTCTGGTTTTCCCTACTCGGACTCGACCTTGACGATCTCCTTGGGCTGGCTGACCGTGATGTCCACTATGGTCTCGTCCTCGCCGATGTCGTCGCCCGACTTGTCGTTGGGCTCGATGGTCACCTTGGAACCGTTGGGGATCTCGCCCTTGAGGATCATCTCGCTCATGGGGTCTTCGATCATGCGCTGCAAGGTCCTGCGCAGCGGCCTGGCACCGAAGGCCGGGTCGTAGCCCTCCTCGGCGAGCTTGTCCAAGGCCTCGGTCGTGAACTCGACCGTGACCTCGCGCTCGGCGAGCTGCTTGCGGAAGCGCTTGACCTGGACCTCGATGATCTCGCGCATCTGCTCCCGCTGGAGCTTGTGGAAGACGATTATCTCGTCGATCCTGTTGAGGAGCTCGGGGCGGAAGATCTTGCGCAACTCGCTCGTCACGCGGCCCTTCATCTCCTTGTAGGAGAGCCCCTCCTCGCCCCCGCCGAAGCCGAGCGACTGGGTCTTGTTGATCGTCTGCGCCCCGACGTTGGACGTCATGATGAGCACGACGTTCTTGAAGTCCACGCTGCGACCCTGCGCGTCTGTGAGCTGCCCGTCCTCCAGGATCTGCAACATGATGTTGAAGACGTCCGGGTGGGCCTTCTCGATCTCGTCGAAGAGAACGACGCTGTACGGGCGCCTACGAACCTTCTCGGTGAGCTGCCCGCCCTCGTCGTAGCCGACGTATCCGGGCGGCGAGCCGACCAGCCGCGACACGGTGTGGCGCTCCATGTACTCGGACATGTCCAGGCGGATCATGGACTCCTGGTCGCCGAAGAGGTACTCGGCCAGCGTCCGCGCGAGCTCCGTCTTGCCCACACCCGTGGGGCCGAGGAAGACGAACGAGCCGGAGGGCCTGTTCGGGTCCTTGATGCCGGCGAAGGTGCGGCGGATGGAGCGGGAGACGGCCTTGATGGCCTCGTTCTGCCCGACCACGCGGCCGTGCAGGGAGTCCTCCATCTGGAGCAGCCTCTCGGACTCGGCCTCGGTCATCTTCTTGACCGGGATGCCGGTCCACATCGAGACGATCTCGGCGATCTCGTCCTCCCCGATGGAGACCCGCTTCTCCTCGACCTTGCCCTCGCGCCAGTTCTTCTCCAACTCGCGCCGCTGGGCGACGAGCTTGCGCTCGGAGTCGCGGAAGCGCGCGGCCTTCTCGAACTCCTGGCCGTCGATGGCGGCCTCTTTCTGCGTCCGCACCTCGGTCAGCTCGTCGTCGAGCTCCTTGTAGTACGGCGGCGAGGACATGGTCTTTATCCTCATCTTGGACGCGGCCTCGTCGACCAGGTCGATGGCCTTGTCCGGCAGGAAGCGGTCCGCGATGTAACGGTCACCCAACTGGGACGCCGCCTTCAGCGCCTCGTCGGTGATGTCTATGTTGTGGTGCGCCTCGTACTTCTCGCGCAGACCCTTCAGGATCTGCTCGGTCTCCTCGACCGAGGGCTCGCCGACCTGGATGGTCTGGAAGCGCCTCTCCAGCGCCTTGTCCTTCTCGACGTACTTGCGGTACTCGTCGATGGTCGTGGCGCCGATGACCTGGATCTCACCCCGCGCCAGCGCCGGCTTCAGGATGGAAGCGGCGTCGATGGCACCTTCGGCGGCCCCGGCACCGACGAGGTTGTGGATCTCGTCGATGAACAGGATGATGTCGCCGTGGTCGGTGATCTCCTTCATGATCTTCTTGAGCCGCTCCTCGAACTCGCCGCGGTACTTGGAGCCCGCGACCAGGGCGCCGAGGTCGAGGGTGTAGACCTCTTTGTTGGCGAGGATCTCGGGGACGCGCTCGTCGGAGATCTCCTCCGCCAGCCCCTCGACGATGGCGGTCTTGCCGACCCCCGGCTCGCCGATGATGACGGGGTTGTTCTTGGTGCGCCGCACCAGGATCTGCATGATGCGCGCGATCTCGTCGCTCCGCCCGATAACGGGGTCGAGCTTGTCCTCCTCGGCGTACGACGTGAGGTTCCGCCCGTACTGGTCGAGCTGGCGGGTCTTGGGCCGCTTGGCCTCGACACCGCCACGCCCCCCACCGGCCGCCGCCTCGCCGCTGCCGCCCCGGCTCCTGCCGCGACCGCCGCCGAGACGCCGCACGACCTCGCGCCTGACCTTGTCCGGGTCCACGTCGAGGTTCGAGAGCACGCGCGCGGCGACGCCCTCGGACTCGCGGACCAACCCGAGCAGGATGTGCTCGGTGCCGATGTAGTTGTGGCCGAGCTGGAGCGCCTCGCGCAGCGCAAGCTCCAGCACCTTCTTCGAGCGCGGAGTGAACGGGGCCTGGGCGCCTGTCCCTTCCTCGCCGTAGCCGACGATGCTCTCGACCTGCTCGCGCACCTCATCCAGGGTGACGTTGAGGGAGGAGAGCGCCTGGGCGGCCACGCCCTCGTCCTCCCGGAGGAGGCCGAGGAGCAGGTGCTCGGTGCCGATGTAGTTGTGGTTGAAGTGGCGGGCCTCGTCCTGGGCGAGAACCACGACCTTACGGGCCCGCTCCGTGAATCGTTCGAACATCAGCGGGATCCTCCTCCGCTCCGAGGGGTCTTCACGGCATAGGGGACACGAACTGTTCGACTCTGTATACGACCTTTAAATACCTGCGGATTACACATCTCTGAAATAAAGCCTTTCGAAATAACGTTCTCTCTGGCCGGCGTCCGCCCCCGAAAGTATACAGCCGTTTTCCCGGCAGTTTGGTCTCCGCGGGCGCATTACGCTCTGAGCGCTATACCTTGTGTGGCGCCAGACCCTACCTTCCTTCCGTCGCGCTTCGGCAGAGCTTACTCCCGCTCCCCCGCCCGTTCGGTGTACCGGCTCACAAGGAGGCTTTTAGGTTTTGAGGTTCCGAGGCTTTGAGGTACGCGAAA
>CAXUFZ010000250.1:0-5901 GCA_964250345.1 uncultured Rubrobacteraceae bacterium
ACGTCCCAACCGCCGATATTCCATGCCCCGCCCCTTCCCTGGCTGACCCGGACCATCTTACCCGTTCCCCGGCACCACGCGCAGCGTCAACACCTCGAACGGACGCACCCCGACCCGAACCTCGTCCCCATCCACCTCGAGTTCTTGGTCCAACGGATCTTCGAGAAGGTTCGTCTTCTCGATCCCCCGCAACCCGCCAGGGAAGCGCAGCCGGCATTCCCCCCGCGCGCCGTGCGGCTCGTAGAGGCGCAGGACCATACCATCCCCCGTCTCCGCCGCCTTGAGCCCGCCAAGCGCGAGTTCGACCCCCTCTGTCTCGACGAAAGAGGTCTCGGACGCCTGCTCCATGTCCGCCGCGAGCGGGACCAGCGGGCTGTTGAGCGCGAGGGCCTCGCGCGCGACGCCGGCCCGCGTCCAGTCGCCGGGATGGGGGAAGAGGGCGTAGGTGAAGCGGTGCTCGCCCTCGTCGGCCAACGGGTCCGGGTAGAGCGGACCGCGCAGGAGGCTCAGTCCGAGGACGTTGCCGAGGGCGCTGTGGCCGTACTTGCCGTCGTTCAGGAGCGCCACGCCGTAGCCCGGCTCCGAGAGGTCGCAGAAGCGGTGGGCCGAGACCTCGAAGCGGGTCGCGTCCCAGCCGGTGTTCCGGTGCGTCGGGCGGCGCTGCGCCCCGAACATCGTCTCGTACGTCGCCTCGTGCGACCGGACGTTCAGCGGGAAGAGCGCCCGCAGCAGCATCCGCCGCTCGCGCCAGTCCACGTAGGTCTCGACGTCCAGGCGGCGGGAGCCCGAGAGCAGCCTGTAGGTCTGGACGATGGTCGAGTCGCGCCAGCGCCGGGTCACGCGGATGGAGGCGCGGAGCGGGCCGCTCTCGACCGTCTCGATACTTTCCGCCGAGAGGATCTCCTCCCCCTCCCCCTCGTAGCCCTCGTCCACGTCCCACGCCTCCCAGTTGCGCGGCCTGTCCGTGTACGCCCACAACTGGTTGGCCCGCCCGTCCAACGCCTCGCGCCCCGCCTCCCTGTCCAAGACGCGGTGCAGCGTACCGTCCTCGCCGATCTCGACGCGCAGCAGGCCGTTCTCCAGCACGGTCCGTCCATCGCCCTCGGACGAAACCCGGACGTCCTCCCCGCCGCGCGACCCCGCTTCGCCTCCGCCGCGGAGCGCGATCCATCCGAGGCCAGGGACCTCGCGGTTGGAGGCGTGAACCAGCAGGCGGCCGTCGTCAGTCTCCTGGGTCGGGAAGGCGTCGTCCTCCGCGCCGGCGAGGCTTCGATGATCGTCGTCGAGCAGCACGGTTAGCGGGCGCGGGTTCAGGGTCGCGTTGGCGACGAGGAGGGCGGGCTCCGCGCTGGCGGCAGGGCTCAGAGCTGCGTCGCGGAGCTTTTCGGCCGTGTCCACTACGTCTTCGAGCTCTTCGTGGGTGACCTCGTAGACCTCGCGGATCGAGGTGCCGGGCAGGATGTCGTGGAACTGGTTGAGCAGTAGGGTCTTCCACGCGGCCTCCAGCTTCGGGCCGGGGTACTCCCGGCCGCGCAGGGCGGCGAGCGCGGAGAACGCCTCGGCCTCGAGCAGCCGGTGCTCGGCCTCGCGGTTGAGCTTCTTTACGCGGGCCTGGCTGGTGAGGGTGCCGCGGTGGAGCTCCAGGTAGAGCTCGCCGGTCCACCGGGGCAGCTTCTCTTTAGGGAGCCCGTCGAAGAAGTCGTCCACGGGCGTCATGCGGAGGCGCGGCATGACCGGGAAGCTCTTGAGGCGGGCGTAGTTTTCGAGCATCTGCTCCGTGGGCCCGCCGCCGCCGTCGCCCCAGCCGAAGGAGAAGAGGGTCTCCGGGTGGCGGCGCTTGCCCTCGAAGTTCTTCCAGGTCCCGTAGAGGTCCATCGGCCTGACGTTGCCGTTGTAGTCGTGGCCCGGGTTGTCGAAGGTGTGGGCGACGACGGAGCTGCCGTCGAGGCCCTCCCACTCGTAGAGGTCGTGGGGGAAGCTGTTGGCCTCGCTCCAGTTGAGCTTGTACGTAAAGAAGCCCTCCATCCCGCCGCCGCGAAGAAGCTGGGGCATGGCGGGCGAGAAGCCGAAGGTGTCGGGCAGCCACGCGACGCGCGAGCGATGGCCGAACCGGGCCTCGAAGTAGCGCTGGCCGTAGAGCATCTGGCGGGCGATGGACTCGCCGGAGGGGACCTGGCAGTCCGGCTCCACCCACATCCCCCCGACGGGCTCCCAGCGGCCCTCCGCCACGCGGTCGCGCACCCGTTCGAAAAGGTCGGGTGCCTCCGACTCGATCCAGTCGTACAACTGCGCCGAGGACTGGTTGAAGACGAAGTCCCCGTACCGATCCATCAAGGAGAGCACGCTCGCGAACGTCCTGCGCCCCTTGCGCACCGTCTCAGAGACCGGCCAAAGCCACGCGAGGTCGAGGTGGGCGTGCCCGGTGAGGGCGATGCCCCCGACCGGCGGATAGGTCTCCTTCAGCTCCTCCAGACGCGCCGCGACCAGCGCCCGGACCTTCGCGGCGGTCCGCCGCGTCTCCTCCGGCAGCGGTTCGACCTCTCGGGGCGCGGGCGGCAGGCTCCAGGGGCCGCCGTCCGCGGACTCGGCGAAGGTCTGCAGGTAACGCGTGAGGGTGGTCTCTGCGCCCGTCGGCCAGTCGGGGAAGAGGCCGGAGAAAGCCTCGCCCAGCACGTCGAGCAGGTGCGGAACCGCCTCGTGGTCGCCGAGCTGCCCGCAGACGCCAACGACCATCGCGAGATCCCTCTCCAAACCCCGCATCTCCGCCTCCGGCACGATCAGAGCCGCCCGTTGCAATCGCGGCTCCGCGACGTTCGTACCAAACGGCCCGCGCGGCACGACCTCAGCCTCGATCCCGACGGTCTCCCCGCCCTCGGCCGACTTCGTCACCGGGAAACTCTTGTGGTACGGGTTCAGGCCGCCGCTCAGGCCCGTGGAGAGCCGCACGAACCCCTCGCCGCCCAGCCAGAGTTCCAGCTCGACCGGCTGCCCGGCCCATTCTTCGGGGACCGTCGCCTCGGCGGAGAGGTGGGCGGGGAGCGTCGGCTCGGGCCAGAAGTCCCCAAGGTTCAACTGGCGAGTCTCGCCGCTCTGCGCCCGGAAGGTCCACCACTCGACGTGGCTCTCGCGCGCGTTGCGCCAGAGCGCCAACCCCTCGATGCGGCGCTCGAAACGATCCAGGCGCCGCGCGTCCCCGTCGTCCACCAGACCTCTTTCTAGCGGTCAGGGATCGTCCAACCGCGGATTTCCTAAGATCTCAAGGCCCAGAAGCATAACACTACCCTCGGGAGTCGGGAGTCGCGAAAACCCGACAACCCTGCGTTCGTCAGACGTCCCGCAATTGAGACCGGGCGATGCCGCTCCCCGCCCGGCGATCGGTGGTCGCGTCGGGCGGGGCCGAAATCCCGACTCCCTACTCCCGACTCCCCGGGTTCTCTATACTGCCGTCCTAGGGGAAGAACCGAAAGGAGCCGCATGACCGAGAAGGTCTACCGCAGCGAGCTTACGCCCGTCAGCTTTCTGAGGCGCAGCGCGTACATGTTCCCGGAGAAGGAGGCGGTCGTCTACGGCGACCGGCGCTACACGTACCGGGAGCTGGAGGAGCGCGTGAACCGCCTCGCCTCGCGGCTGCGCGACGCGGGGCTCCAGAAGGGCGACCGCGTGGCCTTCCTCTGCCCGAACACGCCGCCGATGCTGGAGGCGCACTTCGGCGTACCGGCGGCCGGGCTCGTGCTCGTCGCCATAAACACCCGGCTGGGCAAGGACGAGGTGACGTACATCGTCGAGCATTCCGGGGCGAAGATGGTCTTCGCCGACGCGGAGCTGGAGCACCTGCTGGACGACGTGAACGTCGAGAAGGTCCGCATCGACGACACCGGGGAGATCGGGGACCCCTACGAGGAGTATCTGGCGGAGGGTTCTCCCGAGCCCGTCCCGGACGTCCTCGAAGACGAGGAAGAGACGATCTCCATCAACTACACGTCGGGGACGACGGGGCGGCCGAAGGGCGTCATGTACACGTACCGCGGGGCCTACCTGAGCGCGCTCGGCAACGTCGTCGAGACGGGGATGGGCTACACGACCAAGTACCTTTGGACGCTCCCGATGTTTCACTGCAACGGGTGGACGTATCCGTGGGCCGTCACCGCCGCGGCGGCCACGCACGTGTGCCTGAGAAAGCCCGAGCCCGCGCGCATCTGGGAGCTCTTCGAGTCGGAGGGCATCACGCACTACTGCGCCGCCCCGACGGTCCAGATCGGGGTCGTCAACGACGACGCGGCCCACGAGCTCGACGAGCCGGTCACGGCCGCTCGCCGGCGCCCCGCCCTCCCCCACCCTGCTAGGCGGCCTGCTGGAGCTGAACATAAACCCCATGCACATCTACGGCCTCACGGAGACCTACGGTCCGATGACCACGAGCGGCGTCCACCCGGAATGGGAGGAGCTGGAGATGGAGGAGCGAGCCGGGATCATGGCCCGGCAAGGTCAGGGCTACGTGACGGCCGACCTCATACGGGTCGTCGACGAGAACATGGAGGACGTGCCCCGCGACGCCGAGACGATGGGCGAGATAGTCATGCACGGCAACATGGTCGCCAAGGGCTACTTCGACAACGAGGAGGCGACCGAGGAGGCCTTCGAGGGCGGCTGGTACCACTCGGGGGACGTGGCGGTGTGGCATCCGGACGGGTACGTCGAGATCCGGGACCGCAACAAGGACATCATCATCTCCGGCGGCGAGAACATCTCGACCATCGAAGTAGAGCAGGCCGTCGCCAGGCACCCGGCGGTCATGGAGGCCGCCGTCGTCGCCGTCCCGGACGAGAAGTGGGGCGAGCGCCCGAAGGCCTTCGTGGTCCTGAAGAAGGGCGAGGAGGCCACGGAGCAGGAGATCATAGACTTCTGCAAGGAGAGCATCGCCCGCTTCAAGGCCCCCGCCGCCGTCGAGTTCGGCGACCTCCCGAAGACCTCGACCGGCAAGGTCCAGAAGTTCGTCCTGCGCGACCGGGAGAAGCAGGCGAACTAGAAGATGTCCGACCTCGTCGACGTCCTCTCCGACTCCGGTCTGCGGACCGGGGAGGTGCTTTCGCGGGCGGAGGTTCATCGTCTGGGCAAGGTTCATCGAGCCGTACATCTCTACATTCTCAACCTGCGGGGCGAGATCCTCCTGCAGAGGCGCGGTTCGGCGGTGGATCACGCGCCCGGACGACGGAGCATCTCGGTCACGGGGCACGTCGCCGCCGGCGAGGCCAGCTCCCACGCCGTCAGGAGGGAGGTCCAGGAAGAACTGGGCTTGGACCCCTCCCGGTTGAAGATAGACTTCGTGTTCTCGTACTTCCAGGAGGTCGTCCTGGGCGGGACCTACGTGGATCGGCAGTTCAACGACGTCCACGTTGCCCGCGCCGACGTCGAGCTCGGGCTCTTGCGGTTGGATCCGTCGGAGGTATCGGAGGTCGAATTCGTACCGTTTGAGGATTTCCTGTCCATGGCCTTGGATGGGGTTCCCGGTTTCACGTCCGTCTACGCGAACGAGTGCCGGGACCTCGCATACCTCCTCGGCGAACCGCGAACGGGCGTTTGATGTAGAGTGGCGGGAGGCGAACGAGGCACGGAAGGAGCGCCGTGACTACGCTGCGCGTAGTAAAGGTCTTTGTCGGCGAGGGGGGCGCTGGGGGCAACCCCCTTGGCGTCTTTCTGGATGGTGCAGACATCCCGGGGCCCGACCGCCAGCGCGTCGCGGCTGACCTTGGCTTCTCGGAGACGGTGTTCGTGGACGACGCCGCGCGGGGCGTTCTCCGCATCTTCACGCCGGAGACCGAGCTGCCGTTCGCCGGCCACCCGCTGGTCGGGACGGCCTGGCTGCTGGCGCGGCAGGGATGCGAGGTCCCGGCGCTGCGCCCG
>CAXUFZ010000251.1:0-5897 GCA_964250345.1 uncultured Rubrobacteraceae bacterium
GCCGCGGGGGGGGCGCGCGGCGCGCGCGACCGCGGGGCACCGCTTCGGGGGGGCGGCGCTCGGGGAGGTGACGCAGGACGTCGCGAACGCGGCGATCCAACAGGCGCTCGACGCCGGGGTGAACCACTTCGACACGGCGGCGGACTACGGCGAGTCCGAGCTGCGCTACGGGCCGTGGATGGCGGGGATCCGGGACTCCATCTTCCTCTCCACAAAGACGGGCGACCGCGAGGGCGAGGCCGCCCGCCGCTCCATCGAGAACTCCCTGGAGCGGCTGCGGGTGGACAACGTCGACCTGATCCAGCTCCACGCCGTAGGCGACCTCGAAGACCTCGACCGCGCCACCGGCCCTGGCGGGGCTCTGGAGGCCGCGATCCGGGCGCGCGAAGAGGGCTTGGTCGGCGCCATCGGCATCACCGGCCACGGCCACGACGCCCCCGCCGTCCACCTCGAAGCCCTCCGCCGCTACCCGTTCGAGACGGTTCTGACCCCCTGGAACTACATCCTCTCCACCGACGAGACCTACCGCGCCCACTACGAGGCCCTGGTCGAGGAGATCCAGTTCCAGGACGCCGGCCTCATGACCATAAAAACCATCTCCCGCCGCAACTGGCCGGAGGGCCCCGACGGCCAGCGCTACGGCACCTGGTACGAGCCCTTCGACCGTCAAGAACACATAGACGCCGCTACCTCGTTTGTCCTCTCCTACGAGGAGATAACCGGCATAGCCATGGTCGGCGATGTCAACCTGGTGCCGAACATGCTCGAGGCCGAAACCCGCAGGACGTCCCGGGAAGAGGCCGAACAGGTGCTGGCCGAAGCGCCGGAGTATTCCTCGCCGTTCGTCTCGATGCCCGAAGGAATCTAGGGGAGGCATCGAAGCCGTCAACCGGGCGGGACGCAAATCGGTAGGACGCTTCGCGAAGCGCCCCTACGACGTCGGTGTACCAGGGGGGCGGGTAGGCGCCGGCGTTGGGGTCGATGCCTTCCGCGCGGCGCGGGCTTATGTCAAATAACGTACAATAGCGGCGTGGTTAGTGGTGACCTAAAGACGAAAGCCGGGTGGGTGCCGCCTTCGGTCGTGTTCGCGCTGGCCTTCGCCTTGCTCGGTTGGATCGCGGGTCACTCCATAGCCTACGAGATAGTCGGCCTGTGGCCGGACGGCCATCAGCAGGTGCAAGAGGCCGGCCATCATCACGGGCAGGGCCACGGCCACCACGGGCAAAGCCCCGGCCATCATCAGGAGTCGGTCCCCGGCCACCACGGCGCCCAGGAGACGGGCGTCCACGGCTACATGGATGCCCTGGGGCTCACGGGCGGCGTCGTGCTCGTCCTCGCTTTCGTCCTGGCCCTGCGGGCTTTCTTCCGTCACCGGTCGTTCGGGGAGTGGCTGCGAGACGGTGGCAGGGTGGGGACCGCAAAGCAGGTCGCGCTGTCCACGATCCTGCCCGCCGCGGTCTTCGTCGTGGCCGAGTACGCGGAGCGGATGGCCGCCGGGACCGGCACCGTTCCCTCCGCCCGGCTGCTGGTCGCGGGCGTCTTCGTGCAGTTCGCCGTCGGGCTCGTGTGCCTGGCGCTCGTGCGGCTCACCTTCCGCGTCGCCGAGCGGGTCTTCGAGGCCGGGGATGGGAGGTCTCTCGCCAAGAGGTCCCGCCGCGTCGGACGCTTCCTCCCCGCGACGATGGTCTTCGCGCGCCCGTCGAGCCCGATGGCCGACCGGGGCGCGGGCCGGGCGCCGCCCCTCTTCTCAGCTTAACCGTAGGAGATGTTCAGGGATCGCCGGTGGCGGCGGTTCTCGTCGCGGCGTGCTGGGCCCCGAGGGGCGTCGGCGGGTTGCGACCTCTCAAGAGGAGGAGATGCATGAAATCGCCTGTTTTGGCGTCGCTCGTCGCGGCGCTGTTGACGCTCGGCCTGGCCGGGTGCGGCGGCTCGGGCCCGACGAACGGGGAGCCCGAGGGCGCCGGAGAGACGGGGGGGAGTGGCCCGATCCCGGGCCTCGGCTCGCCCGTCGAGGTCGCGCGGGGGGAGTTGCAGGACCCGCACGTGGCGATAGACCCCGAGGATGGTCGGGTCTACGTCGCGTGGGCCAGGAACGACGCCGGATCGGGGGAGCACGGCGAAGGCGAGGGGCACCACAGTGACGAGATGCCCGAGTACAACGCCTACCTCGCCAGCTCGGACGACGGGGGCCGCACGTTTTCGCGGCCGGTCCGCGTGAACGACGCGGACGGCGAGGTGTTCTCCGGCTACAACACCGGACCGAAGGTTACCCCGCTCGCCGGCGACGAGGTAGCCGTCTCCTGGACCCAGATGAAGATGTTCTCTGACTACCCGGAGCTCGCGGAGCGATTCGGCGAGGACAACGGGCAGTACCTCGTGCGCATGGCGCGCTCGGACGACGGGGGCCGGACGTTCGCGCCCGCGGTGAACGCGGTCAACGACGGCGAGATCACCAGCGACTCCTACCAGACCATCCACGCCACGAACGACGGCGGCGCGGTCATGACGTTCCTCGACTACCGCGACGGCCTCCAAAGCCCCGAAGGCTACAAGACCCACATCAAGACCGCCGTCTCCGAGGACGGCCGGCAGTTCTCCGAGAGCACCCAGGTCGACGAGCTCTCCTGCGAGTGCTGCGACACGTCCATCGCCTCGGGCGACGACGGAACCGTCTACATGGCGTACCGCGATCAGGACGAATCCGGGCAGTCCAAACAGGAGCTCGAGAGCGGCCTCACCGTGCGCGAGTCGGTCGTGGTGAAGTCCACGGACGGCGGCGAGAGTTGGTCCGAGCCCGTATCCTTGCGCGACGACGGCTGGGAGTTCAACAAGTGCCCGGAGTCGGGGCCGGAGATAGACGTGGACGACGAGGGCAACGTGCACGGCATCCTCTACACGGGCGAGGAGTCCGCCCCCGGGGTCTACTACACGAGGTCCGCGGACGAAGGCGCCTCTTTCGAGGAGCCGACGGCGCTGATGACCGCCGACTTCTTCCCGCCCGCGACGATCTCCCTGGCGACCGACGGCGGCGGCAACGCCTGGCTCGCCTGGGACGACGAGCGCGAGAAACAGCCGAAGGTCCACCTCGCCCGCGTGGCCCCCGACGGTGAGATAAGGAAGAGCGAGGACTTCGCCGCTGGGGCAACCCCCGCGGTCGCCGCCTCGGGCGACTCCGTGGTGGCCGTCTGGGCCGAGGGCGGCGCCATCAAGGCCCTCGCGCCCGGGGCCGAAGGGTAGCCGGTGCGCCGGACGCCGACGCGCACGCCGGGCATCTCCTCTGCGGCGCGCCTCGCGCTGCTCGCCTTCCTGTCCCTCGCCGCGATCCTCACGGGTTACGGCGGGGGGCACCCGGCCGCCCACGCGCAGGCCGAATCGCACGGGGAGATCGGCACCAAGCCCGAATACTCGGCGCGCCTGGCGGGGAGCGACGAGCAGGTCTCGATCGAAGACCACCGGGGACGGGCGGTGTTGCTCAACGTCTGGGCGACGTGGTGCGTGCCGTGCAAAGAGGAGATACCGGACCTCCAGGACATCTCGGAGGAGCACCGCGGGGCCGGGCTGGACGTCGTCGGGGTCAGCGTGGACGAGGGGGATTACGACGGGGACGTGCTGGAGTTCGCCGACTCGTACGGGGCTGACTACGAGATCTGGCGCGACCCGGACGGTGATTTCAGCCGCACGTTCCACTCCGTCGGCGTCCCCGAGACCCTGCTCCTGGACCGCGATGGGGTCGTCGTCCATCGTTGGAAGGGGCCGTTGCAAGCGGGACCGGAGACGGACCGCCTGATCTCGACCGCCCTGGCGTCCGACGGCGGCTACGGACAGGACGCGGCACCATCCGCCGCGACCTCCGACGGACGTTCCATCACCCTGCTCGTAGCGTTTTTGGCCGGCCTCTTGAGCTTCCTGTCGCCTTGCGTGTTGCCCCTCATACCGAGCTACGTCGCCCTGATCACGGGCGTCAGCGGCCGGACGACCGCGACGGACGGGAAACTGGAAGAGGTCTCGCGCCGCGCGCTCGTGAACGGCCTGCTCTTCGTCGCCGGGTTCACCAGCGTGTTCATGATGCTGGGGGCTTCGGCCACCGCGGTCGGGGCTTTGTTCGGGCAGTACGGCGACTGGATCTCCCGGATCGGGGGCTTGATCGTCCTGGTCCTCGGCCTGCACGTGCTGGGCCTTCTCCGCGTCCCCGGCCTGGACCGCGACACCCGCCTGCTCGGCAAGCTCTCCGGCGGCCGACGCCTCGGCCGCGCGGGAACGTTCCTCATCGGGATGGCCTTCGGGGCGGGCTGGACGCCCTGCATCGGGCCCGTGCTGGCCGGCATCCTCGCCCTCGCCGCGACGACGGACTCGCTGACCCAGGGCCTGACCCTGCTTGCCGTGTACTCTGCGGGGCTGGCCGTCCCGTTCATGCTCGCCACGCTCGCCCTCGGCCGCTTCCTGACGGCCTCGCGCCGCTTCCGCCGGGCGATGCCGTGGGTAGAGCGGGCGAGCGGGGCCCTGCTCGTCGTCGTCGCCCTCCTGCTCCTGACCGGCTCCCTGGAGGCGCTGTCGGGCTGGACCTCGCGCCTCGGCTTGCCGGATGCCGGCCTATGATGCTTGAATCTTCGACAAAACGGATCGCGGTAAAAGACGGGGGAATCGAGATGAAAAGAGCGTGGCCGAGGGTCGTGATCCTGAGCTTCCTGCTGACGCTGGTCCTGCCCTCAGCGGCCTTCGCCCACGTGACCGTCTCGCCAGAGGAGGTCCAACCGGGCGCCACCCAAACGTTCACGGTCGCCGTGCCCACGGAGAAGGACATCCCGACCACCGGGGTCAGCCTGCGGATACCGGACGGGTTCGAGGTAAGCGGCGTGCAGTCTCCTCCGGGTGGCTGGCGGGGCGGGGTCGAGGACGGCTCCGTGGCCTGGTCCGGCGGCGAGATCGGCGCGGGCGGCTTCGAGATCACCTCCCCCGAAGGCGAGGTGATCCCCATGGGCGAGTCCCAAGAGTTCACTTTCGACGCCCGAACTCCCGAAACCCCCGGCACCTACGCGTGGCCGGTCTCCCAATCCTACGAGGACGGCAGCGTCGTCAAATGGTCAGGCCCAACCGACTCCGAAGCCCCAGCCCCCGCCGTACAGGTCGCCGCCCCGGAGGGCACCACCCCGGAAAGCGCCGGCCACGAACACGGCTCGGGCGGGCACGAACACGGATCTGGTGACCATGACCACGGCGCCGGAGACCACGAACACGCGGGGGACGGGCAGCAGAACGCCGTGGCCCAGACCGGGGGCAACTCGAACTCCCCATACATGCTGCTCGGCGTAGGGGTTCTGGCAGCCCTCGCGGCGACCACCGGACTGGTCGTACTGCGCGGCAGGGGCCGCACGCCAGGCAACACCGGGCGGCGCCCGAGACCGTAGCGGCGCAGCCCCCGATAGGTTATGCGGGGGCAACTTCTAACTTTTTTTGTCAGAAGGTGTTGACCGAAAGACGCAAGTTGTGTATTTTGCGGTCGGGATGAGGAGTACAACAGGAAAAAGTTCCCGGTATCCGTTGGTGAGTAGCGGGGCGCAGGTGGAGATCATGAGGTACGTGCGAGCTCAAGATGGTCCGGTGTCGCGGGCGCGGTTGACGGAGTCTCTGGGTGTAAGCCGGAGCAAGGTCGCCGGGGAGGTGGGTCAGCTTCTGGAGGCCGGGTTGCTCGTCGAGGACGGGTACGGCGAGTCCGACGGCGGTCGCCGGTCTTCCCTGCTGCGGGTTTCGCGCGACGTTGGGTTTATC
This sequence comes from uncultured Rubrobacteraceae bacterium, assembly GCA_964250345.1. Classification (GTDB taxonomy): domain Bacteria; phylum Actinomycetota; class Rubrobacteria; order Rubrobacterales; family Rubrobacteraceae; genus Rubrobacter_D. Next base: position 5,767 of record CAXUFZ010000251.1, read on the forward strand.
GCGGGTGTGGACCTTGGGGCGACCTCGATCGATGTCGCGTTGACGACGCTCGGGAGCGGTCTCGTCTCGCATCGCGGGGAGCCCGCGGACATCAGGAAGGGGCCGGAGCAGGTTCTTGGGCGGGTTAAAGA
>CAXUFZ010000252.1:0-5873 GCA_964250345.1 uncultured Rubrobacteraceae bacterium
ACGTTCGCCAGCGGCGCGCCGGGTCCGGCGCTCGACACGGTCTTCGAGATCGGGGACACGGGTCGGGCCGAGGCCGTCCTGCGCGAGAAGCTCGGGCGCGGGGAGCGTTTGATGGGTTTCGGGCACAGGATCTACCGCGTCCGCGACCCCCGCGCCGACGTCCTCGCCGCCGCCGCGGACCACCTCTTCGCCACCGACGGCGACCGGGACCTCTACGACCTCGCCCTGTCGGTCGAGAAGACGGCGCTCCAACTCCTCGCCGAGCACAAGCCGGGCCGCAACCTCCAGACCAACGTCGAGTTCTACACGGCCCTCCTGCTCCACGGCCTCGGCCTCTCCACCGATCTCTTCACCCCCACCTTCGCCGTAGGCCGCGTCGCGGGGTGGACCGCCCACTGCCTCGAACAGCAAGCCCTGGACCGCCTCATCCGCCCGCAGTCCGCCTACGTCGGCGCGAGGGACCGCCGCTGGACACCGCCCGAAGAGCGCTAACCGTTACCCGGCCCGGCGCCCCGTCCCCGCGCGCTCCAGCGCGTCGGCGCAACCCCGCAAAACACGCAGCAGCCGCGCCCGCTCGTCCTCCCCGAGGTTCCCCAACATGCGTTCCTCAATCTCCCAAACGGAGGCGTGGGCCCGCGAGACGACGGCCTCGCCCTCCCTGGTGAGGTAGGCCTGCAACACCCGCCCGTGCCCCGGGTGCGCCCGCCGCTCCACCAGCCCGGCCGCCTCCAGGTTCGCCACGATGCCGGTCATCGTCTGCGGCGTCACGAAGCACCGCCGCGCCAACTCCGCACCCGAGATCCCCGCCTCGCCCTCCAGGACCGTGAGCGCCGAGTACTGCGGCGTCGTCAATCCCATCCCCCCGAGCACCCCGTCCATCTCCAACCGCAACGCGTGCTGCGCCCGCTTCAGCTCGTACCCGATCCTGCCCCCGAGAACCTCTCCGTCTCCCAAAAAAGCCCCTTGTAGTGTCAGTACCCTTATATTATTATCAGTGTCCTGATAAATATACAGGAAGGAGAAGAGGATGGCGAGGATATTGGGGCCGGACTTCGTGGCCTTACAGGTGCGGGACTTGGAGGCGAGCGCGCGGTTCTACGAAGAGATGTTGGGGTTGGAGCGGGCGCCGCAGGCTCCGCCGGACGCGGTGGTCTTCCAGACGGAACCCGTGCCGTTCGCGGTTCGTCGGCCGGTTGTGGATCTCGACGCGGTCGAGAGGCTGGGTTGGGGCGTGGCATTGTGGATGAGATGCGACGACCCGCAGGGGTTGCACGACTCCTTGAAAGAGGCCGGGGTTCCGATAACGCAAGAGCCCTTCGACGGGCCGTTCGGCCGCACGTTCGTGTTCGTGGACCCCGAAGGCTACGCGGTGACGATACACGGTGGCTGACCGGTTCGAGTTGGAGCCCGGGGGGCCTTTCTCGCTGGCGTCGAGCGCGAGGTTTCTCGAAAGCTTCGCGCCCGCGGCCTACGAGGGCGAAGGGCGAGACCGGCTCCGCCTCGTCTTCGTGGCCGACGGCCTGGCAGGCGGTGAGCGCGTCGCCGGGGTCCTCGTGCGTCAGGAGAGCGAGACGGTGACCGGGGAGGTCTACGGAGAAGCGGAAGTGGAGGTCGTGAGGCGTCAGGTCGGAAGGATACTCTCGCTCGACGTGGATGGGACCGGCTTTCCCGCGGTGGGCGAGCGCGACCCCGTCGTGGGCCGGCTGCGGCGGCGCTACCCGGGCCTGAGGCCCGTGTGTTTCTACTCCCCGTACGAGGCCGCCGCCTGGGCCATCGTGGGTCACCGCGCGCGTATTACTCAGGCGGCCAGGGTCAAGGCCCGCATGACCGAGGAGTTGGGGCCGGGGGTGGAGATGGACGGCCGCGTGGAACGCGCCTTCCCCGGTCCGTCGCGGCTGGCGGGCGTGGAGGCGTTTCCCGGTCTGACCGGGACCAAGATCGAGCGTCTGCGGCATCTCGCTCGCGCCGCCCAGCGGGGGGATCTCGAAGCCGATCTCCTGCGCTCGCTCCCCGTCGAGGAAGCCCTCTCGCGGTTGCGGGGGTTGCCCGGCATCGGGCCCTTCTCCGCCGAGCTCATACTGTTGCGCGGCGCGGGCGAACCGGACCAACGGCCGAGACACGAGCCGCGCCTGGCACGCGCCGTCGCGAGGGCTTACGGGTTGGAAGAGACGCCGGGCGTGGAGGAGCTGGATAAGATCAGCGAAAACTGGCGCCCGTACCGGACGTGGGTGGCGCTGCACCTACGGGCCGCGCTGGAAGAAGAGACCGGCGAGATCGCCGGTAACGAGTGAGCTCCGATCGGGTGCCGGAGACGTGGTAGCCAAAGTCCGAAATTCCAGAAAAATACCCCCCGGCTAGATAAGCACCGGGGGGCCGTACCCTTTGAGCCTTGCGCGGGTATCCTTGTTTCTAGCACGTCCGCCATAACAACCAGAGAGGCGGAGTAGAGATAACCCAGGATCCCACAAGGGATTTAGGTGGGGCTAGGTCAGAGCCACCTCTCCCAGAAGATACCCGCGGCTACTACTGCTCGATGCGTCTATCTGGATCACCTCCTCTCGCGCGCCATTAACTGAGGAGGATTCTACTACCGCCCGATGTATACAGCAAGGGCGATATCACGCCCCTTTTTCTTCGACCCTGGTCCGCAAGAGATCCAACGCCCGATTGGCGCTCCGCTCCCGAATGGACGTCCGCGACCGCGCCCACGCCGTAAGGTCCAACCGCTCCGCCGTCGCCCCGCCCTCGTCGGCCACCCCGACGAAGACCAGCCCGACGGGCTTCTCTTCCGTGCCGCCGTCAGGTCCGGCCACACCCGTCACCGAGAGCCCGTAGTCCGATCCGGCAGCTTTCCGGGCGCCTTCGGCCATCGCGCGGGCGACGGGCTCCGAGACGGCGCCGTGCTCGGCGAGCGTCTCGCGCGGCACGCCGAGCAGGCGCTCCTTGGCCCCGTTCGAGTAGGTCACGAAGCCCTCCCCGAAGTACGCCGAGGAGCCGGCCACGTCCGTCAGGCGCTTGGCGATGAGGCCGCCGGTGCAGCTCTCCGCGAGCGCCACGGTAGCACCCTTTTCTTTCAGCAGGCGTCCGACAGAGCTCTCCAGCGTCTCGTCGTCCTCGCCGTAGAAGTAGTCGCCGAGGCGGGCGAGGATCTCCTTCTCGACCGGCGCTATCTTCTCGTGCGCCTCCTCCTCCGTCGCGGCGCGGGTGGTGATGCGCAGGCGCACCCGTCCCTGGCCGGCGAGGGGGGCGACCGTGGGGTCGGCGGCGTCGAGGAAGTCCTGGACCTGCTCCGCGAGCGCCGATTCGCCGATGCCGGCGAAGTGGAGGGTCTTCGAGACGATGGAGCCGTCGCTGCGGCTCCGGATCAGGGGCTCGAGGGTGCCCTCGAACATGCCTTTCATCTCCGCTGGGACGCCGGGCAGGGTCGCGAACAGCGTCCCCTCCCACTCGACCAACGCACCCATCGCGGTGCCGAGGGGGTTCGGTATGAGCTCCGTCCCTTCGGGGAAGAGCGCCTGCTTGTAGTTGGACGGCGTCGGCGCGCGGCCGAACCTTCTGAACTTCTCGTCCACGTGCTCGCGCGCTTCGTGGTACTCGACCATCCCGCGGCCCGTCAGCAGGCCCAGGCACGCGTTCGTCAGGTCGTCGGAGGTCGGGCCGAGGCCGCCGGTCGTGACGACGAGGTCGGCGCGGGAGGCCGCGTCCTTCAGGGCGCCGACGATGCGGTCGGTGTTGTCCCCGACGGTGGTGTGGCGGTACATGGCGACGCCGAGGGTGGCGAGCCTCTGGCTGATCCAGGCCGTGTTCGTGTCCACCAGGTCCCCGAGCAGCATCTCGGTCCCGATGGTGACTATCTCCGCGCTGTTCACGCCGTCCGGGTTCTTCTGTCCGTTCTGCATCCGTTTATTCTACAATCCGCCCGATGAACGACCGTAAGAAAGACGACCTTCTCGCCGCCGCCGACGTCTTTGCCCGTGAGCGCCTCTCCCCCAAACGCTACGGCCACACCCTCCGCGTCGCCGACACCGCGGAGGACCTGGCCCGCACCCACGACCTCGACCCCGACCGGGCCCGCCTCGCAGCCCTCCTGCACGACGCCGCGCGGGAACGGGAGGTCGAAGAGTTCCTGAGCCTGGCCGAAGACTGGGACCTTCCGGTCGGGGAGCCGGAGCGGGAGAATCCGAAGCTCCTGCACGGGCCCGTGGCCGCGGAGCTCGCGCGACGGGAGCTCGGCGTCGGGGACGGGGAGGTCCTGGACGCGGTCAGGGAGCACACCACGGGCCGTCCGAACATGGCCCCCCTCTCGCTCGCCCTCTTCGTCGCGGACAAGATAGAGCCGGCCCGCGACTACCCGAGCGTCGGGCGCATCCGGGGGTTGGCCCGGGAAGACCTGCGCGAGGCAGCCGCCGAATCCCTGCGGCGGGCCATCGCGCACAACGGGGAGCGCGGAAGGCCCACGCACCCGTCGAGTCTGGAGACGTTGGACTGGCTAGAGCAGGCCGAGCACGCCGCGCAGTGACGGGTTGAGCTGGAGGATGGCGTAGAGCGCCACCATCAGGGCGCCGAGCGCCGCCGCGACCTCGACCGCCCCCCCGCTCTTTATGCCCACCGGCAAGAGCCTGAACGGCCTCCCGACCGGCCAGAGCAGCGGCACGCCCCTGGTGTTCAACGCGTCGGCGAACACGTGTGAGGCGTAGCCCGCGACGAGGGCGAGCGAGAGGTTCGGAAAGTTCCCAAGAAAGAGGTAGACGGGCAGGGCGAACAGCACGGTCCCCAGGATAGAGTGCGTCAGCGTCCTGTGCCCCACCGCGCGAACGAGCACGAACGACGTCGTCCGAAGCATCCAACTCAAGGGCCGGCTCAACAGGTTCAGGACGGGGTTCTTCATCCGGCTCAGGCCGTTACCCAGGGTGCTGCGCGGGTTGTCCACGTCCGGCAGCCAGGCCGCCGCGACGGCCGCCGGGTAGACGTAGGCCGGCGGGTCGGCGCCCGTCACGAGGGCGGCGCCCGCCAGGGCCGCGACCCCGAAGACGGCGTGTGTTGTCCCGTTCAATCCGCCGCGCAGTGTAGCAAGAACGCCCCCACTACCCGACCAGAACCCCAAGAAACGCGCCCGATCCCCGCGCAGGCGCCCCGCCGGGGCGTTCGACAACCCTCCGCCCATCAACCGGAACCGATGCCGGGCACCGGGCTCTGCGCCGCCCGGACCATCGCCCGCAGCGAGTCCCCGGCGAAGCGCCGCTGCAACCCCCGGGCCGCCGGACGTCCGAGCTTCGCGAGCAAGTGGTTCGGCCGGGAGAAGGCGTAGAGGTCGTAGAAGACGGAGTCGTCGTTCCGATGCCACTCGACGGCGAAGCGCTCCTCGCCTCTCTCAGCGTGTTCGGGGAGCGTACCGTAGGCGAAGCCGCGACGTCGGACGTCTCCGTCGACCTCCTCGATCTCGTATACCACCCGGCTGACGTTGAGCGACCAGAAGCCGTAGTGCCGGGCGAGTACCCCGACGGTCGTCCCAACCTCGGCCGGCGCGCCGTCGGGGACCAGACGCGCCCAGCCGACGTCGAACATCTTCCAGGCGCGTAACGCCAGCACCGCCCGGTCGAACGTCTGCCTTCCCTCTCCGAGCTTCACCCGGTTATGGTCGACCGTGTAGCCGGTGAGCTCCTCCGGTCCCCGCCGCGACGATTCGACCTCCGCGTAGGTAAAGGGTGCCTCCCGCTGGCTTTCAAGGACCTCGGAGATCCGGCCCGCCGAAGGCTTTCGGATCAGGAACAAGACGGCCCGTCGGTTTCCCGCCGATCCCTGGCGCCAAAGAGCCGACAATTATCTCCCCGAAGAACCGAAGCCCCCCTCCCCCCTGCCGTCCGTCCCGGCTT
>CAXUFZ010000253.1:0-5849 GCA_964250345.1 uncultured Rubrobacteraceae bacterium
TCACCACCCCGGCCGCCGTCCAACAAAGACACCCGTTACCAAACGTCGTGTTTGCGCAAGTGTGTTGACATGTGTTCGATGATGTGATTAAGTCCGGGTGCGCGGAACGGGTGTTACGTTCGGGCGCGGGGCAGAGGGAGTTGGATCTTGCGTTCAGCCGATAGGCCAGGTCTCCCAGAGGTTCCGTCGGGTCGGTCGTGTGCCGCCGTCGCGCGGCTGGGGTAGGCACGAGGGGGCTTTTTGTAGGAGGACGGGATCCGGCATCGGGGGATGCCATATCGCGGGACGGCTCATGGAATGGTTGGGATTCTGATCGGGTTTCAAGAGAGGGGTGCGGGTGTCACAGCTTGACGGGGTAGGCGGGGATCGCACGTCGAAGCGGGGATACGTCTGGATCGCGACGCTGGCGGCGGCCATTTTGGCGGCCTCCGTCTTGCTGGCGGTCGTGATGGAGAGGCCGGTCGACGCCCAGGCGTCGGGGTCGGGCTACCAGAAGAAGAACGCGCCGCTCGACACGCCCTGGACGGCGGAGGTCGGGCCGAAGAACGCCCTGCCCGAGTACCCCAGGCCGCAGATGCGGCGCGAGCAGTGGCAGAACCTTAACGGCGTCTGGCAGTTCGAGGGGGCGTCCGAGGGCGAGGAGCCCCCGTTTGGCAAGGAGCTCTCCGAGCGCGTCCTCGTACCCTACCCGATAGAGTCCGCCCTCTCCGGCATCAAGCGCCACGAGAACCGGATGTTCTACCGCCGGACCTTCACCGTGCCGGAGGACTGGAACGTGGACGGGGGCCGGCGGCTCAAGCTGCACTTCGGGGCCGTCGACTACGAGACCGTCGTGTTCGTCAACGGCCAGGAGGTCGGGGCGCACAGGGGCGGCTACGACGAGTTCACCTTCGACATCACCGACGCGCTCAAGCGGCGGGGGCCGCAGGAGATCGTGGTCGGCGTCGTCGACCTGACCGACCGGGGCAACAGGCCCTTCGAGCGTCCCTACAGAGGCACCGGCCAGCCGGTCGGCAAGCAGACCCTGCGCCCCGGCGGCATCTTCTACACGGCGGCCTCCGGCATCTGGCAGACGGTGTGGATGGAGCCCGTCTCCCCGGCCAACATTACCGAGCTAGACATGACCCCGGAGGTCCGGTTCGAGGAAGAGGCGAACCCCGGCGACGACGCGCTCGCCGTCACCGTCAACGCCGAGAACGCCGTCGGCAGGAACGTCAGGGTCACCGCCCTCGACCCGGACACCGGCCGGCGGGTCGGCGCCGTCACGGGGCCGGCAAACACGGAGCTCAGGCTCCCGGTGCCGAACGCGAGGCTCTGGAGCCCCGAGGACCCCTACCTCTACGGCATGAGGGTCGAGTTGCTCGGCCCCCAGGCCCGCACCGCGGACACCGTCCGCAGCTACTTCGGGATGCGCGAGGTCGGCGTGCGGCCGGGCGAGGACGGCAAGCCGCGCATGACGCTCAACGGCGAGTTCGTGGCGAACATGGGGACGCTCGACCAAGGCTACTGGCCCGACGGCGTCTACACCGCACCCACCGACGAGGGCCTCAAGTTCGACCTCGTCGAGCACAAGAGGCTCGGCTACAACATGGTCCGCAAGCACATAAAGGTCGAGCCGGATCGTTGGTTCTATCATGCGGATAAGTTGGGCCTTCTCGTCTGGCAGGACATGCCCTCCTTCTCGCCCGTCTACGACCCGAACCCGGCCGATCAGGCGCAGTTCGAGGAGGAGCTCCGGCAGGTAGTAGACGAGCACGACCACATAACGTCGGTGACGACGTGGGTCCCGTACAACGAGGGTTGGGGCGAGCTCGACCGGGCGACCACCGGCCGCGTCGCTGAAGAGGTCAAGCAGCAGGATCCGAGCCGGATGGTCAACACGCACTCGGGCGTCAACTGCTGCGAGAGCCAGGGCGACTCCGGGGCCGGCGACATCTACGACCAGCACAGCTACCAGGACCCGCCGCTGCCGGCGCCGTTCGACGACCGGGCCACCGTGGCCGGCGAGTACGGCGGCGTCGCGCTCAGGAACCCGCCGCACGAGTTCGATCCGTCGAGGTCCTTCGCGCCTTACGGCGCCGAGCCGTCGCCCGAGAGGCTCACCGAGCGCTACGAGGAGCTTCAGCGCAAGATGACGCGGGGCGTCGAGAGCTGCGGCGTCTCGGCCGGGGTCTACACCGAGATCACGGACGTCGAGGACGAGGTCAACGGGATGTGGACCTACGACCGCCAGGTCTTCAAGCCCGGCGAGGAGAACCGCGACCGCATAGTCGCCGCCAACGAGGCCGTCATCGCCGCCTCCGAGACGGCCGGCTCCGGCGGAACCGACCTCCCGCCCGGCACGCCGGGCCCGAACGGCGTTCTCTACTACCCCTTCAGCGAGGGGCAGGGCACGACGACCGAGGACGAAGGCGACGACGGGCAGGACGCCGACGGCACGCTGACCAACGGTCCCGTGTGGACGACCGGCAGCCCCAACTCCCCCGCGCCCGACAGCGGCCTGCGGTTCGACGGCCAGAACGACTTCGTGACCGCCGGGGACCCGGTCATCGAGACGTCGGAGAACTACACGGTGTCGGCCTGGATCCGTCTGGACAACCTCAACTCGTTCTACACGGCGGTCAGCCAGGACACGACCGGCCCCCAGTCGGCGTTCTTCCTGCAGTACCACCGCGCCAACAACCGCCTCCAGTTCAGCTTCCCGCAGGGCTCCGTCAGGAGCGACGCGCCCCCGGTGGCGGGCCAGTGGTACCACATGGTCGGCGTGCGCAGCGCGGAGGAGGGCACGTACAAGCTCTACGTGGACGGCGCCCTCCAGGACACGGCGGGCCAGTGCCTGGCCGACCCCTCCACCGGCGACCTCGTCGTCGGACGCGCCAGGTTCAACGGCGGCCCCGTGGACTACTTCCCCGGCAACATCGATCAGGTCCACGCCTACGACCGCGCCCTCTCGGACGCCGAGGTCGCCGAACTCTTCGCGTCGGGCCGGTAGGAACCGTACGAGTAACGGGGACGGACGGTTCTCCGTCCCCGGGCCGAGGGTCGCTACGGAAGGGGACCGGAGGGACGAGACGCAGCGGGGAACGGGAGTAGGAATTGCGGACGAGCGGTGGTCGGAACCCCACCGGCGGGTGGGAGAAAGAAGAGCATGAGGATGGAGAACCGGATCGCGAGTGAAGAACGGGCCGGCCCGCGGACGTTGTACGGGAGGCCGGCGGCGCTGATCGCCTTCGTCGTCGCGCTGGCCGTCGCGCTGGCGGCGCTGGCGGCGTGGGCCGCCATCCCCGGCTTAGCCCAGGACGCCCCACCCCGCAACCAGAAGAAGGACCCGCCCCACGCCCCGCCCTGGCCGGAGGAGGTCGGGCCGGGCAACGCGCTGCCCGAGTACCCCAGGCCGCAGATGGTCCGCGACAGGTGGCAGAACCTCAACGGCGTCTGGCAGTTCTCCGACGCCGCCGCCAGCGAGGAGCCGCCGTTCGGCGAGGAGCTCGACGAGCGGGTGCTGGTCCCCTATCCCGTCGAGTCCGCGCTCTCCGGGATCATGCGCCACGAGGACCGGATGTTCTACCGCAGGAACTTCACCGTCCCGGACGGCTGGCGCAGGGGCGACCAGCGCCTGATGCTGCACTTCGGGGCCGTGGACTACGAGGCGACTGTGTGGGTCAACGGAGAGCGCGTCGGCTCCCACGCCGGCGGCTACGACGATTTCTCCATCGACGTCACGGGTGCCCTCAACAAGCGTGACCGGCAGGAGATCGTGGTCGGCGTCGTCGACCTGACCGACCGGGTCGGCCAACCCGTCGGCAAGCAGACGCTCAGGCCGGGCGGCATCTTCTACACACCCAACTCCGGCATCTGGCAGACGGTGTGGGTGGAGCCGGTGCGCCCCGCCCGCATAGGCCGCCTGGACATGACCCCGAACCTCGAAGACGACTCGCTGAAGCTCAACGTCCGCGCCGCGAACGCCGGGGACAAGGTCGTCGAGGCCATCGCCTACGACGGCGACCGCCAGGTCGGGCGCGTCGTGGGGCGGGCCAACACGGACCTGCGCCTGCCGGTCCCCGACCCCAAGCTGTGGTCGCCGGACGACCCGTTCCTCTACGACCTCGAGGTACGCCTGCGCGACGCAAACGGCGGCAGGGCGCTCGGGGACCCCGTCGACTCCGTCGAGAGCTACTTCGGCATGAGATCCGTCGGCGTCCAGAAGGGCGAGGACGGCAAGCCGCGCATGACCCTCAACGGCAAGTTCGTCGCCAACGTGGGAACCCTGGATCAGGGCTACTGGCCCGACGGCGTCTACACCGCTCCCACGGACGAGGCGCTGAAATTCGACCTGCAAGCGCACAAGGACCTCGGCTACAACATGGTGCGCAAGCACATAAAGGTCGAGCCTGACCGCTGGTTCTACCACGCGGACAAACTCGGCCTGCTCGTCTGGCAGGACATGCCGTCGTTCAGGCCCGACTACGACCCGAACCCCGCCGCCCAGCGGCAGTTCGAGTCCGAGCTGCGCCAGATCATCGACGAGCACAAGAGCTTCACCTCGGTGACGACGTGGGTCCCGTACAACGAGGGTTGGGGCGAGCTGAACAAGGAGACCACGGCGCGGGTCGCCGCGATGGTCAAGGAGCAGGACCCGAGCCGGATGGTCAACACGCACTCGGGCGTGAACTGCTGCGCGTCCAACGGCGACACCGGGGCCGGCGACATCTACGACGAGCACGTCTACCAGGGGCCGCCGCTTCCCACGCCCAGCGACGACCGGGCCGTGGTCGCCGGCGAGTACGGCGGCGTGGCGCTGACCCCGCCGCCCGGACACCTGTACCCGCTGGTCCCACCCGTGGCACCCTACGGGACGGAGCCCACGGCCGAGAGGCTCACCGAGCGCTACGAGGAGCTGCAAGAGAGGCTCGAAGCGGGCGTCAGGAGTTGCGGGGTTTCGGCCGGCGTCTACACCGAGATCACCGACCTCGAAGGCGAGATCAACGGCATGTACACCTACGACCGCGACGTCTTCAAGCCATCGAGCATGGAGCGCATCCGCGCCGCCAACGAGGCCGTCATCGCCGCCTCCGACGACGCCAGCACCCCCGGCGGCAACTTCCCGCCCGGCACACCCGGCCTCACCGGCCCGAGCTACTACCCGTTCAGCGAGGGGCAGGGCACGACGACCGAAGACGAGGGCGAGAACGACGCCGACGACCGCGACGGCACTCTGGTCGGGCCCCCTTCCTGGACCGCCGGGCACCCCGGTTCCCCGGGCGACTCCGGCCTGAACTTCGACGGCAACGACCTCGTGGACACGGGCGGCCCGATCCTGGACACCACCGGCAACTACTCCGTCGCCGCGTGGGTCAAGTTGGACAACCTCAACGGTTGGGCGACCGCGGTGAGCCAGGACGGGGACCGCAACAGCGCGTTCTTCCTCCAGTACTCCGACCAGGATGATCGCCTCGCGTTCAGCTTCGTCGGGGTGCGGGCGCTCGCGCCGGAGCCCCCCGAGCCCGGGCGCTGGTAACACATGGTCGGCGTCCGCGACGCCGCCACCGGCCAGCTCGAGCTCTACCTCGACGGCCAGCTCGTGGATACCGCGGGCGCCTGCGTCGGCGAGGCCTCTTCGGGTAACACGGTCATCGGCCGCGGCAAGTTCGACGGCCGCCCGGTGGACTTCTGGCGCGGCGGCCTCGACCAGGTCCACGTCTACGACCGGGCCCTCTCCGGCGAGGAGGTCCAGCAACTGTACGCGTCCAACGAGTAGCCAGTAGGGGACGCGGGGCGGAGGAAACCCCATAGCCCCCCGGCCCATCCCCAACCCCCACAGCGGGCCCCCCGCGGGGGGGGGGTGGGGG
>CAXUFZ010000254.1:0-5771 GCA_964250345.1 uncultured Rubrobacteraceae bacterium
CCCGACTCCCGAAGCGGGCGGAGGCGAAGCCGAAGCGAGCGCCTCCCGACTCCCGGGGGCGGGTTCGGCCCGGGTCCGTTACCCGGACCGGACGTTACGCCCCACGAGCGGCGGAGCAACGGCAGTCTATCTCTTCCCTCTTGGCGCTTTAAGGGCGGAGGAGCCGCCGGCGAACCTCCCCTTTTCGCTCCCCCGTGCCCGCGCGTTCCCCGTTCTCCGGCGGGTTCCCCGCCCGCTTTGCGGGTAGATTTCTCACATGTTACTGTATGTTCATCACACGAGCAGTGTGACGTATTGGGGAAGGAGACGGGAGTGGCAGAGGGGCCGTACTTCGTCGGCATCGACGGCGGGACGGAGAGCATCCGGGTGGGCATCTTCGACCCGCGGGGCCGGCCCGTGGTCTTCGCGGGGGAGGCTTACGCGCTCAAGCACCCGAAGTCCGGGTGGGCCGAGCAGGATCCGAACGAGTGGTGGGACTGCCTGGTAAAGGCCACGCGCCGGGCGCTCGACGAGGGTGGTGTGGAGCCGGGGGAGATCCGGGGCATCTCCGTGGACGCGACGACCTGCACCGTGGTCGCCGCGGACAAGAACGATCGAGTTCTGCGACCCGCGATCCTCTGGATGGACGTGCGGGCGACCGACCAGGCCCGGAGGGTGGCCGAGACGGGGGACGCGGCGCTCAAATACAACGGGTACGGCCCCGTCTCTGCCGAGTGGGGGCCGTCCAAGGCGCTGTGGCTCAAGGAGAAAGAGCCCGACACCTACGAGAACGCCGCTCGCATCTGCGAGTACCTGGACTGGATCACCCACCGCCTCACCGGCGAATGGACCGCCTCCATAAACACCGCCTCCTTCCGCTGGTACTACGACCGCAACGAGGGCGGCTACCCAGGCTCCCTGTACTCCGCCCTCGAACTCGACGACCTTATGGACAAACTCCCCCAAAACGTCCTCGACATGGGCGCTATCGCCGGCGAACTCTCTAAAGAGGCCGCCGAGGAACTCGGCCTCCGACCCGGCATCCCCGTCGCCGAGGGCGGCGGCGACGCCTTCGTGGCGATGGTCGGCCTGAACGTCCTCAAACCCGGCAAGACCGCGCTCATCGCCGGCTCCTCGCACGTCGTGGTCGGGCAGTCGTCCGAGCCCCTCTACGGCAAGGGCTTCTTCGGCTCCTACACCGACGCCGTCGTGCCGGGCCAGTACACGGTCGAGGGTGGGCAGGCCTCGACGGGGTCGGTCGTCAAGTGGTTCAAGGACCATTTGGCGAAGGAGTCGACCGCGGAGGCCGAGGAGCGGGGCGTCGACGTCTACGAGGTGCTCAACGAGAAGGCGGCGAAGGTGTCGCCCGGTTCCGAGGGGCTCGTGGTGTTGGATTACTGGCAGGGGAACAGGACGCCGTACACCGATTCCGAGGCGCGCGGCATGATCTGGGGTCTGTCCCTCCACCACGGCGAGGAGCACGTCTTCCGGGCGATACTTGAGGGCATCTGCTACGGCACGGAGCACATCCTGAGAACGATGCGCGACAACGACTTCGAGCCCAACGAGGGCGTCATCTGCGGCGGGGCCACGAAGAGCGAGCTGTGGATGCAGATCCACGCCGACGTCTCGAACCTCCCGATCTCCTTCACGAGCGTCACCGAAGCGCCGGCTCTCGGCTCCGCCATCCTGGGCGCCGTCGGAGCGGGCGCCTACGAGAGCGTGCAGGAGGCCGCCGACGAGATGGTCCACGTCGAGCGCAGCATAGAGCCCGACGTGGAGCGTCACGAGGAGTACCAGTTCTACGTGGACAAGTACGTCGAGACCTACCCCCGGATGCGGGAGCTCGTCCACGACGTCTCCCGCCACGAGGCCGGCCGGGGCATCGGCGAGAAGGCCGGGGCGTAGGTGCCGGAGAACCTGTTGCGCTCCCCCGAGAAGCTCTACGAGGGCTACGTCTTCGACCTCGACGGCACCATCTACCTCGGCGACGACCTCCTGCCCGGCGCCGAACGCCTCGTCCTCAAGCTGCGCGAGCTAGAAAAGAGGGTCGTCTTCCTCTCCAACAACCCGACCAAAGACCCCGCGATGTACGCCGAGAAGCTGACGAAGCTCGGTTTGGAGACGCCGGAGGACGAGATCGTCAACACCGTCGTCACCATGACCCAGTGGCTGCTCCAGAACCACCCTGACGCCACCGTCTACCCCATAAGCGAGGAGCCCCTCAAGAACGCGCTCCGCGACGCCGGCATAAAGATGTCCGAAGACCCCGAAAAAATAGACATCGTCATCGCCTCCTACGACCGGGGCTTCGCGTACGAGAAGCTCCAGATCGCCTTCGACGCCATCTGGTTTCACGGGCGCGCCAGGCTCGTCACCACCAACCCCGACCGCTTCTGCCCCTTCCCCGGCGGCCGGGGCGAGCCCGACGCGGCGGCCATCGTGGGCGCCATAGAAGGCTGCACCGGCGTCGAGTGCGAGGTCAACGTCGGCAAGCCCGACCCGATCATGCTAAAGACCATCATGGACCTGATCGGCCTGGACGCCAAAGACTGCGTGACGACGGGTGACCGGCTCTACACCGAGATCCAGATGGCCCTGGACGCCGACATGCCCTCCGCCGTCGTCCTGACCGGCGAGACGCAGGCCGGGGACCTGGAGGGGGAGAGCGACGTCGTGCCGGACTTCGTGCTGGGGCGGATAGACCACCTGATCCCGGCCGACCTCCGCGACGAGTTCGGCTGGGAGGACGATTGAGCGCGACGGAAGCTACCGAGGAGCGCGAGCCCCTGGACGATCCGTAGCGAGGGGCCGTACCGCGCGGCCGACCATCGATCAGGTCCGAACCAGCCGATAAACCGGCACGAAGGAGGATACAAAGCGTGAGCAGTCAAGCGGCGCAGCCCGAGTACGGGGCTTTCGGGCGTCGGGTGGAGAGCCTGGGGATGCCGAGGCCCCTCTTCTGGGGTTTCGTGGCGGTCTTCATCTTCATGATCGGGGACGGCGTGGAGATCAGCCGCCTCCCCGAATACCTGACCGGACCCGGGGGGCTCAACGGCGGCCAGGCCTCGTTGGTGACCTTCACGGTCTACGGCCTAGGCGTCCTGATCGCCTCCTGGTTCTCGGGCACGCTCTCGGCGATCTGGGGCCCCCGGCGCGTCATGCAACTGGGCGCCGCGATCTGGATCGTCTTCGAGATACTCTTCCTCCTCTTCGCCATCGACTCGGGGAGCCTCTTCCTGGTCGGCCTCATATACGGGATACGCGGTCTTTCTTACCCGCTCTTCGCGTTCGGCTTTCTGGTCTGGGCCCAGACGGTCACCCCGGTGAACATGAGGGGGTCCGCGGCCGGATGGTTCTGGTTCGCTTTTACGGGCGGTCTGCCGACCCTGGGGGCCGTCGTGGCGGCCATCTCCGTTCCGCTCCTCGGCGTGTACAACACTTTCTGGCTGGCGCTCGTGATAGTCGCCATCGGCGGCTTTGTAGGCTCGTTCTGCGTGCGCGAGGCGCAGGGCCTGCAACCGATAGCCGACGAGCAGGTCGAGAACCCGAGGAGCTACAGGCGGCTGCTCGAAGGCATCGACATCCTCTGGCGCGACCCCCGCACGCTGATGGGCGGCGTGGTCCGTATCGTTAACACCTCGCCGCAGTACGGGTTCTTCGCCTTTCTGCCGTTCGTCTTCGTGACGGCCACGGCGGAGGGCCCGTACGACGGTTTGATGAACGGGGCGCAGTATTCGGTCCTCGTCTCGCTGGTCTACGGGGCAAACATCGGCGCCAACCTCTTCTTCGGGATCTTCGGCGACCGCTTCGGCTGGCGGCGGACGGTGACCTTGTTCGGCTGCGTGGGCTGCGCCCTGGCCGTGCCGCTGTGGTACTTCGCGTCGCTGCTCACGGGCAGCTACGCCGTCTCGGTCGTGCTCGGCATGCTCTACGGCGTGCTGCTGGCCGGCTTCGTCCCGCTCTCGGCCCTGATGCCCTCGATGGTCGAGCGCCACGACAAGGGCGCGGCCCTCGCCATCCTCAACACCGGCGCCGGCGGCGCCGCGTTCGTCGGTCCGGCCATCGCCACCGGCCTCGGCTTTATCGGGGTAGGCTATGGTGGGGTCGTGATCACCTACTCCGCCCTCTACGTGGTCTGCGCCGTACTGGCCTCGTTCATAAAGAGCTCCGCCGACCCCGGCGAGGAAGGCTACTCCGCCGAAGACGCGGAACCCTCGTTCGGACACTAACCCACGCGACTAGCCCGGCCCCCACCGAAGGGGCCGGGCCCCTTAACCCCAACCACGCAGACCCACACGACCGGCCGCGGATTGATAAGAACGCGTGGCATCTTGTTACGCAATTGACCTTGTTTCACAAAAATAGCGTGTTGTCTTGGCGTTTATCACGTTGTATTGCGTTTTGTCACATATTGCGTGGTACAAGGTAGGAACGTGCTGTTGCTCGACGAGCCGCTCTCGCACCTCGACCTCTCGGGGCGGACGCAGACGCGGCGGGAGATCAAGCACCTCCAGACCGAGACGGCTACACGATTGTCCTCGTCACCCACGACCAGCTCGAGGCCCTCTCGATGGCCGACCGCATCGCGCTGATGAACGAGGGCACCATCCAACAGGTCGGCACCCCCGAAGAGGTCTACGAGGACCCCGCCAACCTCTTCGTCGCCGGCTTCATCGGCGACACCCCCATGAACCTCCTGAACGGCACGGTCACGACCCCGGGCCAGAACGTCGTCCTGGGCGCCCGCCCGGAGGACGTCCACGTGGCGGACTCAGACGGCTCCGGCACCGTCCGCGGCACGGTCTTCGCCCATGAGCAACTGCAGGAGTCCGGCTTCCTCTCCGTGAGGCTGCCGGGTGTCGCCGACCGCGTCGGTGTCCGCACACCCGCCGAGGCGCGCTTCAAACGCGACGAGAACGTCAGGCTGAGGTTCGATCCGGCCCGCACGCACCTCTTCGACGCGGAAGGCGGGGAACGCATAAGGTAGCGGTTCGAAAGATTTGCCAGGCGAGCCTGGGATCATTCCGCGGGCTGTCGACCCGACTGCTGGACGGAGAGGTCCGCCACGACGCCGAAGTGGTCGCTCGCCCACACGCCGCCCGCAGGCCCGTCGAAGGCGAGCTCGCAGGAAGAGACGTCCAGGATCGGCCCCCAGAGGGCGTCGTCGCAACGCACGAGGACGTAGTCGATCCGCTGCCCCGCGTCCAGCGCGGGTTTGTACGCGGCTACGTGCGGGTTGCGCGGCGCGAAGGTGTGGCCCGGGTCGTCGCGGTGGGCGCTCTGCCAGGCGTCCCGGTAGCGGACGCTCATACCCCCCAAGGACCGTTCGCCGCGCCAGAAGGCCACGCTGCTCGCACCGGGGCCCGCATTGAAGTCGCCGGCCACCACCACGTGGCGTACCCCCCGCCGGTCGGCCATGTCCTCGACCAACCGGGCGGCGGCCACGGACTGGAGCTCCCGTTCGAGTTCGTAGCTCGGCTGGTGCGAGGGCCCGTGGGCGACGAATAGCAGGGGGCCTAAGGGCTCCGGCGCGAGGATCTCCGCGGCCAGCGTCCCGCACGGGTAGTCTCTCGTCCGGGGCGTAAGGTGCAGGTCAGCCTCCCGCACTTCCCCGAGCGGCCAGCGGCTCGCGATGGACGCCCCGTGGTTCCCGTCGCCCACGAGCCCCACTCTTTGGTGGACGACGTGGTAGCCCTCTCCGAGGACGTTCTCCGCCTGGTCGCGGCCGTCGCCCGAGATCGCCTCCTGCAGGGCGATAACGTCCGGCCCGAGCTCGCGCAGGCCCCCGG
>CAXUFZ010000255.1:0-5711 GCA_964250345.1 uncultured Rubrobacteraceae bacterium
CGGCCACGAGCAGGACGCCGGCGCCGAGCGCGAGCAGCGAAGCGCCGCCCGTCTCAGGCAGCTCAGCCGGGGCCGAAGCCGAGGCCGAGGCGCTGCTCGAAGCGGAAGCCGAGGCGCTGTCATCGCCGGCCGGGACGCTGCCGGCCGGGACGCTGGCGTCGGGGAACACGCTACCGGTCGGACCGACCACGCTATCGTTGATCGCGGTGCCGCCGAGGCAGGCGTTAACCTGCGTCTGGGAGATCCCGAGCGTGTTGGCCGCCGCGGCCACCGACCCGTCGTCGGCCGTCGCCGTCGCGTCGCCGTACTGGCCCTGGATGGCCTGCTGGACCTGCGAGCAGTCCACGTACTGGACGTCCCCGCCCTCGGCTATGGAGCCGTCGTCGGCGGTGGCGTCCTGCGCGAAGGCCGGGGCCGCCGCGGCGAGCACCATGGCCAGCATGGCCGCCAGCAACATTACTTTCCTCAACACTTACCTCCTCTTTCGACATTTACCTACGTCGAGCATTTTCATACCCCTAGACCTCAATGTCAACACCATTTACCGTATTTTTTGCGATTTTCTTAAGATTTCTTAACAATTTGTGGGCCGCGGTTCTAACCCATCCACTTCGGCGCATAAGATTTAGCCATAGTTGACGAAGGGTTGCGCCGTGACCCCCGCCGCTCGATCGCTCCGGTTCACCGAGTTTCGAAGGTAGCGAACGAGCGGAAGGAGCGCCAAAATCACAAAAGCACTCCTCCCAGTCGCCGCCGGCCTCACTGCCGCCGGGCGCGGCGAACGATCAGCAAAATCGAGACACCGCAAGCTACCAGAAGCAGCGCGGCGACGTTGAGCGGTAGGCCCGGTCCTCCGCTGTTGAGCCACGTCGCGGCGAGCGTGGTCGGGGCTGTTTCCGTGTTTTCCGACCCGAATTCCTCGACGTTACTTGCCAGGAGGGGCAGGGTCTCGCACGCCCAACCGTTGCCGACGTAGCGCTCGTTCCTCTCCGCGGGCTCGTTTGGGCCGTCGAGCCCGTTCGGGTCGCTCGGGTTCCTCAAGTAGTACCCCTGGGCCTCCTGCTGGTACTCGAAGGCCTCGCAGTCCACGTCGGCCCCGGAGCGCGCCGCGATCACGGGCGCGTTGTCGACGGAGCGGTCCGCGTAGGGGGCGGGGACGATCTCGCAGGCGACGCCGTTGTTCTCAGGGTCCAAGCCGTCGCGGTCCGAGGGGTCGCTCCTCAGCCAATCCTGCGCCGCCGCTTGGGAAGGGAAGTCTACGCAGTCGAGGTCGCCACTGGTTGACGCCCCGAGCTCCGTCCCGTCCTCCGCGGCCCCACCGGCGTCCGCTTCGCACGCGCGACCATCGTCGTCTTCGTCCAGCTCGAAGGGATCGCCTTCCGACGAAGCCGGCGAGCGGGCGAGGATCGCCTGCGCCCCCCTCTGGGTGGCGAAGTCGCCGCAGTCGAGCTTCGCGGCATCCTCCTGCGCTGCCTCCGGCTCTTGTGCGAGGGCTTGACCGGGGGCCGCCGCGATGGCAAGCGCCGCCGCAATGGCGAGCAGGGCGGCCAGAACCGCCCGCCCCGCGCCGTCCCCGGCGGTAGAGGGTGGGCCCCCTCGGGTTCTGCCGTCGGCCACCTTGGTCTCCTTCCACGTCGCCGCGGAGCTGCCCGCCGCGGACCCCGGCCGGTGCGCGCCTTTCACGGGTTACAACCCTGTGGCGCGTTTTTATGCCACGCATTGTTCACGGCGGGGGTCTCCTTAAAGTGGGCCCATCCCCTGGAATGCGCCCTCTCGTGTTTGGTGACATAGGTGCGGGGCACGGTGCAATAGTCTGTCGCGACCCAGTCGTACTTTAGGCTGACGTACGTGGCGACCGCGCTGGGGTGTGAGACCTCAAAGACGGGGGTAGCCTTCCCAAACGTGACCCGCTTTCTGTTCGAATACGGTGGCGACCCTCCTCCGTTCAGGTTGCCCGTTGACTCCGAGACCCGCCCGTCGGAGTCCCTCGGGAAGTTGTACGCGCGCCTGTCGAAGTCGGTGTCGAAGGTGTAGGCGATGGCCTCGCGTATCGGGCCCAGCACGAGGCCCGCGCAGATGAGGAACGCCGCGAGCGCGAGCGCCGCCTTCGGTCTTTCTCGCGCGGCGTCTACCGCCCGCGCCATCACGGTTTGCGTCCCGGTCTCCGATTCCCGCGCGAACTCCCCACTAGCCCTCCTCTCGGACGCCGTTCCCGGCGTCGCGGCGTCGCCAGACCGGTCCACCTCCGCGCTCGCGAGTAGGCATCTCGACCCAAACAGGATGGGTTGCTTGCTCGATGTCCGACCCGTACAGAGGTTGCCCCTCTCGCCTTCCCGTCCCCTCTTCCACGTAGCGCTGGCGCCACGTATCCCGCGAGGGCCCGGTCGCCCGGTAACGAGTATGTTAGCCACGGCGCGCTCCGGGGTCAAATACGAGTGCCAGTATGCGACGAACTCCCCCTGGGTGGTCGGTGCGCCGGTTTGCGTCGGCACCGGCGGATGGCGTAGGGTTCTCCCGGTAGCGCGAGACATGATGCTGGCTTTTGGTGGAGGGAAGCGTGGAAAGCCGGAACGATACCAATCGAAGGTTTGGTCGTCTGCGTCCTCCCTGGTGCCGAACGGATCCGATCGGAGTTCCGACGTTGCGCGCGACGGCGAAGGGGGCGGTTCTGATAGTGGCGGCGATGGTAGCGGCGCTCGCCGCGTCGCCAGCCTTGGCGCAGACGGCGGACTTGCCGGGAGGGGGGTCGGAGCCTCCCCCGAAATACGCCTTCGATGGCGAAACCGTCATCATCGAAGGCGACGCCGCCACCACCTGTTCCTCGTTCGCCGCGTTCCTCGATCAGGGGTACTTCGAGTCGGGAGATCCCTCCACCGGGGCCCGGCGCGTGCTGGAACAGTGCGAGGACGCCGGCCTGTTGGCTCCGGGAGCGGTCACCACCTCGGGCGCCTCGCCCAGCGGCTCGGTCGACGCTTCAACCTCGCCGGGGGCCGCGGCGGCCGACGGGGAGGGCGGCGGACTGCCCGACACCGGCGGTCTCAACCTCCCGGTCCTGCTGGCCGCCCTGAGCATCTTGGCGATGACGGGCGGATTCCTCGCGCGCGGTATCACCAGGGAGTAGGTCCCCGACGGGATCTTGCGGGCGTCCAACTTCTCACAAGGTTCTCACAAGGCGATTTTCGAGTTCCGATAGTTCCCGCATGACCGGCGACGGACGGGCGCGCCTATGTGGGGTCCCGCCTCCTCCGTGCCCCCGGGGAACCCGCCCTGCGATGCCGCGTTCGGTTGCCTAGCGGACCGTCCTGCGGGCCACGAGCGAGACGCCGCCCGTCTCGGGAAGCCCGGCGGGGGCCGAAGCGCTGGCCTCGTCCTCGGCGGCGACGGAGGCGCTCGCCCCGTCGTCAACGTCGGCCGAGGCGGAGACGCTAGCATCGACGTTAGTGGCGCCGATGTTATTCTCGCCAAGGCAGGCGTTGACCTGCGTCTGGCTGATGCCCAGCGTGTTCGCGACCGGGGCGATCAAGCCGTCGTCGGCGGTGGCCTGCGCGTCGCCGTACCGGCCTTGGACGGCCTGCTGGACCTGCGAGCAGTCGACGAACCGGACGTCGCCGCCCTCGGCTATGGCGCCGTCGTCGTCGGTGGCGTCTTATGCTAGGGCCGGAGCGGTCGCGGCCAGGACCATCACCAGCATCGCCGCCAGTAGAACCGTCTTTCTCAACACTTGCCTCCTGTCTGCTTTCTTTTGGACGGCGGTTACCTTTCTCATCGCTTCTATACGCTTAACCATCTTTTTCTACATTTGGCGGGCCGTTTCTTCACACGGCTTAACAGGATGGGGCCGCGCACGGCGTGGCGGGGCGGCGGCGTCCTGGGGACGCGGGCCGGTGTCAGTTGCCGGTACGTTTAGAGGCGGGCGCCGAAGTCCGCGGTGTACATGGTGACGTTTCGTGTCCCGTTGAAGGTTCCGGTGTGGGTTCCTATGCCGACTTCGCGGTACTTATTGTTGAGGATGTTGGCGCGGTGGCCGCTGCTGTTCATCCAGTTGCGCATTATGTTGCCGGGGCTGCCCTTAGGGCCAGAGCCCCAGGCGATGTTCTCGCCGCAGGAACGGAAGCGGTAACCGAAGCGGCGCACGCGTTCGCAGGCGCCCTCGTTCTTGCCCTTCGTGTTGTGGGAGAAGTAGTCGCGTCGGATCATATCCTCCGAGTGGGACCTGGCGGCCTTCTGGAGGTCCGGGTGGACGCAGAAGGGTTTGAGGTTTCGGTCCCTGCGAACCTCGTTGTGCAGCCGGAAGCTCTTCCGCTCCTTGGCGCCCAGATAAATCTTGCCGCCGCCACACCTGCTCACCTCGCCCCCGCCGGTCGCCCGCGCCGCGGGGGGCTCCTCGGCGGAGACGCCCACCAGCGTGACGCCCGCCAACAACGAGCCGACCAATGCCACAAGAAGTCTTTTCATCGAGGTCCCCCTCCTCGTCTCGCTTGGACACAGGCTACCCCAATCCGGTGCATCCCTGGTGCGTTCGAATACAGGAAGCGACGTTCGGGCGACGTCCGTGGCAGATATTCGGCTAGGGTTCGGACGGCTTCGCGGTTCGCGACCCCGTGAAAGTCTTGTAGGCCGCCAGCGACATCTCCTGCATGGCGGCGCGGGCGGTGCCCTCGCCGGTGTTCGAGGCCAGCACGATTATGTAGTAGAGATCGTCGGCGCCGCGGGCGTTCTTGGGGAGGACGACGCCGGCGTCGCCGAAGGTGTCGCCGTAGGAGCCGATCTTGTGCGAGACCCGGGTTCCCTTGGGGAGCAGTTGGGGCAGGCGGTCCTCGAAGTCCGTGTTCGTCATGAGGTCGAGCATCTCGGCCGAGAGCTCGGGGCTGGTGTACGCAGGGTCGGAGATCTTCTCCAGCATGGCGAGGACGTCGTTGGGGGTGGTGGTGTTGGGGATCCAGTACTCCGTCGAGGTGGCGCCGACGCTGTAGAGCTCGGAGCGGATGTAGCCCCTGCCGAGGTAGCGGTCGAGCATCTTCCAGGCGGTGTTGTCGCTCTCTCTTATGAGGTACGTGGCGCACTCGCGCAGCGTCATGGTGGTGCCGACGGGCTCCAACTGGAGCGACCCCGTCCCGTAGGCCTGTATGTCGGAGGCCTGCAGGGTGATGTGGTCGTCGAGGTCCACCGTCCCGGCCGCCGCGGACTTGTAGAGCGACATCAGGACCGGGAGCTTGTTGATGCTCGCGGCCAGAAAACGCTTGTCCGGGCCCATCGTGACGGACCGGCCGGAGGATGGGTCGACGATCATCACCCCGTACCTGCCGGGGTAGGCCCGCGCGATGCGCCCGATCCTGCGCCGCAGAGGCCCCGTCTCCCCGGAAGAGAGCCCGACCTCCACCGCCGGGGAGGCCCTGCCGCCATCGCCCGCCGCGCTCCGGCCTCCGTCGTCGGCGTTGGCACCGGCATCATCTCCATCGGTTTCGGCGGCCGCGGGCGGCGCGGCTGGTCCCGGCGTGATGGCGGGGATCTGGACGCGGGAGACGGGTTGGTCCGCGGCGGCGTTCAAGAAGAAGGCGAGGCCGGCGACGAGGGCGATCAGGGCGACGAGCGGGAGGACCAGAAGCGCGCGGCGGCGCAGGACGCGGCGACGGGCCTTCCGGCCTTCGTTGCGACGTCGCCGCCGCTCGCGACGGCTCAACTCCGTCTCGGACGGCGTCCCAGATCTGGGC
>CAXUFZ010000256.1:0-5685 GCA_964250345.1 uncultured Rubrobacteraceae bacterium
CGGCTACCTGGCCCCGCTCGCCCGCGCCGCGATGCTGGGAGAGTCCGTCGGAAAGGTCCTCGCGGGGCTCGGCCACGGGGACATAGACCCCTTCGTTCGGGCCCTGGAGGGCGCGGGCTTCGGCGGACCGCTGGCCGGCGCCCTCTCCTACGCCCGTGGGGCCGGCAGGGACGCGACGCTGCGGGACGCCATGCGCTTCGTCGCGGGCCGGGACGCGCTGGCGCGAGAGTACGCCCGCAACTTCGAGGTAACACGCGAGCTTGCGAGGCCCGCCCTCCTCTCCGCGCTCTCGCGGGCCGACTCCATCCGGGGGGCGCTGGTGCAGGCGTACCTGGAGGTGCTCTCCGAAGTGCCGGACCTGGACGTCTCGGCGCGCGCCGGGCACGCGGAGGCCGAGGACGTCTCGCGCATGACCAACGGCGTGCTCAAGGCGGGGGGCGTCCACTCCCGCCGGGGGCTCGAAGGCGTAGCCAACCTCGACGGCCTGCTGCGCGCCGACCCGCGCCTCGCCCCGACGGCCACCGAGCCGCCGGTCATCGCCGCGGCCTTTCTCGTCGGCCTGGAGTACGGACCGGACGCCCTCAGCCAGCGCATCCGGCCGGCCACGGGACGGTGAAGGGTTTCCCGGCCGCGCCGCGGCCCGTTGATAGAATCCGCCCGTAGGCAACGCACTAGAGGAGGCGCGGGGCATGAAGGCTCTCGTCATCGTTGGTCACGGTTCGCACCTGAACGAGGACTCCAGTTTGCCGGTCTACGAGCACGCGGAGCGCATCCGCGAGGCCGGCGGGTTCGACGAGGTCGTCGAGTGCTTCTGGAAAGAGGAGCCCTCCATGCGCCACGTGCTCGACACCGTCGAGTCCGACGAGGTCTTCGTCGTGCCCGCCTTCATCTCCGAGGGGTACTTCACCCAGCAGGTCGTCCCGCGCGAGCTCGGCCTCGACGGTCCGGTCACGGAGAAGGGCGGAAAGACCGTGCGTTACGCGGGGCCGCTCGGCACGTTCGAGGGGATGCCGGACGTCATCCTGGAGCGTGTCGAGGACCTCATGCGCGGCAAGCAGACGACCGGGAGCACGGCGCTCGTACTTCTCGGGCACGGCACCGACCTCAACAAGAACTCGGGCGGTGTTATCTACTTGAACGCCGAGCGTATTCGCGGGCGGGGCCTCTACGACGAGGTCGGGGTCGGCTTTCTCGACCAGGAGCCCGAGATCGGGGGCGTCGTGGAGACCGCGAGCGCTGACAACGTAATCCTCATCCCCGTCTTTATAGCCGAGGGCTGGCACACCCGCGAGACGATCCCCGAAGACCTCGGCCTGACGGGCGAGGTCACGGAGCTCGACGGCAAGAGTGTCTTCTACGGCGCCCCGGTCGGCACGCACCCCTCGATGGCGAACCTCATCGTCGCCCGCGCCCGCGAGATGGAACCGGAACAGCAGGTTGTCTGAGGCCACGCACAAAGCTTCTGGACCGGCGTCGGCCGCGCGCGAAGCGTTCGCCGCGTGGGTCGAGGAGGCCGGACCCGAAGGCCGCGTCTTCGGGCAGGTCCTGGCCCGTGCGAACGATGGAGGCTTCACCCTGCGGCACGCAGAGGATGCAGGATTAGAGGAACTCGTGGTGTACGGGGAGCCGAGGGTGGCGCGAGAGATCTCCAAGACCACCGGCGCCGACGAGTACCGACCGCTCAAGAGCTCCCCGAACCTGCGCCGCGGCTGGGAGCTCCATCTGGCGGATGCCGGAGAACTCTTCGTGGCGATGAACTACCTGTACCCGGCCGGCGTCGTGCACTGGCACCTGCTGCGCGAGGGGAAGCTGGACGTCACCAGCTACCGCGAGAACGCCGCGCGCCAGAGCGGCATCTACAAGCGCGTGCAGCGCCTCTCGGACGAGGGCGTCCAGGACGCCGCGCGCGCCTGCTGCGAGGACGCGGTGTGTTTGAAGAAGACCCTGTGGGACGTGGACGCGGACACGCCGCTCGTTCAGGACCGGGGTTTGGGGGAGATCCCCTGCCCCGAGCCGTGCAGCATCTTCGTCTCATTTGCCCGCCGCGTCCGCCTCTTCGAGCGGGAGAAGAAGCGCGACCTCGACGAGATCGGGCTGTCCCCGTCGGAGAAAGAAGATCTGGCGGCCCTGGTCGAGGCGGCGGCCACCGGCGAGGTCCGGTTCGCGCGCGAGGCGGAGTTCGAGGAGCCGTTGAACGAGCGCCGGATGCGCTACCGGGGGATCACGCTCGTCCCCAAACTGCGCCCCGACGCGTAGCGCGTCCGGTTGTTTTCCGGCCGGGGCATTCGGGTATCACGGCAAGGAACCTTAGATCCAATGGAGGTCGACCTGTGGCGAAGAAAGCTAAAGGCGCCAAGCTAGGCGCGAAGGCCGGGGCGCGGGTGGCCCCGAAGGCGGGCAAGGTCGCCGGTAGAGCGGCCCTCAAGGCCGGCAAGAGCCAGGCGAAGCTGGCAAGGGCGGCCATGAGCCCGAAGGAGCCCGCCCTTTCCAGGTTCCTCAAGTACGGACTCTTCGCGCTCGGCGGGCTCGTGCTCGGGTCGATCCTGGCCCGCTCGAAGGGCGACGACGGGTCCTCGTCCTACACCGGCTCGACCGGCCAGCACACGCCGGACCCTGGCAGCCCGGCCGGCCAACGGGGCGAGACCTGGGGTAGCGGCACGCCCACCGGCACGGCGGGCGGCGGAGGCGCGGCCCACCAGGACCCCTCGGACCCGAACCGTACCGGCGCCGAGCGCGACTACTCCGACCCCGCCTCCGGCCCCCTCATCGGCGAGCGGCGCCGGGGGAGCATCGAGGGCGTGGGGGAGTCGCAGGAAGAGGTCGAGCAGCGCGTCCGCTCCCGCATCGGCGAAGACCCGCGCACGGCAGATATGCCCCGCGTAAACGTCGAGGTCAACGACGGCGTCGCCGAACTGCGCGGCCCCGCCCCTTCCGAAGAGGCCAAGCAGGCGGCCGGCGAGATCGCCGCGAGCATAGAAGGCGTCACCGAGGTTCGGAACCTCATCGTCGTAAGCTAGATTCTCAGGCTCCAAGGCTTTTAGGTTCTTGGGCCTTGAGGTTGGGTCGGTCGGAAAACCCGACCGGCCTCTTTGCTGCCTCGGCGTACCGGATCGTTCGACCGTGCTAGCAGCCCCGTCGACACCACCAAGAAACAGGTATGTTCGAGCCCTTGCCTAAAACCCCAAAACCTAAGAACCTAACTTCGTATCAGTTCCAGCAGCCGATCCCTCTCCCGTTCCATCGTCTCGCGGTCGCCGGCCTCGACGTTGAGGCGCAGGAGCGGTTCGGTGTTGGAGGGACGGAGGTTGAACCACCAGTCGCCGAGGTCGACGGTCAGGCCGTCGAGGTGGTCGATCTCGACGCGGTCTGAATAGAGTTCTTCGATGTTCTGGAGTACGGCCTTCTGGTCGGCCACTTGGGAGTTTATCTCGCCGGAGCGGACGTAGGGGTCTATCGGGGAGATGAGGTCGGAGATTGGGCCCTCCTGGCGGCCGACGAGCTCGGCGACAGCAAGCATGGCGATGATGCCGGAGTCGGCGAAGTAGTTCTCCCTGAAATAGAAGTGCGCCGAATGCTCGCCCCCGAAGGCCGCGTCGCGCTCGCGCATCTGCGGCTTGATGATGGAGTGGCCGGCCTGCGTGCGGACGGGCACCCCGCCCTCGTGCTCTACGAGCTCCGGGAAGGCTTTCGAGCAGACGGCGCTGTAGAGGATCGTCGCGCCGGGTTCTTTTTCGAGGACGTTCTTGGAGATCAGGGCGGCCAGGATGTCGCCGGAGACGGTCTGGCCCTTCTCGTCCACGACGAAGCAGCGGTCGGCGTCGCCGTCGAAAGCGACCCCGAAGTCGGCGTCCTCTGAGCGGACTCGGTCCTGGAGTTCGACGACGTTCTCGGGTTCGATGGGGTTCGGGGGGTGGTTCGGGAAGGAACCGTCGAGCTCGAAGTACATCGGGACGTACTCGAAGGGGAGCTTTTCGAAGAGCGGGGGGAGCATCTTGCCCGCCATGCCGTTGCCGGCGTCCACCACGATCTTGAGCGGCCTCAAGCCCTCCGTATCGATAAAGCTCAGGCAATGCTTCGCGTAGTCTTCTGTGATGTCGGTCTGTTCGACGGAGCCCGGGTACTCGGCCGGCTTCGGGAGCTTGTCGGCGACGATGAGGTCGCGGATCTGGCCTATGCCCGACCCGCCGGAGAGGGCGATGGCCTGTTCGCGGCACAGCTTGAAGCCGTTGTAGTGCTTGGGGTTGTGGGAGGCCGTGATCATGGCCCCGCCCGGCTCCTCTAAGTGGCCGACGGCGAAGTACAAAGCGTCGGTGGAGACGAGACCTAGGTCGAGCACGTCGGCCCCGGCCTCGGTGATCCCCTCGACGAAAGCCCGCTCCAGGTCCTCGCCCGAGAGCCGCATGTCGCGGGCGACGACGACCCGCGAGCCCGAGAGGCCGAGGTGGTTGACGAAGGCGCGGCCGATGTCGCGGGCGACCTCCGCGTTGAGCTGATCCGGATACGTCCCGCGGATGTCATAAGCCTTGAATATCGACTCGTCGACCATACCCTACCCCTAGACTCCCCTTCTCGCCGCACGACCGGCCGGTTCCGGCTTTGGGTACAATACCGCCTTATGGCCCCGCGTGCAGCCCCCCTTTTTCCGCCCCGCCGGTAGGCGTTTGGTAGCCGTACCGTGGGCCCCCGCTTCGTCTCTTTCGCCGCCGTCTTCTACGGCCTCCTCGCCGTCGTCGCGGTCGTCTGGTGCGGCCTCCGCGGCATAAACCTGCCCGTCTTCGGCCCCCGTCCCGCGACGGGCCTTCTGCTCGGCCTGCTCACCGCCGCCGCGACGATCTCCCTGTCCCTGGTCGCCTACAGGCTGGTCCCGCCCCTGCGCCGGCTGGCCGACGAGCTCGCGCCGAACCTCGTGGACGGGGCCGACCGCGCGGGGCTGGTGCTGGTCGCCGTCTTCTCGGGTGTGGGGGAGGAGGCGTTCTTCCGCGGCGCCGTGCAGCAGGAGTTCGGGATCGTGGTCGCGTCGGTCGTCTTCGGCCTGGCGCACGTAGGCCCCGACCGCCGGTACCTGATCTGGACGCTCTGGGCCGTTCTCGCCGGCGTCGTCTTCGGCCTGCTGTTCCAGACGACCGGCGGCCTGTTGGCGCCCGTCGCCGCGCACGCCGCGCACAACGCCGCCACACTCTTGATCTGGAAACGCTCCAGAGACCGCAAGAACGGGAACGAAACGTGAGCGGGCTGCCGGAGACGCGAAGCGAAGACCGGCAAAAGGGTTCTCCCGGCCTGCCGTTTACCGTCACGCTCGCCCTGGCGCTCGTCCTGGCGGCGCTGGTCCTGGTCGCCGTCGCGGGCATCTCCGCCAGTTCGGGTTTCTCGCCGGGCGAGCAGGTCTACGCGCCCGGGGTAGAGGAGATCGTTGCCACCTCGGGCGACGCCCGATCCTCAGGAACCGACGCGTCGTGGTTCGGCCCGGAGACCCGGGAGGTCCGCGTGCGCCTGCGCTTCGAAGACTTCGCCCGGTCCGGGGGGTTCGAGGCCGCGGTCGAGCGGTCGGGACGGACCTCGGCGCTGGCGCGGTTGTTCGGCTCCGGCGGCCTCGTGGTCTCCGACGCGCGGGAGGAGCGGCTCTCGGTCTCGGAAGCCGGGGTCTCGGGCGTGGTCGAGTTCGGGGTGCGGGCGCGGGGTGGAGGG
>CAXUFZ010000257.1:0-5663 GCA_964250345.1 uncultured Rubrobacteraceae bacterium
TCCTCGGGCCGAACGGGAGCGGGAAGAGCACGCTGGTGCGTGTGATCTCGACGCTCGTCGTCCCCGACGGTGGAACCGTCGAGGTCTTCGGCACGGACGCCGTCAGGCACCCCAAGCAGGTCCAGCGGAGCATGAACCGGGTCAGCGTCGAAGCCAGCTTCTTCAAGAAACTCTCCGCGATGGAGAACCTGTTGTATGGTGCCAAGCTCTACGGCGTGACGAGCCGGGAGGCGCGGCCGAGGATCGCGGAGATTTTGGACAACATCGGCTTCGCCCAAAAGCGCGCGACCGAGCCCATGGAGCACCTCAGCCGCGGGATGCAGCAGAAGATAGCGCTCGCGAGGGCCTTGCTAACCAGCCCCGTCCTCATGCTCCTCGACGAGCCGACGACCGGTCTCGACCCCAGGAGCAAGAAGGACGTGCAGGCGTTCATCCGCAGGATAAGGACCGCCCACGACTCCTCGATCCTGCTCTGCACCCACGACATGGGAGAGGCCGAGGAGCTCTGCGACCGGGTTGGCATCATGGTGGACGGCAAGATCCTGGCGCTCGAGAAGCCCGACGAGTTGAAGCGTCGGTACGCGACCAACGGCCGCGTCCCGGATCTGGAAGAGACTTTTATGGCCGCGACCGGCCTCTCGGTCGAAGAGGCCAGCGCAGAGAAGGAGTAGGAGATGAGGGGTCCCGTCAAACCCGGGTGGCTGGTCGAGGTGATCGCCGTCTGGGGCTACGTGCAACGGAATTACTTTCTGACCAAGCGGTACTTTATGTGGGAGATCGTCTGGCTGACGTTCACCACGGTCAACGCCATGTCCATCACCTTTATCGGGGCCGGGTCCGCAGAGCAGCCGGGCGGGGAGGCCATCCCCGTCGAGTACTACATGACGTTTCTGCTCATAGGCGCCCTGATCTGGAGCTACCTGTCCATGATCTTCGACATCCTCTCGGAGACGGTGCAGTGGGAGCGATGGGAAGGGACCATCGAGTACACCTTCATGAGCCCGACGAGCCGGGTGACCCACCTGCTCGGCATGGGCGTCTACGCGATCGTCTACGGCATCCTCCGCACGGCCATCGTCCTCGGCGTCGCCATGCTCGCCTTCGACCTCGACCTCGGCGACGCCAACTACGCGGCGGCCCTGGTCGTCCTCGCCGTGTGCAGCGTCTCGCTAGTGGGCTTCGGGGTGGTCGCCGCCGTCATGCCGCTGCTCTCCCCCGAGAAAGGCCAGCAGGTAACGTACATCGTCTCCGCCCTGCTCCTCCTGGTCTCGGGCGTTTACTACCCCGTGAGCGTCCTCCCCGATTGGATGGAGCCGCTCGCCATTATCTCGCCGGTGACCTACGGCCTCGAAGGCTCCCGCGACGCACTGCTAGAGGGTGCCGGCGTCACCCAACTGTGGGGTAGCATCTGGCCGCTGCTTATCATGGGCGTCGTGTTCGTGCCGCTTGGGATCTGGATCTTCCACCTCGGCGAGAGCTACGCGAAGCGGACCGGCAAGCTAAAGAGGAGCGGATAGAGAGGCCTCAGGCCCCGCCAACCAGCTCCGTCCGCCCGCCGACAGATCCGGCGTTGCGGGCGAGCCGGCGGTCGGCCGTGAGCAGGGTGAGGTCTTCGTCGGCGCAGAGCGCGAGGTGGAGGGCGTCCGGCGACTCGAGCGGGAGATCGAAGCGGGCGATGTAGTCGCGAGCCAGCCGGTAGTGTCCGGCATCCGGGCATCTTCGAACGTAGAGGCCGTCCCGCAGATGGGCGTCGAAGAGGTCGGATACTCTCTCCGCTTCTTCGCGAGTGAGGTCCCCGATCCTTGCGCGCAACGAGACGGCGGCAAAGAATTCTAGCTCGACGAGGGCGCTTATCTCGGGCGCGTCGGCCTCTTCGTACATGCCCTGGACCGCGGCGCTGCTGTCTTCTGGCAGGTAATAAGCGACGACAACGCTGGTGTCGAAGTAGCGTGGCAGGGTCAGTATCGCGCTTCTCGCCGGGACTTAATGAGGGACTCGCTGGTGGACTCGCCTCTCAACTTTATGGACGCCCGAAACTCTGTCAGATCCGGAAACCGCCCGGCTTTCCGTTCTGGTGGGACGAGACGGGCGACCTCCTTACCGCGGCGCAGGATCGAGATCTCCTCCCCAGCCTCCGCCCGCTCCAGATAAGCCCGAAGGTTCTCGCGCACCTCCCTGACGCTTGCCCGCTCCACGCCGCCTCCTCCTGGTGTACGCAACTAGTACACACGTCGTGAAGGATGGGCGGGGGCACGAAAACCGTTGCTACAGGTTTTCGTAGACCTCGTCCAGCGGAAGCCGCGTCTCGGGGCAGGGAACGGGGATGGCGCCTTCGTTCAGGCCGCCCTGGCGCCAGTCGCCGTTATCGTCGCGCCAGTGGCGTTCGATCCAGCGCCGGTTCTGGTCCACGATGAGGTACGCCCGCAAGCTCGGTATCTTGCGGTAGTTGAGCAGTTTCTCCCGCCGATCCGTAGACTGCGTGCTCGGAGAGGCGACCTCGACGATCAGGCACGGCTCATCTTCGACGAGCGGATCGTCGTTTTCGGGACCGCAAGAGACCATCACGTCCGGGTAGTAGAAGACGTCTTCGACGCGAACCTTCACGTCCATCGCGTAAATGCGACACGAACCGCCACGGGCAGCGGCGAGCAAACGTGTCGCAGTATTTAGCGCGATCCGATTGTGCCGCTTGGTCGCGCCGACCATCGCGTGGATCGTGCCGGCCACGTACTCGTGCTTGACCGTGGCCGTCTCTTCGAGCTTCAGGTACTCCTCCACCGTGAGAAGCTTGTGCGTCTCGACGCGTTCGACCATGAGCCCAGTATAACGGACCTCGTCCACATCCAATCGGACAATGTCTGA
This sequence comes from uncultured Rubrobacteraceae bacterium, assembly GCA_964250345.1. Taxonomy (GTDB): domain Bacteria; phylum Actinomycetota; class Rubrobacteria; order Rubrobacterales; family Rubrobacteraceae; genus Rubrobacter_D. The sequence continues at coordinate 2,863 of CAXUFZ010000257.1, forward strand.
AGCTGTGCCTCGCGGACCCGACCGGCCCGCTACGCCCTCCCTAACACGGACATCGGCTGCCGGGGTTGTTGTACTTCTCGTCCTGGCGGGTGCGGTAGAACTCGCCGCGGGTCATGGCCTGGCGGTCCGGGTGGGTCGTGGCGTGGACCGCCAGGTACTTGTCGTAGGCGTTTTCGCCCGAGATCTCCTTGAGGTACTCCCAGATGGCGCGCAGGAAGTCCATTCGCTATCTCTCCGCGCCCACGGGTTCGCGCTCTTCCGTCGGCTGGCCGTCGCGGTCGAGCTTCGACTCTTCCCAGGGGGCCTCGTTCATCTCCGAGCGTCGGCCGCGGATGATGGAGATCCAGAGTCGCGCCGCGTCGGCGATGACGATGATGATCATGACCGCGAACAGGATCGAGAGCACGCCGTCCACCGTCGAGTTGACGACGATCTGCTGCACGTGGGCGGCGTTCTCGGCGTTGCCGTAGAGCTCGCCGTTTTGGAGCGCCTCCTGCGCCGCGGCCCGCTGGGCGAAGAAGCCCATGAGCGGGTCGGGGGAGAAGATCTTGTACGCGCTCGCCGTGAGCGTGACCGCCGCGTCGAACGCGAGCGGCAAAAGCGTCACCCACACGTACCTCATCTTGCCCATCTTTATGAGGATGGTCGTGCCGACCGTGAGGGCGACCGCCGCCAGGAGCTGGTTGGCGATGCCGAAGAGGGGGAAGAGGGTGTAGATGCCGCCCTGCGGGTCGTTCACGCCGGCGAGCAGGAAGTAGCCCCAGGCGGCGACGATGACGGCGCTGGCGACCAGGTTGGCCGGCAGCCAGGAGGTGCGGGCGAACGGGCGGTAGACGTTGCCGACGAGGTCCTGGATCATGAACCGCCCGACCCTTGTGCCGGCATCCACCGTGGTCAATATGAACAGCGCCTCGAACATGATCGCGAAGTGGTACCAGAACGCCTGCAGGGCCGTGCCGCCGATCACGCTGGAGAAGATGGCCGAGATCCCGACCGCGAGCGTCGGCGCCCCGCCGGTCCGCCCGACGATGCTGTCCTCCCCGACGTTGTTGGCCGTCTGCTGGAGATCACCGGGACTGACGCTGAAACCGAAGCCGTTGACGGCCTGCGAGGCCGACTGGACCGTGTCGCCGAGCACGGCGGCCGGGGCGTTCATCGCGAAGTAGATGCCGGGGTCGAGGGTGGTGGCGGCGATGATCGCCATGACCGCCACGAACGACTCCATCAGCATCGCCCCGTACCCGATCAACCGGACCTGGGACTCTTTCTGGATCAGCTTCGGCGTCGTCCCCGAGGCGACGAGCGAGTGGAACCCGGAGAGGGCACCGCACGCTATCGTGATAAAGACGAACGGGAAGAGCGGGCCCGCAAAGACCGGCCCCTGGCCGTTAAAGGCGAACTCCGTGGCCCGCGGCATCTGGATCGCGGGCAGGGTGATCGCGATGCCCACCGCCAGCAAGGCTATCGTCCCTATCTTCATGAACGTCGAGAGGTAATCCCGCGGCGCCAACAGCAACCACACCGGCAGGACGCTCGCGACGAAGCCGTAGCCTATAAGGCCCCACGCGATGGTGTTGGCCTCCAGCGTCCACGCCCCCGCGTAGGGCGAGGAGTCTATGTAGCCGCCCCCAATGATCGCCAAAAGGAGCAACCCGACCCCGATAAGCGAGACCTCCAGCACCCGACCGGGCCGGATGAAGCGCAGGTAAACGCCCATCAGGAGCGCTATCGGTAGCGTCATCAAGAGCGAGAAGATGCCCCACGGAGACTCGGCCAGGGCCAGGACAACGACGAGGGCGAGGACCGCGAGCAGGATCACCATGATCGAGAGGACCGCTATCAAGGCGGCGGCCCCGCCGACGGGCCCGATCTCCTCGCGCGCCATCTGCCCGAGGGTCTTGCCGTTCCGCCTCATGGAGAAGAAGAGCGTCGTCATGTCCTGCACGGCGCCGGCCAGGATGACCCCGACGATGATCCAGACCGTACCGGGCAGGAACCCCATCTGCGCCGCGAGCACGGGACCGACAAGCGGCCCGGCCCCCGCTATCGCCGCGAAGTGGTGCCCGAAGAGCACCCGCCGGTCCATCGGCTCGAAGTCCCGTCCGTTGTTGAGCCGCTCCGCGGGCGTCGCCCGCGAGTCGTCCGTCTCTAAAACCTTCCGCTGGATAAAGCGTGCGTAGAACCTGTACGCGATGGCGTAGGAGGCGAGCGCCGCGAAGAGCAGCCACCCGGCGTTGATGGTCTCCCCGCGCGAGAGCGCCAGCATCCCCCAGCACACCGCCCCGACGAGGGCGATGACGACCCAAACGGCGTACCTACGAACCATGTTCTCCCGCCCTTTCCCCAAAGGCTATACAGAGCTGAGTCGGCATCCTAGCACAACGAAAAATCGTGATGCACGCGGCGCGTGCGCGACGCTAGCGGACGCGCAGGTACGCGAGGAGCCGGCGGACGAGGGCCAACGGGTCCCCCAGACCCTTTGCCTCCTCCGTGTGCCCGGAGAGCGTGAGGTCCACCGCGCCGTGGGCCGCGGCGTACACGAGCGCGGCCAGCTCGACGGGATCCCCGCCGGGCAGCAGCCCCGCGCCCTGGCATTCCGCGACGACCTCTACGAACCTCTCGTGGACGGCGCGCGCGGACTCGTGCGCCACCGGATACGAGCTTCTCTTGACCTCGGACCCGAACATGAGACGGGTGCGGGCGCGGTTCTCCAGTGCGAAGCCCACGTAAGCCGCCGCCATCGCGTCGAGGCGCCCGAAAGGCCCGTCGGCCCGCCCCCCCCCCCCCCCCCCCCCCCGCCC
>CAXUFZ010000258.1:0-5618 GCA_964250345.1 uncultured Rubrobacteraceae bacterium
GGCCGACCCTCGACCTGCTCATGGTGCGTCCGGGCTTCCGCCGACGGGGGATAGCCCGCACGCTCGTCGCGGCCGGGGTCGAGACGCTGTACGAGCGGGACGCTACCGGCGTCCTCCGGAGCGCGTACCACGTGGCGAACGGGGAGAGCACCCGCTGGCATCTGGCGTTCGGCTTCGAGGAAGAGCCGGACCTGCACCTCGCGCGCATGCGCCAGGCTTTCTATGCCCACGAGACTTTACGTTACGGAGCGGGCGACACGCCCGTACGCCTCCAGTCCTCGTACGAATATTGGAGCCGTCGCGCCGAAGAGCTCGAAGAGCTAGCCGGGCGCGAGGGCTTCGAAGCGGTCACGCCTTCGTTACGCTACCGCTGGTGATCTACGGACAACGGAAAGCGGGGCCGCCGAAGTAGCCCCGCCCAAATACCTGAAACTCGTAGCCTACCTAATACTTCGGGACGCTCGGGTCGATCTCCTCGCTCCAGGCGGTGATGCCGCCCTTGACGTTGTACACGTGCGGGAAACCGGCGTCCTGGAGCAGCTTCACGGCCTTGGCGCTGCGCGCGCCGCTCTTGCAGTGGACGGCGAAGTTCTCGCCCCGGTCGAACTCCGCGAGGCGCTGAGGCAGCTCACCGAGAGGCACGAGCTTCACGCCGATGTTGGCGACCTCGTACTCGTGCGGCTCGCGCACGTCGAGCACGTTTATGTCCCCGCCGTTGTCGAGCTTTGCCTTGAGGTCCTGCACCGTGATCTCCGGCACGCCGTTCTCCTGCTCGGCGGCGTTGGCCTGCGGGATGCCGCAGAACTCCTGGTAGTCGATGAGCTCGGTGACGGTCGGGTTCTCACCGCACACGGGGCAGTTCGGGTCCTTGCGGAGCTTCATCTCGCGGAAGCTCATACCGAGCGCGTCGTAGAGCATGAGGCGCCCGATGAGGGGGTCGCCGATGCCGAGTATGAGCTTGACCGTCTCCGTCGCCTGGATGGTGCCGATGGCGCCGGGGAGGATGCCGAGGACGCCGCCCTCGGCGCAGGAGGGGACCAGGCCCGGCGGCGGGGGCTCGGGGTAGAGGCAACGGTAGCAGGGACCTTCTTCGGCCCAGAAGACGCTCGCCTGACCCTCGAAGCGGAAGATCGAACCGTACACGTTCGGCTTGCCCAGCAGGACGCACGCGTCGTTGACGAGGTAGCGCGTCGGGAAGTTGTCCGTGCCGTCCACGATCACGTCGTAGTCCTTGAAGATGTCGAGCGCGTTCTCGCTCGTCAACGCCTCCTCGTGAACCACGACGTTCACGTTCGGGTTGATGTCTTCGAGCTTCTCGCGGGCGCTTTCGACCTTGGGGCGGCCGACGTCGGAGGTGCCGTGCAGGATCTGGCGCTGCAGGTTCGACTCGTCCACCACGTCGAAGTCCACGATCCCGAGAGTTCCGACACCGGCGGCTGCGAGGTAGAGGGCGAGCGGGCTACCGAGCCCGCCCGTGCCCACGGTAAGCACCTTCGCGGCCTTGAGCTTCTTCTGCCCGTCGAGCGCGACCTCGGGCATGATGAGGTGGCGGCTGTAACGCCCGATCTCCTCGTTGCTGAGTTCTACCGAGCCGTTGGGCGACTGCACTAATGGCTGCCTTGTCTGCATGTTATGGGAAACCTTTCGCTGATGGATGGTGATGCGGTGGGAGAGCGTCCCAGCGGGACATCTCTACGGACATCGTCCTTCGACGCTGCCGCCGGCTATGGACGGGATTATGGAGAGCTCGTCACCGTCGGAGACTTCGGTGTCGGGGCCGTCGAGGTAGCGGATGTCCTCGTCGCCTTTGTAGACGTTGACGAAGGAGCGGAGTTTGCCGTCGCCGGTGTAGAGGTGCTGCTTGAGGTCGGGGTACTCGTCGGCGAGGTTGCCGAGGGCGTCGCCGGCGGTGCCGCCGCCCACCTCTACCTGCGACTCTCCGCCGGTGTACTGTCTCAAGGGCGTGGGGATCTTGACCTTCGGCATAAGACTCTCCTTCTGCTCTTCTTAACCTACGATGGTCTCTTCGTCGTAACCGGAGCGGTCGTTCTTGAGCGTCCACGAGCGCACGTCCTGGACGCTCTCCTTACCCACGGAGGCGATGACGTAAGAGTACCCGGGCCACGCGTGCTCCCTGTCGTACTCGGAAGGCTCGGCCGGGTGGTCCGGGTGCGAGTGATAGAAGCCGAGCAAACCCATCTCCCGCTCCTCGGCCCGCTCCTCGAACTCTTTGATCTTGAGCGGTTCTATGAGGAACCGCCGGCTGCGCTCCTCCTCGTGCGTGTTCTCGGCCCGCCACACGTCAACGACGACCCTGGTCCCGCCGGCGTCGATGCCGACGAGCGCCCCGGCGCACTCCTCGGGGTAAGATTCTCTTGCGTGTTCGTGGATGAGCTCTACGTCACCCGCGCCTATCTTGAGGGCCACCTTAGTCCTCGTCCTCCCAGAAGCTCTCCGAGAGGTACTTGTCGGCCCCGTCGCACAGGATGGTGACGACCGTCCCGGTCTCGCCGGCGGCCTCGATATCCCGCGCTACTTGGAGCGCCGTGGCGACCGCCGCGCCGGCGGATATGCCGATGAGGATGCCCTCTTCGCGCGCCACGCGCTTGACCATCGCGTAGGCGTCTTCGGTGGCCGCGGCGCGGTTCTCGTCAGCGATGGTAGGGTCGTAGATGGGCGGCACGATGGCGCTCTCCATGTGCTTCATCCCTTCGAGCCCGTGGAAGGCCGACTCCGGCTCGAAAGAGATGACCCGTACTCCCGGGTTGATCTCCTTGAGCCGCGTCGCGGTCCCGACGAAGGTCCCGCTCGTCCCCAGGCCGGCGACGAAGTGCGTCACCTCGCCGTTGGTCTGCTCCCAGATCTCGGGCGCCGTGCTCTCGTAGTGCGCCCTCGGGTTGGCCGGGTTCGAATACTGGTCGGGGTAGAAATACCGCTCGGGGTCTTCGGCGAAGAGCCGCCGTGCCTCGCGGATGGCCCCGTCGGAGCCCTCGCCGGGATCGGTCAGGACGAAATCCACGCCGTATGCACGCAGGATCTTCTTGCGCTCCTCGCTGGCGTTCTTGGGCATGCACAGTTTGACCTTATAGCCGAGCGCCGCCCCGATCCAGGCGTAGGCGATCCCGGTGTTCCCGCTCGTGGCATCCAAAACGGTCTTCTCCGGCGTGAGCGCGCCGGTTTTTTCGCCGCTCCGGATCATCCACAGAGCGGGCCTGTCCTTGACCGAACCGCCCGGGTTGTACCACTCGGCCTTACCGAGAACCCTCACACCCGGCGTCCCCGCCGAGATGGCCGACAGGTCGAGCAGCGGCGTGCCGCCGACCAACTGCGTAACGTCCGTCCCCGCCCGCGTATTAATCCGAGTAATCATGTCGGGATTGATTATACAGCGCGGAGTACGCGCGTCCAGAGACGAGGGGTATACAGGAGCGCGGGACCCAACGCAATAGCCGAGAGGCCAAAAATGGACCTCCCGGCTACGGTTGGTGCGTTGCGGGCATTATACATGAGGCCTGTGTTAAGAATCCATAGCGAAAAGGCTAATTATCCTAAAACCTTGAGAATTTCCGGTAGGGTCCGGCGGCGGCACGTGAAGATCGGGGTATCCAGCAGGGTGTAGGAGCTCGCTTCGCTCTCGCGGAGCTCCATCATGAGGTCCTGAAACTTCTCCGGCGACTCCGCCTCGAAGGAGAGGATGAACTCCCAGTCGTCTATCCCGAAGGAGTAGGCGGTGTTGTTCTTGACGGGGTAGTGCTTGCGGCCGACGTGCATGTGCTCGTTCATCATGCGCTGGCGCTCGTCGAGGGAGAGGCGGTACCACTCGCGGGTCTTGACGAACGGGTAGACGAACATGTACTCGCCCTCGCCGGGGACGATGTAGCGGCGGTTCTCCCAGCCCGGGGTGTGCTCGCCGACGTAGATCGAGCGCCGCGACAGGCCGAAGTACGAGTAGGCGACCGTCAGGTAGCGCCCCAAGCCGGAGTTCATGAGGGCGCCCTGCATCGCCTCGAAGGCGTCGAGGTCGTAGCCGATCCTCCACAGCATCAGGTCAGCGTCCGCCCGCAGGCCCATCAGCGAGTACGAGCGCAGCAGCATCTCGCCCGAGGTCCCCTCGACGGCCTCCAGGAACTCCCGCTTGCCCGCCTCGCGCTCCTCTTCGGGCAGGCGGCGCCAGAGCGGGTCGAGCTTGAAGAAGACGTAGTTTACGTACTGGGCGGGGAGCTTCTCTTCCTGCGTTTCTTGCTGGCGGGTTTCTGTCTCGGTGGTCATCGAACTCTCCTTCTCAAGCCCTCGCGCCAGAGACTTCCAGGCCGAAGTTGCTCCCGTACAGCTCCGCCACCCGGCGCAACTCGTCTTCCGTGAGGTCCGGCGTCTCGCTCGTGGCGGCGAACTCTTCTATCTGCTCCTCGCCGTAGATGTTGGGGAGGGTGGAGACGACCTCGGGGGAGGCCAGGACGAATTTGAGGGCCGCCTGTCCGAGGGTGCGCTCGCCGGACTCCGTCAGGAAGCCGAGCCTGTCCACCTTCTTGAGGCCGTCTACGAGCCACTCCTTCGGGCGGTGGCGGCGGTGGTCGTTCTGTCCGAAGGTGGTGTTCTCGTCGTACTTGCCTTCGAGCATCCCGGAGGAGTGGGGGACGCGGACGAGGAGGGAAGTGTCGGTCTCGCGGGCGGCGGAGATCAGATCGCGGCCCGGGTCCTGTTCGAGGAGGTTGTAGATCATCTGCACGCCCGAGAGGTCGCGCGTTTGCATAGCCTTCACGCCCTCGTCGAGCCAGCCGATCTTGGGCCCGAGGGCGGCGCCGTAGGCCCGGATCTTGCCCTCCGTCTTGAACTCGTCCATGAGCGCGAAGAGCTCGTCGTTCTCGACGGCGTCCATCTTGGTGTTGTGCAGTTGGAGGAAGTCTATGTAGTCCGTATCCAGACGCTTCAGGCTCTGTTCCAGGGCGAAGCGGATAAAGTCTTTGGACCAGTCCTGCGGACGTTCTTGCTGGCCGCGGCGGGCGGTGTGGTTGTAGAAGTCGTAGCCGATCTTGGTGGAGACGACGACCTCGTCGCGCAAGGGGCCGAAGGCGTCGGCGAGGAGCGTCTCGCCCTTGCCGGAGCCGTAAGTGTCGGCGGTGTCGAAGTAGTTGATGCCCCGCTCGTGTGCCGAACGGAGGATGTTGATGGAGTTCCCGTCGTCCACCTCGCCCCACCAGCCGGTCGAAACCGTCCACACCCCGAAGCCGACCTCGGAGACCTCTATGTCCGTGCCGGCGAGCCTGCGATACTTCATGTTCCGCCCCCAGTTTCCGTTTCGGAGCCGCGAGTCATCTGATTAGAGTTACTACATTCTACCGCCGCTCGCTGTTGACTTTCTCTCATCAGGGAACCCCAGTGAGTAGAGAGTAGTGAGTGGTGAGTAGTAGGACCTTCGGGTCCGACGAGAGGCACGGGCATTGTGGGTTGTGGGCGGTGCGGGGGCATGCGGGTCTCTGGTGCGGTGGCCTCTATAATTTGGCGATGTTGACGGGTTTTGCGACGCGACTCTCTGCCAAACAGGCGGCCGGAACAAGGATCATCCACGAAAGTCGGGCCGAGCTACGCCGAAACCAACTACTCACCGTTCACTACTCTCT
>CAXUFZ010000259.1:0-4918 GCA_964250345.1 uncultured Rubrobacteraceae bacterium
GGCGACGGAGCCGACACGAGAGGAGCGTGGGTGACGCGGCTGATGCGGCAAATCCCTGCCGCCCAAGACGCCGGCGCACGCCCACCGGACGAACCGGGCCGAGGGTTTCGGCGTCTTACACACACTACGGGGGTATGGTGTCTCGCGCATGGGCTGACCGTCGCTGCCCGGGCGGGCCCCGGCCCTGCCAAGGGTGAGACGGGAGGTTGGGGTCGACCAGGGAGGAGCGTCAGAGATGCGGAGCTCGCGCGTAGTAAGCAACGGGGACCCGGCACACGGCCATCGGGCCACCGGCCGCGGCTGGGTGGGCTTCCTGGCCCACCGCTGGCCGACCGCCGTGGGCATCGCGGTCCCGGCCTCCATCGTCTTTGACCTGACAGTCGACGCCGATCTCGTCTCCTTGCTTTCGGAGATCACCGCCGTGATGGCGCTCGTCTACGTGGGGGCCGCGGCCCTGGATCGGCGTTGGACCGCGTGGTTGGTGGTCCTGGCCGCGGTGCCGGCCTCTCTGATCCCTTCGACGTCGTGGGCGAATCCTACGGTGGCCCTCCTCGTCACCGCGGCCGTCTTCGTGGTGTTCGGCGCGGTTCGCGGGCTGCTCAGGAGGCCCGGCGGCCTCTCGCTGCAAACTGCCGGTATGGTCGTTTTCGGCGCGGTTGCGTTGGCGGCGCTCTACGTCGATCTGGAACTCGGCGCGTACCTCATGGCCTTCGCCCTTCTCGGCCACGCCGGCTGGGACGCCTACCACTACATCAGGGACAGGGTGGTCGCGCGCTCGTACGCAGAGTTCTGCGGTATTAACGACCTCCTGCTCGGCGTCGCCATCCTCTTGTACCTGGCGTAGCCGTCGGGGATCGCGACGGCGCGTTTGACCCGAACCTGCTGCCGGCCGGTGATCTGGGGCCTTCGAGGCGGCGAGAGGCCCCGAAGCTGGAGTGACTACCAGGTAAGGAGCGACCACGCCACCCGCCGCCACTGGCAGCTGGCGCGTTGCGCATCCTCGTTCTGCCGGTGGGCCTACGGGCGCTTGCCTCTCCCCGAGGCTCCGTAGTCCGCGGGCGATGGCTCGCCACGGGTCTTCGTCGCTCAAACGGGTGAGCGCTCCCAGTCGTACTCCATGTGCATTGCCGTCTCCCGCGCTTGTTCGACGCCGAGCAGGCTCGCCACGATGTGCAACGACGCGTCGATGCCGGCGGAGATGCCGGCGGAGGTAACGACGTTGCCGTTGTCCACGAAGCGCTTGCCTTCTTCGATGGTGGCGTCCGGGGCGGCGTCGCGCAACCTGTCGATTGCCCCGTGGTGCGTCGTCGCCGACAGACCGTTCAAAAGGCCGGCCTCGGCCAACAACAGCGCCCCGGTGCACACCGAGAACACGGGCTTCGCCCGCCGCGCGTGGCGCGAGATCCAGTCGATCAGTACCCGATTGTGCCTCTCGCGCCGTGTACCGGGCCCGCCCGGAACCACCAGGACGTCGGGGGCCGGGCATTCGTCGAGGGCGTAGTGCGGGTTGACGCTCAAGCGGTTGTAGGCGAGCACCGGTCCCGCCTTCTCGGCCACGGTGTACACGTCGAACGGGTCCGAACCGTCGCGCCTGCCCGTTACGGAGAACACCTCGAAGGGCCCGGCAAAGTCCAGCACCTCGACCTCGTCGAAGATCAAGACCGCCACGTTGCGTTTAACGCTCATCTGGCTCCCTTCACCTGTGCTATTTGCATGCCAGTGTATCGTTTTCGTCGTTCGCTTTGCGGGGCGGTGGAGGCCGACCGATTCCTAGCGGCGCGACGCATTCCACTCGGCCTTGACATGCTCTTGGAACAGGAGGGTCGGCTACGCTAAAATACCCGGGGTGTGCCCCCTTGGATGCTCCGGAGCGTTCGAGGTAGGCCACGAGCGCGGTCGGTTTGACCGCCCCTAGAGGCGACGTTGAAGGGGCCAGTTTCGCCCCCGGTCGTACGGGTCGCTGGCCTGCAAGGCGTGTTCGTCCCGGATCCCCTCCAGAGAGGCCCCTCCCCGCGGCGCCGCTCGGGGCTTGAGCGAGAACGTCGCCGTCGTCTTGATCGGCCCGTCTAGGGGCAGACGTTCGATCCCGGAGAGGGTGACCGCCACGTGTGCGTCGAGGTCGAAGCCCGCGATCCTCCGGCGGAGGGCCCTCTCCGAAGCCCCGGCCTCGGCCGACCGTTCGGGCACGGGCTACCGAAGAGGACCAGTGGCCTGCTCCTACCAGACGTACAGGAGTTCCAGCTGCTCCCAGTCTTCCGTGGGGTCTACGCGTCGCGCTCTTGCGCCTTCCCATAATCCCCCTTCGGAGAGCGATGTGCTTGGCTCACGACTATCCAGACCGAGCGTGCGACGGCGACCGACCAGAAGGGCAGATGTCGGCTGTCGGCGGCGTGACGCGGCGATTCGTTCCACAATCCATTCCAGCGTTCCACGGGACAATTCTTCCGCCGCCACGCCTCATCTCGTGAACGCCACGAACTCGGCGAAGCGCTCGTCCAGCTGCTCGCGTGAGGCGAGGCGTGCGGTCTCGGAGGGTCCGTAGCCCACCTCCGGCTCGCCCGCGGCGATCCGCGCCATGACCGCATCGACGAAATCTTCCAGCGGCGCGCCATCCTTGTGGACACCGATCCCGCCCAGATCGGTGTTCACCGCGGGAGGGGCGATCTCGACGACCCGGATCGGGGTGTCCTCCAACTCGGCGCGCAGCGACATGGAGAACGAATGGAGCGCGGCCTTGGTGGCGGCGTAGACCGGCGCGAAAGGTGCCGGCACGAACGCCAGCTCCGCGGAGACGTTGACGATCGCCGCCCGCGGCCTCGCCCGGAAGTGTTCCAGCACCAGCGCCGACAGGTGTACCGGCGCCTCCAGGTTGACCGCGATCTCCTTCTGCCGGACCGACCACTCGGCGGTGTCGGCCGCGAAGCGCTCGCGGCGCTGGACCGCGGCGTTGTTGACGAGCACGTCGAAGCCCGGGTACTCGGCGGCCATCCAGGCGAAGAGCTCCTCGCGGCCCGGTGCGTCCGCGACGTCGGCCAGTCGAGTCCCCAGACCAGGGCGCGCCCCGCGCGCCTCGGCGAGCTTCTCCGCACGGCGATCGCAGACGACCACCTCGCTGCCGGCGTCGAGGAAACGCTCGGCGATCGCCAGCCCTATGCCGCCCCCTCCCCCGGTGACCAGTACCGTGTTACCAGAGAGATCCATCGTTTGCCTCCCGAACGTTGCGTTGTTTTTCGACCCCGGATGCGGGCGCGCGTGCCGCCCGACCCGTAGTTGCCGGGGATGCCTTCAGAGACGGAACAGGCGCTCGGCGTTGCCGTGGGCTATCCTCTCCCGGTCCTGCGGGCTGACCGGGAGCCGCTTCAGAAAGGCCACGCCTTCCCTGTTGCTCGAGAACGGGTAGTCGACCGAGAAGAGGATCCTGTCGGCCCCGAACTCGTGCAGGGCGTTCAGGAAGGGCGCCAGGTAGAAGAAGCCGCTGATCGAGATATGCACGTTCTCACCCAGGTAGCGCGAGACGGGCTTCTCCAGGCCGGTGACCTGTTGCGGAAGCCTCTCGTCGACCCTCTGCGCCATGAACGGGAGGACCTCGCCCAGGTGCCCGACGACGACCTGCAGCGTCGGCAACCGATCGAAGACCCCGCCCAGGATCAGGCGCAGCAGGTGAAGGCCCGTCTCGACGTGCCACCCCCAGGCGGCGGCGGCCAGGATCGCGCTCACCTCGGCGGAGAACCCCCCGTAGTAGACCTCCGCGACGGCGGGAGGCGGGGGGGTCGGGTGCAGGTAGACGGGTACCCCGAGCGCCGCGGCCCGCTCGAGCACCGGGCGGAACTCGGGCGCGTCCATGTACCGACCCCCGACGTGCCCGTTCACGATCGCCCCCTTGAAGCCGAGCCCGCCGACCGCCCGCTCCAGCTCCCCGGCCGCGGCCCCCGGGTCGGCCATTGGAAGGGCGGCGAGGGCGGCCATCCGGTCCGGGTGGCGGGCGACGGCTTCGGCCAGGCGATCGTTGGCGTCGCGCACGCGCGGCACGGCTTCCTTCCCGCCCAGCTGCTGCGCCCCGGGCGCGGTGAGCGAGACGATCTGCACGTCCACGCCCGAATCGTCCATGTCCTCCAGCCTGCGTTCGCCGACCTCCAGCAGCGCCTCGGTCGGGTAGGCCGCCCCTCCCACGGACATCTTGAGGTTGTCGGCCTCCAGCATCTCCCGGGTCGAGAAGTGCTCCTCGACGGCCACCACCCTCATCTCTCCCCCTTCCCGCCCATGACCCCGGCGGCGCGCACGACCGCCCGCCGGATGCCCTCGTAGCCGGTGCACCGGCACACGTTCGAGGTGAGCAGCTCCCGCAGCGCCCCCTCGTCCTCCACCACGCCGGGGTCGGCCTCGAGCGCCGCCGCGGTCAGCACGAGAAATCCCGGCGTGCAATACCCGCACTGCAAACCGTGCTCGGCCGAGAACGCCTCCTGCACCGGGTGCAGCGTCCCGTCGTCCGCCGCGAGCCCCTCGACGGTCCCGATCTCACGCCCGTCGCACTGGGCCGCGAACACGAGGCAAGAGCGGACGGCCTCCCCGTCCACCGTCACGGTGCACGCCCCGCAGACCCCGTGCTCGCACCCGAGATGGGTGCCCGTCAGGCCCAGGTTCTCGCGCAGGACGTCGGCGAGCGTCAGGCGCGGCTCGACGTCCGGTACGTGCGGTCTTCCGTTTACCCTCAGCGAGATCCTCATACCTCCACCTCCAAGTCTGCCGCGGCCTGCCGCAGCGCTCTCTGGACCAGTACCCCGGCGGCGTGCCGCTGGTATTCGACACCGGCGTGCGGCTCCGGGCGCGGGTTGGCCGCCAGGGCCGCGCGCCGGCCGGCCTCCGCGAACGCCCCCGCCGATGGCGGGCTCCCGAGCAGGCATTCCTCTGCCTCCCTCGC
>CAXUFZ010000259.1:4928-5595 GCA_964250345.1 uncultured Rubrobacteraceae bacterium
GGCGTCGGCGACGACCCCGTCTTCGACGCGCATCGCGGCGACGGCCGCCACCAGGGCGAAGCTCGCCTGGGTGCGGCGCTGCTCCGCGAAGCCCACGCCCGCGTCCGCGCCGAGGTGCGGCAGATGGACCGCCGCGATCAACTCGTCCGGCCCGCAGGCCGTGTCGAACGGGCCCCGGAAGAAGTCTCTTGCCGCGACCGTCCTCGGACCGTCCGGGCCGAGCAGCTCCACGCCGGCGTCCAGGGTCACCGCCGCGGCGCACCACTCCGCGGACGGGTGGGCGTAGGCGAGGCTCCCGACCATCGTCCCCAAGGCCCGGATCGGGGGGTGCGCGATGTAGGTGCTGACGCGCGAGAGGAGGAGACCCAGAGGGTCGGCGGTCACGGGCCTCTCGAACTCCCGGTGCCGGACCAGCGCGCCGATCCGGAGCCCCCCGTCGGTCTCTTCCAACTTCTCGAACTCCGGGATGCGGTTTATGTCCACGATCAACCCCGGGCGCTCGCGCCGGAAGTTCATCTCCAGGATCAGGCTCTGCCCGCCGGCCAGCACCCTGGCCTCCCCACCCGCGCCGGCGAGCGCCGCGACAGCCCCCCGCGGGCTCCGCGCGGCCTGGTAGTCGAAAGCGGCGGGCTTCATGCGCGACCCCCCGTGGAGCCCACGAGTAAGC
>CAXUFZ010000260.1:0-5555 GCA_964250345.1 uncultured Rubrobacteraceae bacterium
GGGGAGGGGCCGTCGAGGGCGGCGGCGCGGGCGGCCAGGGAGTCGGGGTTCAAGAAGGGCGAGGTCTACGACCGGATGGTGGGTCCGTAACCGTTGGGCGAAGGACGCGAGCGGCTCGCGCAGGGATGCCTCGCCCGGGCGTGGCTGTCGGTGTCGGATCGGACAAAGGCCTGGGTCCCGGAGGGCGCGTTGCGGGCCGTGCTGTCCCGGCAAGTCTCCGAGGCGGTGGACCGCGCGCTGGACGGCTGGACGCCGCCCCAGGTAGGGGAGACCGTCCCGATCCCCGGCACCGCGCCGGAGGACTACCGGTACAGGGTCCTCGGCATCGAGGGTGGCAGAACGTTCGTCGCGGGGATACGGTTCAAGGGCGGCGACCTCTCGGCGCGCTTCGTCGAGGTCTACGCCCGCGACTTCCCTATTGTGGACCGGAGTGCGCTGGCGTGGATGGCGGACGTGGCGCGGGCCGCTTTCCGGGTCTTCTCGCCGTCCCAACTCCGCGTACACGTCCCGGCCGAAGGGCCGGAGGAGCGGGCGGTGTCAGGCCCCGGGGTCGCGACGGACCTCCTCACGGTGGCCGGACGCGTCTCCGACCTGCGGCGGCTCGCACCGCCGCCCGGGATGGAGCGCGTTCGCCTCGAAGTTCCCCGTTCGTCCTCCTTCTACGAGCGTTACGTGCGGGCGTATCGGGACGTGCACGCCGACCGACCCGAACTGGAGGGCGTGGTCCTCGCGGAGCCCCTGGAGGATCTGGAGCGCTACATCGAGAGGGCGTTCTTCCGCGAAGTCTACGTGGACGGCGAATGGGCCGGGGTAATCTGTGCGGAAGAGCGTCCCTTCTACGGCGCCGACGGTTACGAGATGATCGAGGAGATCTTCGCGAAGGGCTTCCGGGGTAGAAGTCTCGCGCCGGCCCTGCAGCGGCGCCTGATAGACGCGCTTCCGGGAGACGAGGACGCGATACTCCACGGGACCATCGACGGCCTGAACGAACCCTCGCTCCGCACGGCGAGACGGGTGGGCCGCGTCGTGGTGACGATCTCCCGGTTCGCGGACCTCGAACCCGGAGGCCTGCGGCTTTGAGGGAAGACACGTGACCATCCCGTACACCATCTGCTTCTGCCGGAGCGGCGAACGGGTCTTGATGCTGCACAGGACTCGGCCGCCGAACGCGGGCCTATGGAACGGGCTCGGCGGCAAGCTGGAGCCCGGTGAGGCGCCGCTGGATTGCGCGCGGCGCGAGGTGATGGAGGAGGCCGGGATCGAGCTGCGACCAGGCGAGCTCCGCTTCGCCGGTGTCGTCACGTGGTCCGCGGGCGTCGACCCCACCCGGCCGAGCACCGGCATGTACGCGTTCGTCGCGGACCTGCCGGACGATCGGTCCGTCCGGGAAGGTGGACGCGAGACGCCGGAGGGGAGGCTGGCCTGGAAGCCGATCTCTTGGACCTGCGACCCCGAAAACGTCGCCGTCGTCGGCAACGTACCGCGCTTTCTTCCAGGGTTGCTGGAGAGGGATGAGCCTATGGAGTATCGATGCGAGTACGTTGGGGAGCACCTGCTCGGTGTCGAAGTGACTCCCTGGAAGCGTCAGGAACGGTGGCGACGACGCGGGACCAGACCGGGGTCCGCCGCGGACCTCAGGCCTTGCGGGCCATGAGCAGTCCCGTCGAGAGCAGGGGGGACAGTTCTTCGTCGGAGAGGCCGAAGCGTCCCCGCCAGGTCTCCCGGAGGTAGGGCAGGAGGTAGCCCTCCTCGAACTCCACCTGCATACCGAGGAGCGCGAAGATGCGCTCGTACTGCTCGAAGGAGACGGCGGTGTAGTGCTCCAGGATCTCCCGGTGCCAGTTGTATGCGGAAAATCATGAAGATGTCAAGAAGCTCGTCTCGTGGCGCCAGTCTCAGATATGTACTTTTGTGGTGGGTTCAGGATGTCGTGTGGTGCCGCGGCTGTTGAGCGGGAGTAATCTGCGACGTGCTTCCTGCCCGCTGACCGTGCCGGTGCCGAATGCGAGCACGATGGCCGCTTGCTCTGCCTTGGTAAAAAGGTAGGGTTGAATGCTTCGCAAGATGCAGAGGGCGTCGTTGCGGCGGTTTACTTGCCAAGCAAAACAGGGCCGGTGGCCCTTTGCCGTGCGGGTCGCGTACACTGCACCCACTCCGGTAAGTGCCTCCAAGCGATCTACCGAAGGCCGGTGTGTATTTGAGGCCCGAACATTGACGAATACACGTCCGCTGGAGTAGAAGCACAGGCCGATTGTTCCTTCCCCGTCCAGAAAGCCCGCGACCCACGCCAGGTCGGCCTCGGACACCTCGCGGAAGTCCCTGATGTGCCCGACTTCGCTGTTCATTCTCAGGCCCAGGAAGAGGGCTTGGGAGGTCACCGCTGCTGGCGTCCTTTTGGGAAGAAAGGGCATTATCTGCTCCCGTGACGAGCACTTCGGATACATCTTTTTCAACAGCGCCGTCTCCGACTCAGTCCAGTAACGCCAGGGCTTGAAACCTTCCTTGAGAGGTTTTCTGCGTCCCATGCTTATGCCGATCATCCGACACTTGCCTCTGACAGCATCAAGGCTCCGGTGGGGGAAATGAGCGGCCAGCTCCGGGAACGATCCGCTGTCGGCGGCCTTGGCTTCGAGAAGCGCGATCTCGTCGGGACTCCATCCTCTGTCTCTCCATCTACCCATCAGCTAATTTTACGGGTGAGGTGTGCGCCTTTCACTGCCAATGCATTGCCTCCCTTCGTGCTCGGTTTCCTGGAGGCCGCCAGACGGGTGAATCGCCCGTCGCAGCATCCCACGTCCAGAAGCTCTTTCGCGTCCGGCGGCACCAGGTCTAGGACGCGCAGCTTGTCTGGGGCGCTGGCCCCCAGCCGGTCCGCGTAGCGCTTTCTGGCTTGGATCCGCCTCTCCGCCTGACGAAGCTCGTCCGCGGCCCCGTATTCTCCCATCGCCCTCCCATCGCCCGCCCCCGCGGCCACGTCCGCCCCGGTCTCCCACTTCGACAACGACCTTGCCGCTCTGTCCGTTCCCGGTCGCGGGTCCCGCGCGTCGCGACGAGGTTTTACCTTGCGATACCCGGGTTCGCGGCGCTCTGTATAATGCGCCTCGCTGATGTGGCTCCGGGAGAGGGGATGGGTGTCATGCTGGTGGACTCGCACACGCACCTTCTGCGGCTCGGGGTCTCGCCGGAAGACGCGATGAGGGAGGCCGCGGAGGCCGGGGTCGGGGCCGTGGTCAACGTCGGCACGGACGTCGAGGATTCGCAGCGGGGGGCGGAGCTGGCCGCCGTTCTGCCGAACGTGTACTCGACGGCAGGGATACACCCGCACAACGCGGGGACCTACACGGCGCAGGACCTTGAGGCGCTGGCCGAGTTGTCCGAGTCGCCGGGGATCGTGGCGCTCGGCGAGGTCGGGTTGGACTACTACCGTTCGGAGTGGTCCGGGGAGGTCCAACGGGCGCTCTTTGAGGACGCGATCTCGCTGGCGAACGACACGCGGCTGCCGCTGGTCGTCCACTCCCGTCAGGCGTTCGCGGACACGATGGCCTGCCTGGGCAGCGCCCGCGTCCCGGTCGTGCTGCACTGCTTCGAGGGCGGCGACCGCGAGGTGCGCGAGGCCACCGAGCGCGGCTATTTCATAGGGCTGGCGGGGAACGTCACGTACAAGAACAACGAGACGGCCCGCGTGCTGCGTCTGATAAACGAAGACCGCATCCTCGTCGAGACGGACGCCCCGTACCTGAGCCCCCAGCCCGTCCGGGGATCCAAGAACGCCCCGAAGAACGTCGCCCACACCGCCGCCTTCGTCGCCGAACGCCTCGGGGTCGGGGACGAAGAGCTCGCCACCCTCACCGCCCGCAACGCCCGCAACTTCTACGGGCTGCCCATCGAGGTGTGATCGCGGGCCCCGCATGAGCAAGTGGACGAACCCCGACGAGTGGGAGAAGCTCCGTAGCGGCGACGGGTGCCCGATCTGCGAGGATGGTGGACCGTTGGGCGTCGTCGCGGAGCTGGAGACCGGCTACCTCACCACCCAGCTGGAGCAGCCGGTTCGCGGCTACTGTTGCCTGATCCTCAAGCGGCACGCCGTCGAGCTGCAGGATCTCGAAATCGCCGAGGCCGAAGGGTTTATGAGGGATATGCGCGCCGTGTCCGGGGATCTCCGGCGGATCACCGGGGCGGTCAAGATGAACGTCGAGATCCACGGCAACACCATCCCCCACCTGCACGCGCACTTCTTTCCCCGCTACGTCGGAGACCGCTTCGAAGGCCGGCCGATAGACCCGCAGGGAGCAGAGCCGATCCAACTCGGTCCCGAAGAGTTTGAGGGGTTCGTCGCCAGCTTGCGCGCGGCCCTGACCGGGGGATGAGCGCCGGTGCCTGACCCCGGCCGGCCGAAAAAGCGTTTCGGCCAGCACTTCTTGAAGGACCCGAACACCGCCAGGATCGTCGCCTCGGGCGTCACGGCGGAGGACGTCGTACTGGAGATCGGCCCCGGACGCGGCTTCCTGACGGGCTTTCTGGCCGAGAGGGCGCGTCTGGTGCACGCGGTCGAGCTGGACCCGGACGTTTTGCCGGCGCTGCGCGGGTCCGTGACCGGTCGGGACGACGTGCGCGTTCACGAGGGCGACGCGTTGCGCTTCGATTACTCGACGCTTGAGCCCGCGCCGAACAAGATGGTCGCCAACCTGCCGTACAACATCGCGTCGCCGCTCGTGTTGATGCTGTTGGAGCGGGTCGAGAGCCTGCGGACGCTGCGGTTCATGGTGCAGTTGGAGGTGGCCCGCCGGATGGCGGCGGGGCGCGGGACGAAGGATTACGCCTCTTACGCGGTGCTCGTAGGGCTGCTGGGGCGGGTCAGGATCCTGCACAGGGTTCCTCCGACGGTCTTCGACCCGCCGCCCAGGGTACACTCGGCCGTCGTGGAGATGGAGCGCAGGGAGCCGCCGCCGAGGGACTACGACCGGGTGAAGAGCCTGGTCGTCGGCGCGTTCCGGAGCCGGCGCAAGCGCCTCGTCAACAACCTGCCCGAGCCGGCGCGGGCCGGGGCGCCGCGGGCCCTGGGCTCGCTCGGCTACGGTCCCGACGCGCGGGCCGAAGAGTTGTCACCGGAAGATTTCGTGGCCCTCTACCGAGCGCTGTCGTGGGCGCTCTGATGGGGGAGGTCAGGCTCAGGGCGCACGCTAAGGTGAACTACGCCCTAGAGGTGGTCGGGGTTCGGGCGGACGGGTACCACGAGATCCGGATGGTCATGCAGAGCGTCTCGCTTGCCGATGAGGTGGGGATAGAGAGGATCAACGAGGGCTTCGAGCTGGTGGTCGAGCCGGAGGGGTTCAGCATCGGGCCGCCGGAGGAGAACACGGCCTACCGGGCGTGGCGGCTGCTCGGCGAACACGTCGGGGAGGACCTGCCGGCGCGGGTCACGCTGCGCAAGAACATCCCGGCGGGGGCGGGCCTGGGCGGAGGTTCCTCGGACGCGGCGGCGGTGCTGCGCGGGCTCGACGGGCTTTTCGGGCTCGGGCTGCCCGTCGAGGAGTTGCGGGCCGTCGGGACGAAGA
>CAXUFZ010000261.1:0-5467 GCA_964250345.1 uncultured Rubrobacteraceae bacterium
GGGTTGGGCCGAGAGCGTGGCGGAGCGGGAGGAGGGCGTGGCGAGCGACAGCGCGCCGGGCTTGGGGCCGGAAGGGGCGTTGCGGGCGGCGGTGAGTGCGAGCGGCCCGATCTCCCGCCTCGGGGAACGACCCGGCGGGCGGCTGTCGAAGCCCGTCATGGCGGCGGCGCGGAGCATAGAGGAGGCCCTGGGCCGCTAGACCGGGTGGGTGTTTCTCAGGCGAGCCGGCGCCGGTACAGCTCTTCCAGGTCCGGCTCTTTCGATGGACCGAGGACGGCCTTCTCGAAGGTGATGGCGGCGCGGCGGCCGTCGAGGTCGAGGGTGGCTACCTGGTTCTGGAAGAAGGGCTCGTCGTGGGTGAGGCGCCAGCCTATACCCGGGGGCTTGACACCGGCCAGCCGGGCGAGCAGGCGCCCGACGGCTGCGACGCCCCTGTTCCAGGCGGCGCGTTGGAGGCGGGACTTTTTGCCCGGCAGGGCGTTGCGGAGCGGGGAGCAGACGGCCTGAAAGACGCGGCTGCGCGCGGCGTCTCCCAGCTCCGCTTCGGCGAGGTAGCCGTGGTGGACGTCGCCGGAGAGGACGAGGACGGTTGAAGGTGGGGTTCCGCGTTTGCCGGTGGCTACGGTCCGGATCAGGGCGACCATCGCCGCGAAGGACCCCTGGAACGAGGCCCAGTGGTCGAGGTCCTGGGAGCGGCGGAGGTTCTCGGCCCATCGGGCGGCGCGACGGCCCCAGGCGCCGGAGGCGAGCTTTTCGTCCCACGCCTGGAGGTGGTGCATACCGGGCCCGAGCATCAGGGGGAGCGAGGTGCAGAGGAGGAGGTGGTCGAAGTCGCCGGTGGCCCTCTCTTCTACCCAGGACCACTCGTCGGCGTCCACCATGCGGCGTCGGCCCTCGTCGAGGACCCGGCCGCCGCGGGAGTCGATCACGAGCAGCCGGATGCCGCCTAAGTCCCTGACGTAGCTCCAGCGGGCCACCGTCGAGTCGCGGTGGGCGCGGAGGGCCTCATCCCTGAGGAGCGGCCAGGCGTCGTCGGCGGACCTGATGTCTCTGTAGAGGTCGTTGTTCTCCAGTTCCTCAGGAGAGAGGTTGCCGAGGTGCTGGTAGATCAAGTACGAGGCGTGGCCGCCGGCTATAAGCTCGTTCCAGTAGGGTTGCCCGCGCGCCTCCTCGACCCAGGCCTCCGAGATGTTCCAGTCGTCGCCGACCTCGTGGTCGTCGAAGATCATGGCCGAGGGGACGGTCGAGAGGAGCCAGCGGATGGCGGGGTCCCCCCAGGCGTCGAGGTAGAGGCGCGCGTACTCCTCGAAGTCCGCGACGGCCTCACCGGGAGGGACGTCCGTGTCGCGCCGGGGGCGGATAAAGTTCAGGGTGTCGAAGGGGGGTTTGTGCGCGTAGATCTGGTCCCCCAGCATCACCAGCAAATGCGGCAACTCCCCGGGCGGCCTGCCGCGCAACCTCATCGCCGTCGCGTACAGCGCGTCCACGCCGAGACCGCGGGAATCTTCTTCGTGGCTTAGAGAATACGGCGGCTCGTGGGGGGCGGAGACGCGGCAGGAGCCGAGGACGAGCTTCACGGGCTCGCCTTCTCCCATCGGCCGGATCACGCTCGGCGGGAGAGGCGAGTCGTCTTCGGGCCAAGCCCGGGTCCCGTCGAGACGGACCTCGTACTCGCGGGCGACACCGGGCTCCAGGCCCGTAACGTGGACCAGGGCGTAGTGGTGGTCCCCGACGCGGAAGGTGGGCGAGGAGCAGCCGAGGATCTCGACCTCGCAGGCGGAATCCGTCTCGACCCAGACCGTCGCGTCAAAGGGGCCGACGTGGCGCAGGAGCGGCCCGAGGATGAGGTCAGGCACCGGGCGTTCCGTCTCTGAGTTTCACGCGACCTCGTGCCTCCCCTCTGGTGCCGGAAGCATACACCGTCCGGTCCGCGTGCCCCGCGCCTCCGTATAGAATGGCGGCCTTGGCATCGGATCGGGGAGGAAGAAGATGGCGGACGCGAGGCTGGCGGTCGTAACCGGGGCGTCATCGGGGATCGGGGCAGAGACGGCGCGGGCGCTGGCGGGGGCCGGCTTCGAGGTGGCTTTGGGCGCCAGACGGGAAGACCGCATCGAGGAGCTGGCCGGCGAGATCGGGGGCCACGCCAAAGAACTGGACGTCACCGACGCCGATTCGGTCGAGGGGTTCGCCTCGTGGACGCAGGAACTCGGCGGAGCCTCGATCCTCGTAAACAACGCCGGCGGCGCGAAGGGTCTCGAACCCGTAGCCGAGATGCACGAGGACCGCTGGCGCTGGATGTACGAGGTCAACGTGCTCGGCCTCGCGATGGTGACGCGGGCCCTCCTGCCGCAGGTGAGGGACTCGGGGGACGGCCACGTCGTCATCATCGGCTCGGCGGCGGGCACGGAGACGTACGCCAACGGGGCCGGCTACGCCGTGGCCAAGTTCGGGGCGCACGCCGTCTTCGGCAGCTTGAGGCTGGAGCTTCTCGGCGAGGACGTGCGGGTCACGGAGGTCATGCCGGGGGCGGTGCGCACCGAGTTCGGGCTCGTGCGCTTCGAGGGCGACGAGGAGAAGGCCGAGGCGCCGTACCGGGGGATCACACCCCTAACCCCCGAAGACGTCGCCGAGTGCGTCCGCTGGGTCGTCACCCTGCCCCCGCACGTCAACATCGACCGCCTCGACGTCCGGCCCGTCCGCCAGGGCGGCGTCCAACTCTTCGCCCGCGACGAGTGATGCCGGGCCCGGGTGGTGTTCGGGGCTTCCGTGCGGCGGGAGTCGGGAGGCGCTCGCCTTCGGCTCGTTTCGGGAGTCAAGAGTCGTGAAACCCGGAAACCCCGGGTCTCGTGGCCCGTCGCCACCCTGCGGGCCGCGTCGTTCCCTACCCCTGTGTAGGGGCGGGTTTCAAACCCGCCCGCGCCCCGAGATACGCCGCGATAGACCGGCCCCCGCCCGAACGGTCCGACGCGCGAGCACGTCGGTAGCGGGCCCGCGGGCTCGACGCTATACTAAGTCTGTTATGCATCGGACGCGGAACATCGCCTGGACCTTCGCGAACGGTTTCGGCGCCGCCGGGCGTCGTTGGTGGCCGCTCTAGCGGCCGACTATCTTTTATCTCAGACCTGGACGCGCCGGATAACGTTTGGCGGAGAGGCTCGTCGCTTCGCTCCCGCTGGACGATTTAGATTTCATTAGAAAGAACAGGGTTATGGAGAATAAACAGAGGGTGTTCAGTGGGATACAGCCGAGCGGCACGTCGCATCTCGGCACGTATTTGGGGGCGTTGAAGAACTTCGTCGCCCTTCAGGAAGATTACGAGACGTTCTATTGCATTGTGGATCTGCACGCGCTCACGACGCCGCGGGACCCGAAGGAGCTGAGGTCCAACGTGCGGGAGATCGCGGCAGTGTATCTAGCTGCCGGGCTCGACCCCGAGAGGGCCATCATTTTCCGCCAGAGCCGCGTCGGCGAGCATGCGGAGCTGGCCTGGCTGCTGAACTGCGTCGCGAAGGTGGGCGAGCTCTCGCGCATGACGCAGTTCAAGGACAAGACGCAAAGAGGCGGGGCCGAAGCCGCGAGCGTCGGGCTCTACGACTATCCCGTCTTGCAGGCCGCGGACATCCTGCTCTACAACGCGAACCTCGTCCCCGTCGGGGAGGACCAGAGGCAGCACTTGGAGCTCGCGCGGACGCTCGCGAGGCGGTTCAACCACCTCTACGGCGAGACGTTCGTCGTGCCGGAGGTCCTGATCCCCAAGACCGGTGCCAGAATTATGGCGCTCGACGAGCCGACGGCGAAGATGAGCAAGAGCCGCCCGACGCCGGGAGGCTACGTCTCTCTCCTCGACGAGCCAGACGACATCCGGCGCAAGATCCGGCGCGCCCGCACCGACTCCGGCTCCGAGGTAACCGCCACCCCCGACAAGCCCGCCATCACCAACCTCCTCGGCATCTACGCCGGCCTTACCGACAGGACTGTCCCCGAGATCGAGGGGCAGTACGAGGGCAAAGGATACGGGGACTTCAAGAAGGACCTCGCCGAGGTCGTCGTGGAAGGCCTATCCCCCATCCGCGAGCGGACGCTGGAGTTGCTCGACGATCCCAAGGAGTTGGACGACCTTCTGGAGTCCGGGGCCGATAGAGCCCGCGACGTCGCCCGGCCCATCCTCCGCGACGCGGCGTCCAGGATGGGGCTAGACTAAAGAAAGATCCGGAAAATGACGAGAACCACGGAGGGAGGTGAGACGATGGATGTGCGGTACGTCGTGGACGAAAACGGCAAGCGCGTGAGCGTCATCCTGCCCGTGGAGGAGTACGATCGGATGGTCGAGGAGTTGGAGGACGCGGAGGACGCGCGGGCCGTGGATGAGGCGCGGGCCGCGGTTGCGCGCGGCGAAGACGAGTTCATCCCGTGGGAACAGGCCAAGAGGGAGATAGAAGAAGAGAGAACCCGGTCAAAGCGAGGCGGGCTTGTATGAAGTCCTCTTCAGAAGGAAGGCGGAGAGAGAGCTAGCCCGGCTTTCGGACAACGTGTACCGACGAATAACAAGCGCCATAGATCGCTTGGCGGACGATCCACGACCTTTGGGCTGCACGAAACTCAAGGGCCGAGAAGAGTGGCGGGTGCGAGTGGGGGGACTACCGGATCGTCTACGCAATAGACAACGACCAACGCCTCGTCGAGATCCTCAACGTCGCCCACCGCAGAGACGTCTACCGTCGAGGATAGCTTGAAGAAACTCCGTTCCACGCTCGATCGCATAGATCGCAGGGGCTACGGGGCCTACAAAGATCTCTCCGGTCCCCACGATTTCGACGCCTTCACGCTCTTCGTCGACAAGGTCCAGCGCGACCCGTTCGCGCCGCCGTCCCTGACCCGGATCAGGACAAGAGAGAACCGCTTCGACCCCGCACTCTTCGAAAACCCGGTACGCCGCGTCGCCTTCGAAGATTTCCTCACGCGGCAGGTTTCACGGGAGATCAATGAGGTCGTGCGCGGGAACCGCGGCACGGGCGGGAGCGGCAAGATCGAGATTCAACGCCCCTCCCAGAAGGTCCTCCCCCGCACCTCGATGGTCGTGGGGCCGGACCATATAGAAGCGCGAATGGCCGTCGGCCTCCCGGCTCGGGGGCGGAGCGTGGATGCCCGCGCCGCCCAGACGATGCTGCTGGAAGAGCTGCCGGAGGTCGCGGAGCGGGCGTTGACGCCGGAGGGCGTCGACGAAAGCGCGGCCCGCGCGCACGTCGAAAACGTCGAGGACGCGAACCACCTGCGGGATCTTCTGCCCTCGCTCGGCCTCGTGGCGTTCGCGGCGGACGGGGCGGTGCTGCCGCGGGAGAGCGGGGCGAGCGATGGGCCGCTGGGCGGGGGCGCGGTGCCCTTCCGCAGCCCGGAGGAGTTCCGGGTCGAGGTCGAGTTGCCGAACCGGGGGACGGTCTCGGGAATGGGCGTGCCGGGGGCGTTACGC
>CAXUFZ010000262.1:0-5464 GCA_964250345.1 uncultured Rubrobacteraceae bacterium
TGAGCGCCGCCAGGGCGGGGGCGTAGACCAGGAACAACGCCCCGATCCCGCCGACGCCGACCCGCGTATCCTTGAGGATGGTCCTTCGTCTCTCGCGGCCGCCGCGTACCATCAGCGCGTCGCCGACGTCGAGGACGCCGTCGGTGTGGTGCAGGCCGGCCGCGAGCAGCACCGCCCCGAGGGCTAGGGTGGCGGCGACGCCGGACGGCAGGACGTGGGCAGAGAGCAACACCGCGGCGGCCGGGAGGCCGGTAAAGAGGCCGACCAGCGGTAACAGGTGGCCCGCTCTCGCGGCGTCTTCCAGAGAAGCCCCACGGACGGGCAGCGCGGTGAAGAAGGCCAGCAGGGCACGCACTACTTGATCCTGACCCCGATCCCGGCGACGCAGAGATGAACCTCCCGCGCCGCCGCCGCCGCCCGCTGGTTCACGAGCCCGAGCGCGTCCCTGAAAACCCTCCCCGCCTCGCTCTCCGGTACGATCCCCAGCCCGACCTCGTCGCTCACCAGAACGAAGGGCGTTGCGAGTTGTTCGACCCCCTCCAGAAACCCGTCGAAAGCCTCCAGCGTTGCCGCCTCGCCGTCGGCGAAGAGCCGGGCCGAGACCCAGAGGGTCAGCGAGTCGAGCAGCACGGACCCCCACAGATCCGCCGCCCGCACCGCCTCGTCGAGGTCGCCCGCCTCCAGGGTTCCCCACGCCTCCGGCCGCCGCTCGCGGTGGAGCCGCACCCGCCGCGCGAGATCCGAGTCTCCATCGGTGACGGCCGTGGCGACGTACAAAACCCTCTCGCCGCCCAGCTCCCCGGCGAGGCGTTCGGCGAGGGCGCTCTTGCCACTGCGCGCGCCGCCCGTAATGAACGCCCGGACGACTACGATTCCTCCCGGATAACGGCGACGAGCGCCGCGTTCTCCGCCTCCCCGCGGACCGCGACCCGGAAGTAGCCGGGACCCAACCCCATAAAAGGCTCGCAGCCCCTGACGAGCACGCCCCGCCGCGCGAGCCTCTCGACCAGGTCCCCGGGACCCCGAACCAGAAGGAAGTTGGCCGCGCCGGGGAAGACCTCCAGGCCGGGCAGAGCCCCGAGCGCCGCCGCGAGCCCTTCACGCAGCCGCGCGACCTCCGCGATGGATCTCCTACAAACCCGTTCGTCGCGCGCCGCCGCTAGGCCGGCGGCGGGGGCGACGGCGTTGACGGGCCACGACGGTTGCAGCGCCCACGCGCGGGATGGGTCCTCGCAGACCAGGCATCCCAGCCGGAGGCCGGGTATGGCGAAGAACTTCGTGAAGGAGCGGGCCACGACGAGGTGCTCGTCTACATCGGCGACGACGCTGATATCCGGTACGAAATCCGCGAACGCTTCGTCGACGATCAGGACGGCGCCCGCGCGTCGAACCCGGCCGGCGACGTCGAGCACGTCCGCCCGTCCGAGCGCCTCCCCTGTCGGGTTGTTCGGGTTGCAGAGGAAGACGACGTCCACACCGCCGAGGTCGTCCAAGGCTCCGAAGTCGAGACGGAACCCGTCCTCGACGCGCCGGGCGAGGCGACGTACCGGCTCCAGCCCGGCCGCCCCGGCCGCCGCCGCGTACTCGCTGAAGGTCGGCTCCAGCACGAGGGCTTTGCCGCCCGTGCCGGCGCTCCGGGCCGCGAGGAAGAGGGCCTCCGCCCCGCCATTGGTCGGGACGACCCTAGCCGGGTCCACCCCGAGGTATTCCCCCAGCGCCTCGCGGAGCCGGGCGTACGAGAGGTCCGGGTAGCGCGCGGACTCCTCCGCGAGCGCCCGTCGGGCGGACTCCAGGACGGCCGGGGGCGCGCCGAGCGGGTTGATGTTCTGGCTGAAGTCGAGGAAGGCGTCGGGGACGTCGAGGACCTTCGCCATCGCGGCCCCGTGGGCGCCGTGGTGCCGGGCGCCGGGGTGTTTGGCCCATCCCTCAACCACGCCGGGTCTCCCCTATGAAGAGCGCGGCGAGCGAGACCAGGACGCACCCGCGGCGCATGAGCGCGACGGCGCGCCCGATGTCTCCGCTCTCCGGGCGGCGACCGCCCCCGAGCTCCGGGCCATCCCGAACGACGCCGCCGTAAGTGTTCGCGCCGCCGAGGCGCACCCCGAGGGCCCCGGCGAAGGCCGCCTCGGCCCACCCGGCGTTGGGGCTAGATGTCAACGGCCCGTACCGGACGGCGGTGGTGAGGGTCTGGACGGGTCGGAGCGAAACGATAGCTACGGCACCGGCGGTCAGGCGGGACGGCGCGATGTTGGTGAGGTCGTCGAGGCGGGCGCTGGCCCAGCCGAGCTCGCGGTAGGCGCCCGTCTTGTAGCCGACCATCGAGTCGAGGGTGTTGACGGTCTTATATGCGAGGGCGCCGGGGACGCCGAAGAGGGAGCCGTAGAGGATCGGCGCGGTGACACCGTCGCTCGTATTCTCCGCGACCGATTCGACAGCGGCGCGACAAACATCCGTCTCCGGAAGCGTCGCCGTGTCCCGTCCGACGAACTCGCCGACGCGGGCGCGGGCCTCGGTGAGCTGTCCGGCTTCGAGCTCCCGTTCGACCTTCCTCGCGGCGGAGGCGAGGCCGCGCATGGAGAGCGTCGTGGAGAGCAGGGCGACCTCTACCGGGACGCGGATGGATCGGGGCAATCTTCCCAGGAACCAGCGGGACGAAAGAAGGACGAGGGCCGGCAGGGCGCCGGCGAGCAGAACACCCGCCAGGCGGCGGACGGTCGGGTCTTTCAGCTTAAGGGCGCGGCGTTCGACGGCGGAGATGGCGGTCCCGATCCACACGATCGGGTGCGCGGCCTCGGGTGGCTCGCCGTAGGCGGCGTCGAGGAGCAGGGCCGCCGCGACCTCGCGCCCGTGCCGGCCGGTCATCCCTGGCGGGGGCCGTCGTCCGCGGAGGCTTTAGAGCGCCCGCGCAGGAGGCCCACGATGCCGCCGACGGTGCCAAGCAGGATCGCGCGCAGCACGAAGTTCGTCAGCGAACGCCCAAGGTCCCGGAGCGCGGGCGGCCCGAGGGAGGTTTCCACGGCCGCTACCCTGGCGGGCGGCGGCACGTCGTTCACCTCTTCCGGGGTCTGTCCCTCCTCGCGGCGGCGCTGCTGGATCTCCTCGCGCGTCTCGTTCACGTAGGCGGTTATCTTCGGGGCGGCCTCCCCGGCGTAGGAGCGCATACTGTCGGCGAAGAGCGTCGCCTGGAGGGCCGTCGTCAGGAACAGGACGAGGCCGACGACGACGGCAACCACGGTCGCCGCCATCGCGCCGTCGCGTAGCAGGAGCGAGCGGTAGGGAACCTCCGGGTCGTTGCGGTACGGACGGGTTCTCAGGGCCGCTAGGATGGCGAGGAACAGAAAGGCCGCGAGCGCGAGGCGCGTGCGGTACTGGGCGATCACGGCCAGCACCCAACCGTCCATCGAGGCGGGATCCACGACCAGGAAGTACAGGTTCGCGATCAGGGCGACCACCGCCCCCAGGATGCCGTAGAACAACCCCGTTCTTACCGGACCCAACTCTCTCCTTCAGCAAGCGAGCGTGAACGTCCAGAATACAACATCGTCGGGCGCCCACGGTGTGATCCCGGCCTCGTCCAGACGAACGTCCTAGCCGGCGGGCGCGGACGCCCGGCCCCTCAGAAGCAGGAACAGCCCCGCGAGCACGGCCGCGCCGCCGATCACGGTCCAAAGGCCGGGCCTCTCGGAGAGCACGGCCCAGGCCAGTAGCGAGGCGACCACGGGCTCGGCGAGGACGGTGCCGGAGATCACGGACGCCTCCACGTACCGGAGCGCCCAGTTGAAGACGGTGTGGCCCAGGATCTGCGGCCCCAGCGCTATAGCCCACAGCCAGAACCACGTCTCCCCGGAGTAGCCGAGGAGCCGATCCCCGGAGAGCAGCGCGGCGGGCAGCAGGGCGATCGCCGCCGCCGAGTAGAGGACTATAGAGAAGGGCAGCACGCCCACGGGCTCGGCCGCCGACCGTTGCGAGCGCCCCACCAGTACGTAGGCGGTGAACGTCAGGGCGCCGAGGATCGCGAGGACGTTCCCGAGGATCGCCGCCGACCCGGTCGAGTCGTCCTGGGCGATCACGGTCGCGCCGGCGAGCGCCACCAGGATGCCGAGAAACGAGAGCGGCGAGGTCTTCTCGCCGAAGACCAGGTAGGCCAGGATCGCCACGAAGACCGGCGTGTTGCTCACCAGCACCACGCTCGCGGCGACGCTCGTGTAGTCGAGGGAGGAGATCCAGAACCCGAAATGCGCTCCCAGCGCGACCCCGGACGCGATCCCTACGTACAGCACCCTCCCCCGCGGGAACTCCTCCCGCCGGACCAGGGTGGGCGGCAACAATATGATCACCCCGAGGGCGCACCGCCAGAAGGCGACGGCGAGCGCCGGGGCCCCGGTCAGGCGGATCATGACGGCCGCCGACGAGACGGCCACGACCCCCACGGCTACCGCCGCGAGCGTGCCCCTACCCCGTGCCTCACCCTGTACCACACCAGAGCCCCGCTCTCTCGGAGAAACTGCCCCCGGCGCGACCACGGATCACGCCACATCGGGCTACTATACACCGGCTCCGCGAACGTCCTTAACCCCGCCCTCCTGAACGCCGCCACCGCCCTGACGCAGTGCAACGGATCGGTCACCGCCAGCACCCCGCCGGACGCCCCGTCCCCCAGAACACCCGGAACGAACCGCGCCGAATCCCACGTGCTCGTCGCCTCGTCCTCTATGGCCACGGCCTCCTCCGGCACGCCCTCCTCCCGCAGAACCCGCGCCATGACCTCCGCCTCCGTCGGCGGATATCGCCCAAGTCCACCGGTCACCAGAATCCTCTCGACCCGCCCCTCGCCATAGAGTCGCGCGCCGTGAACCGTCCTCTCCCTGAGCGTCCGGCTGGGACCGCCGCCGGCGAGGACCTGCGTGCCGAGCACCACCGCGACGCGCGCGTCCTCCACCCGGGATGCCGACCGGGGCTTCCGTCCGCGGTAAACGCCCCACAATTCCGCCAACTCGTCGAGGACGTCCCAGCCGGGCCGGTCCTTCATTCGCGCCCCGCGCGCCGGGCCCGCTCCAGGTCCTCCGGCGAGTTTACGTTCATGAGCAACAGGTCCGGGTTCCCGAACCGGCGAAGCTCCGGCTCGTCTACGTACTCGACACCGTCCAACCGCCCTAGAAACTCGCGCACGGCCCGGACGCCGCCGTCGAGCGCGGACCGGACGCGCGGCAGCGCGCGGCGGGCGTAGGCGGCGCAGAGCGGGTGTTCCCTCCTGGCATGACGGGGCACGACCGCGAGGAGGTCGTTGCTTGCCAGAAGATCCAGAAGGTGGCCGATGAGGCCGGGCCGAAGGAAGGGCATGTCCCCCGCCGCGACGAAGCAGAGCGGGTGGCGCGCGGCGGCCAGGCCGGCCTCGATGCCGACGAGCGGCCCCTGGGTTCCTGGGCGTCCGTCGACAACCCGGCGGACCGGACCTCCCGAAGAC
>CAXUFZ010000263.1:0-5233 GCA_964250345.1 uncultured Rubrobacteraceae bacterium
ACGGCGGGCCCGGCCACCCCGGCGGTCCGCCTCCCCCGTTCGTTCCCCGGCATCGCCGGGGCGGCGACGTCTGGGGCGACGCTTCCCCGCTGGAGCAGCTTCTCGTGGACGCGGAAGGCCTCGGGGCGCTTGTTCGGGTCTTTTTCGAGGCAGTCGAGGACGAGGGCCTCGAACCCGCGGCCGACGACCGCGCCGCGTTCCCGGAGGGGGACGGGCTTCTTCAGGATGTGCTGGTTCGCCACCTCTATCGGGGCGCCGGAGAAGGGCGGCTCCCCGGCCGCGGCGTGGTAGAGGGTCGTGCCGAGCGCGTAGACGTCGGCCTTGGGCGTTACCCTGTCGCCGCGGAGTTGCTCGGGCGAGGAGTAGGCGGCGGTGCCGAGGTACGAGCCCGTGCGGGTCTGGGGGGTCGTGGCGGTTTCGAGGGCGCGGGCTATGCCGAAGTCGGCCAGCTTGGGGTTTCCGCGGTCGTCCAGGAGCACGTTCTGGGGCTTGACGTCGCGGTGGATTACGCCCCGCTCGTGCGCGTGCGCGAGCGCCCCCGCCACGTCGGCCCCGAGCCGCGAGAGCATCCCCTCGGGCAGCGACCCCCGCCGGTCCAGGAGCGCCTTCAAATCCCCGCCGGGCACGTACTCCATCACGATGTAGGAGACCTCGCGCGCCCCCATCGCGTCCTCGCCCGCGTCGTAGACCTGGACGATGTTCGGGTGGGAAAGCTTCGCGGCCATCTTGCCCTCGCGGCGGAAGCGGTCGCCCGTCTCCTCGTCGTCGAGGTCCGGGTGCAGGATCTTGACGGCCACCGGCCGGTCGAGGACCTCGTCCCGACCCAGATAGACCCTGGACATGCCGCCGACACCGAGTTCGCGCACGAGCACGAACCTGTCGCCGACGCGGCGCAAGGCGCTCTCCGGCCCCGGAGGGACTAGATGACCTCCCGGCCCATGGCGCTGGCGAAGGGCTGCAGCAGATCCTTCATCCCCATCAGCGCCTCGACCGGCAGCGCCTGCTCCCCGTCGCACAGCGCCTCCTGCGGGTCGTGGTGGCTCTCTACCATCAACCCGTCGGCCTCCGCGGCCACGGCAGCCTTCGAGAGCGGGACGACCAGGTCGCGGCGTCCGGCGGCATGACTCGGATCGACGATCACGGGCAGGTCCGTCAGGCGCTTCGCCACGATTACCGCCGACAGGTCCAGCGTGAAGCGGGTGCTCGTCTCGAACGTGCGGATGCCCCGCTCGCAGAGCACCACGTTGTCCCCGCCCGCCGCCGTCACGTACTCGGCCGCTAGCAGCCACTCCTCCACCGTCGAGGAAGGGCCGCGCTTCAGGAGGACGCCGTGGTCCGTCCCGGCTATGGCCGCGCCGACGCGCCTGAGAAGCGAGAAGTTCTGGGCGTT
The DNA here is from genome assembly GCA_964250345.1 of uncultured Rubrobacteraceae bacterium. Lineage (GTDB taxonomy): Bacteria > Actinomycetota > Rubrobacteria > Rubrobacterales > Rubrobacteraceae > Rubrobacter_D. Next base: position 1,391 of record CAXUFZ010000263.1, read on the forward strand.
GCGCGCGCCGATCTGGAGGATCTGGGCGTGCTCCATGACCAGGTCGATGTCGTAGGGGTCCATCACCTCGGTGACGACCTTCAGGCCCAGGTCTCCGCCGACCTCGGCCATGATCTTGAGTCCTTCTTCGCCGAGACCCTGGAAGGAGTAGGGGGAGGTGCGCGGCTTGAACGCGCCGCCGCGGACGTATTCGAAGCCGGCCTGCTTCACGGCCTTGGCGGAGGCGACGAACTGGTCGTAGCTCTCGACCGTGCAGGGGCCGGCGACCACCCGGAAGGTGCCGGGCTGAATCATGCCGTTGGGCGTCTTTACGTCGGTCTTTACGGTCTCCGAAACGTCCATGCTACCTCTGGAACTCCCCGCGTTGGATCTCAAGGTCGCGGATGCGGTGCAGGATCAGCTCGAAGATGTCGCGCATCGAGGAGTCGTAGATGGGACCCGGGTTCTGATCCACGACCCGGCGCAGGATCTCCTCCTCGCGCTTGGGGTCGAAGATCTGCATCCCCGCCTCGGCCTTTATCGTGCCGAGCTCCTGCACGATCTGCGCCCGCTCGCTGAGCGCCCGGATCAACTCGCGGTCGACCTCGTCCACCCGCTCCCGAAGCTCCCGAACCCTCGCCTGTGTCTCCGCGTCCGCCATAACTCGGGGATTGTAGCAGCGGAGGTGAGAGGTTTTAAGGCTTCGTTCATAGGGTTTCGGAGGGCCCGGGAGAACCAATACCGAACGGTCCGGGATGCCCTGTTGAAAGAATCGACCAGGAGGCCTAGTCTTTGACGGCTGGAGCCCGTTCAAACCGACCTGAAAGCCGAAGCCCGTAGCCCGATGCCTATAACCTTCCGCCCCGAACTCGAACCGCTCGAAACCTACGTCCCCCCGAAGTCTTGGCGGATGGCCGCCGAGGGCCGGGGCGCCGAATATGCGAAGCTGACCTCGAACGAGCTGGCCTTCGGGCCGCTCCCCGAGGCCGAGGCCGCCCTCGCCGAGGCGCTGCCGCGCGCCAACCGCTACCCGGACAGCCACGTCACCCGCCTCAGGCAGGCCATCGCCGACGCGAACCCTGGGACGGAGACAAACAACGTCCTGGTCGGTAACGGGTCGAGCGAGGTCCTGATGAACGCGCTCCAGTTGCTGCCGCGGGGCGGCGAGTTCGTCTACCCCTGGCCCTCCTTCAGCCTCTACCCCATGCTCTGCGCCGTGCTCGGCGCGACGCCGCGCCCGGTCTCTCTGTCCGAGAACAACGAGATACCCGCCGAGGCGATGCTCTCGGCGATCGGCGACGAGACGCGCGCCGTGATCCTGTGCAACCCCAACAACCCGAGCGGGACGTACCTGGCTCTCGACGAGGTGCGGGCCTTCGCGGAGGCGTTGCCGGAGCACGTGCTCCTGATCGTGGACGAGGCCTACGTCGAGTTCGTGGACGACCCGGAATACGAAGACTCGCACGCGCTGGCCCTCGAACGCGGGAACGTCGTGGTGGCGCGGACGTTCTCGAAGGCGCACGGGCTCGCGGGCTTGAGAGCGGGGTACGGCATCGCGTCGGGGAGGATCCCGGACTACGCAGAGCGGGTGCGGTTCCCGGTCTCCGTGAACCTGGCCGCCCAGGTCGCGGCCACGGCCTCGATGCTCGCGCAGGACAAGGTCCGGGCGCGGGCGGAGTTCGTGATCCATGAGCGCGCGCGGTTGCAGAGGGCTTTCGGCGGCGCGGGCCTGAACTTTATCCCGTCGCAGGGGAACTTCGTGATGGTGCGGTTCGGGGCGGAGGAGTTCGAGAGGTCCGGCATTTTGGTCAGGGAGGGCGGCGCTTTGGGCTACCCGGGGTGGAGCCGGGTTACGGTCGGCAATTCAGAGGAGAACGATCGGGTGATCTCGGCCGTAGAGGAGCCCGTCGAAGCGGCGGAGAAGGGCGCTTGAGCCGCACGCTCGGCGTCGTCGGGGTCGGGCTGGTCGGGGGCTCCGTCGGCCTGGCCGCCAGGGATGCGGGCTGGGAGGTCGTCGGCGCGGACGAGCCGGAGGTCCTTGAGCGGGCGGTCGAGCTCGGCGCGATAGACCGCCCCTCGACGCTCAAGGAGGTTCGCGGCGCGGACGTCGTGCTGCTGGCGGCGCCCATCTCGAAGGTGACGGCCCTCATCTCCGACCTCTCCCCCACGGACGCCCTCGTCACCGACGTCGCCAGCGCCAAGAACGCCATCGTGCGCGAGGCGGAGAGGCACAGGCTGCGGTTCGTCGGCGGTCACCCAATGGCCGGGAGCCAGCTCTCCGGCGTCGCCAACGCCAAACCAGACCTGTTCCGGGGCGCCCGCTACTTCCTCACCCCCACCGACCGCACGAACCCGGACGATTATCGCGAGGTCGCCGGCTTCGTGCGCGGGCTCGGCGCCGTGCCGACCGCCGTGGACCCCGAGAAGCACGACCTGCTCATGGCCGCGCTCTCCCACCTGCCGCACCTCATGGCCGCGGCGCTCCTCAAGGTCGCCTCCGACGTCTCGCCCGAGGCGCTCTCCTTCGCCGGTCCCTCGTTCCGGGACCTGACGCGTGTGGGGGCGTCCAACCCGAAGCTCTGGTCGGACATACTGGCCGAGAACGCGCCGGCGCTAGGGGAGGCGCTCGCGCACTTCGCCGGGGCGATGGCGCAGCTCGGGAGCGAGATCCAGGACAGAAAAGCTATCGAGGACCGCTTCCTGGCCGCCCGCGAGGCCTACGACGCCCTCGGCGGCATCCTCGTAGAGAAGAGCGGCGAGAACGTCGACGTCGCCATCCCCGTCGAGAACCGCCCCGGCGTCTTCGCCGAAGTAACGACCCTCATGGGCTCGAACAGCATCAACATCCTGGACCTCTACGTGAGGCACTCGAACACGGAGAGGGCCGCCCTGGTCCTCACCCTCGATTCCGGCGACGCCCCGAAGGCCCGGACGCTGCTGCGCGGGGCGGGTTTCGGGGCGGAGGTTCAGGGCTAGGCGCGCCAGGCTTTGAGGCCCGCGGGCTCGACGGTGTAGAGCAAGCCCCCGTCGGGGGAGAAGGCCAGGAGGATCGGGGCCACCGGGAGCCTGCCGAGCAGGTCGCCGGTCCGTATCCCGTAGAGACGGACGAACTCGCGCTCGTGGGGAGCGTCCAACCTGTAGGAGCGACCAGACGTTCCCCCGCCGCGTCCCCCGGAATCATTCGGGATGGACCAGTGCTCGCGGGCTTCGACGGCGAGCACGGAGGCGTCGGGGCTCAACGCGGCGGTCGGCCCGAAGGAGAGGACGGCGTCCTCCCAGGCGCGTAGCTTCTCGCCCGTCGGGAGGTCCCACACGGCCAGGGCGCTCCCCGCGCCCTCGGAGGCTTCGTACCGGCCGGCCGGGGGCGTGCTCACGAGCAGCCGTCCGTCCGGGGTTCCCGCGAGGGGCCAGCCCACGTCCCGGCGCATGATCCTCATGTCGGGGACCCCGGGCTCCACAAGATCCACTCGCCAACGCGAACCGACGACGACCGATCCGTCCGGCGAGAAGGTCGTTTGCTCGTCGAGGGACCCGTGCCCGAGCGGGCCGATGGCCTCCGAGACGAGGCGCGGCGGGCCGCCCGCCGGGAGCCGAAAGCGGCGCGCCAGCACGGCGCCCGAGCCGTAGATCGGGCCCGGACCGCCGTCTGGCCCGTACCGATACTTCCATACGCCGGTGAGGAAGGGCGTCCCGTCGTCGGCATCCGTCCCAAACGCGAAGCCCTCCAGGTTCTCGTTCAGGTGGAGGTAACCGTCCGAGTCGTCGGCCGTGGCGTCCCACGACCGGAGAGCCTCGGACGGCCCCGGAGAGACGGTTCCCCTCTGCCCGCCATCCGTCCCTCGCACCTGGCCCACGGTCCCGAAC
>CAXUFZ010000263.1:5243-5456 GCA_964250345.1 uncultured Rubrobacteraceae bacterium
CCTCTCGACCGTAACGACGAACCCGCCGTCCCCGGAGACGGCCACAGCCTGCACGGCCTCCCCGTAGCCCGTGGAAAACCCGCCCACGACCTCGCCGCCCCTGGAGAGGCTCCGCAGCCGGACGCCACCGTCGCGGTGGCCCGTTGCGATGAGGTCGTCGCCGGTGGCAGCGGACGTGACGGCGTTCGTCTCGTCCACAGCGAAGGCCAGCCG
>CAXUFZ010000264.1:0-5436 GCA_964250345.1 uncultured Rubrobacteraceae bacterium
CGGGGCCAGGCCCGCGGGGGAGGGGGTGGCGCGGCCCAGGCAAGCAGGGACCCCTAGAGCAACAACCGAACTACACCTGGCCGGCGGGGCCCATCTGGCCCCGCCGTTTTTCTCTGCCAAATTTTCGCGGCCCTATGGACACCCCCCTGATTGTGCGCTAGCTTTCGGGCGTGGAGACGAGGTGGAAGGTAACGGGACCCGCGGAGAGGTCGCGGGCCCGACGCCGCGCGGGGTGGCTGGCGGCGATCTGCGTCCTGCTCCTGCTGCCGACCCTCTGGCTCCTGACCAGGGACGCCCGTTCCGCCGACGTCCGTCCCACGAACGTCCGGCAGACCCCCGGGTCGCCCGGGAAACCCGCGGCCCTCACGACCCCGGGGCCGGCCCGGGACATCCGCGCGGGGCGTGGCGGCGAGCCTGCGTCCGCGACCGGCGAGGATAGCTGCGACGACCTCGTGGTCCTTGTGGACCGGACGCACGGCCTGCCCGCGGGCTACGCGCCGGACGACCTGGTTTCCCTGCCGGACCTCGGGTTGCCGATCCTCGGCCGGGAAGCATTGCTGCGGCGCGAAGCGGCGGAGAACCTCGAACGCCTGGTGGTGGCCGCCGCGGTCGACGGCGAGGAGTTGGTGGTGTCCTCGGCCTACAGGTCCTACGCCGACCAGAACGCCTCCTACGCCCGCCTCGTGAGCATCTACGGCAAGAACGCGAACAAAACCAGCGCCCCGCCGGGCCACAGCCAGCACCAGCTCGGCACCGCCGTCGACTTCACCAACGCGAACGTCGGCTACGAGGTGCACCGCGACTTCGGGCGCACGACCGCTTCCCGCTGGCTGCTAGACAACGCCCAGGATCACGGCTTCGCGCTGGCGTACCCCCGCGGCCAAGAGAAGCAGACCGGCTTCCGCTGGGAGCCCTGGCACTACCGCTACGTCGGCGTCGAAAACGCCAGAGAGGTGGAGGACAGCAACCTAGGGCTACAGGCTTTCCTGTCGCGCGAGGGCGTTATGCCTCGTTGTTAGGCGACGCTACTCAGCCAGGGATACGCGCCAAAGTCCGAACCGGGCCGACCGGAACCCCTTCCCCGGGCATTACGAGAGTCGCCGCAATATAGCGGTGCCGGACACGTTCACGGGGTTCGTGCTTCGAACAGTCCCAGGATGATCGCCAGCGGGAAGGCGAGGACCACTCCTTCTATCGCCCCCAGTATGCCTCCGGGTATGGCTGAGAGGGCAACGTAGAAGAGGGTTTCGGAGGGCCCTCCCGGTATGAAAGATCGATCGTCGAAGAACGTCGCCACGATGGACAAAAGGATGTTCAGCGTCGCCCCGCCAGCGCTGACGGCGAGTACCATCAGGCCGTACCGGGCGAAGAAGCTACCATGCAGTTCGCGCCGGGCGAACCTAAGAAAGAGTCCTGCGACCAAAAGCCCCGCCATGATCGCGGAGAGCGCGTGCAGCACGGAGAGAGGCCAAGGGTCGGGGTGCAGATAGAACACCTCGTCGAGGGGCCCATCGCCCAGCAAGTTGTACAGCGCCGCGTTCGCGACCCCCACGGCCACCGCCGCGATGACCAAGAAGGTCCGCACCTAGCTTCTTACTCCCGGTGCGGAACGCCCGCCATCTCGCGCCTAGGCGCCCATCAGTTTCGCATAGAGGGCTAAATTGTCGCGGAGCTGGCGCGGCATGAGGAAGTGTTCGCGGACGTGTTCCTTGCCGCGGCGGCCGATGGAGCGGGAGAAGTCTTCGTCCTTGAGGATCTTGGCGCAGCCTTCGGCGGCTTCGGGGATGGTGTCTACGAGGACGCCGCCGCCGGCGGTCATCTGCATGGGGATGCCGCCGACCCGGCTGGCGACCATCGGGCGGGCCTTCCAAAGCGCCTCGGCCACGACGAGGCCGAAGCCCTCGCGGATGGACTTCTGGATCACGACGTCGGCTATGGACTGGAAGGCGTTGACCTCGATGGCGCCGACGTTGGTGAGGTTGGAGAACAGGAAGATGTCCTTGTCCCCGTCGGCGTAGTTGACGGTCTTGTTCCAGTAGTCCCAGCCTTCGGGGTCGTCGTGGGCCATCGAGCCTATGAGGACGAGCTGGACCTCCGGGATCTCCTCCTTGACGGCCCGGTAGACGTCGATGACGCCGAGGGGATCCTTCCAAGGATCGAAGCGCGAGACTTGCGTTAGGAACGGCCGCTCGGGGTCGACGCCGAACTGGCTGACGATGTAGCGGGCGTCCTCGACGCTCAGGGCCATGTTCTTCGGGGAGAGCGGGTCTATGGCCGGCGGGATGAGGGTGAGGCCGGGGAGGTTTACGTCCGGCGGGGTGTACTCCTCCATGGTGTAGATCTGGGCGTCGTAGTCGGTTATGTGGGGCAGCAGGTAGTCGAGGACCTGCCGGTTCGGGGTCGAGGTGTCGATGTGGCAGCGCCAGATCCAGTTGGTGTTCGGCGAGAGGCCGCCCGAGAAATGCTTGACGAGCGCGGGCTGCGGGTCGTGGACGAGCACGACGTCCCACTCCTCGCCACTCTCGGCCATGGCCGCCGCCGACTGGCGGTTGTACTCCTCGTAGATGGCCCGGCCCTCGACGGTGAGCTCGTAGTCCGCGCCCTGCAGGGCGTTGTGGAAGCCCTTGGTGACGTTGAAGAACTGCTCCGCCCCGAACATGATGTCCCACTCGGCCTCGATGCCGACGTCGCGCATGAGCGGCACGAGGGTGTACAGGATCTCCGCGACCCCGCCGCCGAAGCTCGTGGCGCTGACGTGCAAGACCCGCGCCCCGTCGAGGCGCTTGCCGAGCTCGACGACCTCGTCGTAAAGCTCCCTGCGGATGATGCTGCGGTAGTCTGCGAGAGATTTGTTGCCGGGGTTTACGCGTTGCAGCACGGCATGTCCTCGGTTTCCAGGTAGCACGTCAACGGGGCTCTTAGCTAGACGGCTAACTGTATACGAAATTTCCCCGGAAAGGTCAACAGGCGCAGGGCACGCGATTCGCTGGAAGCGGGTGCCCCTAGATGGCGTCGCGGCCGGCGGCCTCGCTGGCGCGCCGGACCATTCTCAGTTGCGTTCCCCCGTCCCTGGAATCGAGCGCCAGCTCGTCCACCAGGTTGCGGATGACCGTGAGGCCGAACCCGCCCTGATCGTCGGGTTCGCCCGTCAGGTCGGAGACGTTGAAGCCGCCCCCCGCGTCGGTGACCGTGATCTCGACGGCCCGCGGGAAGACCTTGTAGAGGACCTCGTAACTGTCCACGGCGGCGTGCCGGATGACGTTGGTCGCGGCCTCGGTGACGGCCAGTTTGAGGTCGTAGACGTCCTCGGGCTCGAAGCCCGCCAGCCGTCCCACCTGACCGGCCACCAGCCGGGCGAGCATCACGTACTCCGCGCTGCTCGGGAGTACCAGCGAGACCGGGTCCAGGCTGCCGGCCTCCTCCTGTCTTTTCTCGGCGATCTCGCGCTCCATCGGACCTCGCGGTCTTCCGGACCCCTCGCGCCAAGGCACGAGACGGTTCGCCGGAAGCGTCTCTGTGCAACTCCGAAACGGTTCTTACCCAGATGTATACGAGGGTAACCTGTCGGCGCTACGCGCCTCTGGAGAGTGGTGAGATAGTGAGTAGAGAGTGGTAGAACCCCCGGCGCGGGCCCTTCCCACTCTCTGTTCCCTGCTCTCTATTCTCCCCGAACGGAAGCATCGGACCCGACCCGGGTCCCGACCCTACGGCAGGCGGCGGTCCGCCGGGGCCTCTTACGCGCCGCCGTCTTCGGAGGAGCCGGGGGCGGGCTCGCCGACGGCCTCCTGGTAGGCCAGCTCGGCCGCCCGCTCGTCTTCGGCGCGCCTCCTGCGTCGGTCCTGGAGGGCCTCGTGGTCAGCGGAGCCGTTGGAGGAAGCTTCCATGAACGGCCTCAGGAGGTCGACGGGTACGGGCAGAACTATGGTGGAGTTTTGCTCCGTGGCGATCTCGCCCATCGTCTGGAAGAGCCTGAGCTGCAGGGCGGCCGGCGTGTCCAGCCGGTCGGCGGCCTGCGCCAGGCGGGCGGAGGCCTGGTACTCGCCCTCGGCGGCGATGACCTTGGCGCGCCGCTCGCGCTCGCTCTCGGCCTGGCGGGCCATGGCGCGCTGCATCTGCTGCGGGATCTCGACGTCCTTGACCTCGACGACGCTCACCTTGACGCCCCACGGGTCGGTCTGGTCGTCGATGATGGTCTGGAGCTGGTCGTTGATCTCGTCGCGGTTGGTCAGGAGGCCGTCGAGGTCCTTCTGGCCGAGCACGCTACGCAGGGTGGTCTGGGAGATCTGGCTCGTCGCCAGCACGTGGTTCTCGACCTCGATGACGCTCTTGTTGGGGTCCACCACCCGAAAGTAGACGACGGCGTTGACCCGTGCGGGGACGTTGTCCCTCGTTATGACGTCCTGCGGCGGCACGTCCATGGTTACCGTCCTGAGATCTATCTTGACCATGTTGTCTATGAACGGCAGCAGGAGGAAGAGGCCGGGACCCTTCGGGCCGCCCTGCACGCGGCCGAGACGGAAGATGACGCCCCGCTCGTACTCCTTGACCACCTTGATCGCGCTGATAAGCGTGGACACGACGAAGATAACGACGACCGCGAACACGATGAACCCGATGCCCACCGGCACCGCCTGCAATAACCCGAAACCCATCTGGAGACGCTCCTCTCGAAAACCCGCTTGTTCTAAAAAGGATTCTACCATCGGCGCCCTACATACCTGGGTCCGGGTTCACGGCGCCCCCGTGGAACGCGGGAGGACCCCGGTCTCCCGGAGCCCTCCGTCCTGTTCGTCGGGTTGTCTTCTCTTACAGCAGCCTGCGCGCTCCGACGTAGCCGGGGATGGAGCTTATGGGCGTGCCTTCGGTGACGTTGCCCGTGTAGGTCGAGGCGTGTATGGCGGTGCCGTCGCCCATCGCGATGCCGACGTGGGTGATGGCCCCACTGCCGTCCTCGCTCCAGAAGAGCAAATCGCCGGCCTGGGGCGCCCCGGATACCGGGGACCCGTAGCCCATCTGGCCGCCGGGCGAGTCGGGGAGCGCGATGCCGAACGCGCTGTAGACGGTCATCGTGAAGCACGAGCAGTCCATCATCTCGTACGGCACGCACTCGGAAGCCCCACCGAGCACGTACGGCGTGCCCAGGTACTGCTGGCCCTCGGCGATCACGTCGCCGCCGGAGCCGCTGACACCACCGCCGCCACCGCCCGGCGACGCGGAACTGGAAGCGCTCGCGGACGCGCTGGTCGAGGCGCTGGCAGACGCGCTGCTGGTGGTCTCCTTGTCGGGCTTATCGGGCTTGTTGGCGTTGGCGCTAGCCGACGCGCTGGCCTCGGCGGCCTCCTGCGCTTCCTGGGCCTCCAGGCGCCTCTGCTCCCGGCGCTCGGCCCGCTCCTCGGCCGCGGCGGCTGCGGAGGCGGACGCGGCGGCCTCTTCGGC
>CAXUFZ010000265.1:0-5428 GCA_964250345.1 uncultured Rubrobacteraceae bacterium
GTTTGGGGGAGGGGGCGGACGACGAGTTGGCCTCGCGGCGGGCCGCCGGTATGGAGGTGCGGGCGCCGTCGCTCTCGGCGCACCGCCTCTCCGGATCCGGGCGTCCCGGCCTCGTGCTCGGCTACGCCGCCTTCGAGGAACCGACCATCCGCCATGGGGTCAGGCGCTTGGCCGAGGCCCTGCGCGAGACCAACAGTTGAATCTGAAGTTAAGAAGGGCAGCAACATACTTGACGCACCAAGCAGCCCCGTGAGTACGCCGTTGGACGCAGTACGATGTTGGGGTGGGTGTGTAGCTCAATCGAGACCCCCCTCACAAAGCGACGAGGCTTACGCGGCGTCGTTTTGTCAGCGGGAGGTGGCGCATTCGAGTCCCATCGCTCCCGCCTTTGTCACCCCGGTCTCGGGGTCGTCCTCTGCGATCGCGGTCTCGGAGGAGCGCTGGGACCAGGGTTCGCCAAGCCAACCTGGAGATTCCGGATGATCTTGCCGAGGAGGCCGGAAGCGAGCAGTCCCAGCCCGAGAGGACCGGCCTTGTTCTCACCCACCGGTGGTAGCTGCAGCAGGGCGACTCTGACCGGCGGGGACATCTGGCCCAACTGCCAGCGGATTTCATCGTTGACGGCGTCGGGTCGGTCGGGGGCGGCCAGTCCAGCCGCCTTGGCCGCATACGCGGCGGCACCCAAAGCGTGCGCACCCATATGAGGGATGCTTGCGGCCTGCCCTGCCGCCCGAGCGGCGGCCACGGCCGCCGGAACACTCACCTCACGAGCGGCCGCACCACCGCGGAAACGGTGGCGGATCTCCTCTGCGATGTCAAGCTCGCCACGGGCAAAGGCGCGAGTTCGTGCGATCGAATCGCGGGGACGGCTGTCCCCCGGAGCCGCCGTCTCGAACAAACCCAGCACCCGCTCCGCGCAGTCCGCCGCCCACGCCGCCACGATCCGCCGGTCAGCCTCGCTCAACGTTTGCGGAGAACTCATACCCCCGATGGTACTACCCACGTTTGGCTCCGCCCTCCGCAAAGCCGCTGGATCCGAATCTCGATCTGCGAGGTGACAACCGCTGGTTTGACCCCCGTCATGCCCTCAAACGTGGGCGGTCTATCCTCAAGGTGAGTCAAGTATGTTACTGCCTTAAGAAGCCGTCTGCGCCACCTCAATGGCCACCAGCGCCAGCAGCACCAGTAGCAAGAGGCAGACGAGCAAGCTCGACGGGACCGCGGTGCCGATCGCCGCGAGCAGCAGGACCGCGCCCGTGGCGGCTAAACGCCCGGCCAGAACTCGGCCGCGGGTTCGCCGCGTGGAGACGCCGTACACGAGGCTCACGCCCGCTAGGAACAGGGCTGTCCCGCCGCACAGTGCCCAGGGGCCTCCGGCCGGCAGGTGGGTCTCGGCAGAGTAGAGTATAGCCTTCTTGATGCCGACGCCCGCGGCGGTGAGCCCCGCGGCGATCGCCAGGTGACCGTAGATGAACGCGTTGCGGGCGAGCAGGCCGCGCCCGATGTCGACCTCGCCGACGAAGTCGAAATAGACCCACCACAGGCAGGCCGCCACCAGGAACCCCGCGGCCGCCGCGAAGGCCGAGGCGAGATGCCAGTCCACCCCGCCGATGCCGACGACCACCGCGACCAGCGACTCGCCGAGCACGATAATGGTGAACAGCCCGAACCGTTCGGGCAGGTGGGACGCATGCACTGGCGCCGAGGCCATCGCCCGGCGGGCGACCCAGGGCGTCGCCCCCTCCAGGAAGAGCGCCAGGGCCCACAGCCCGAAGCGCCACGGTTCGGGCGCCAGAAGCGAGAGCGCCCAGAGCGCGGTGCCGACCGCGAAGACCGCCATCGTCACCGTGGTGAGCGCACGGGCGGCGGGCACGCCGCGCCGGGCGCGCTCGTAGAGCAGGATCAGCACCGCCCGCACGGCGATGTAAGAGATCGCGAACGCCCCGGAGCCGCCGAAGAAGGCCCCAGGGATGCTTACGGCCAGCGCCGCTATCCCGAGCATGCCGGCGAGCATCATGGCCCGGAAGGCCGGGTCGTCAGTGTCGAAGCGGTCGGCGTACATCGTGTAGCCCGTCCACGCCCACCAAACCGGCACGAACAGCAGGAAGAACCGCAGAACTCCCGCGACAGACAGGTCCTCGGCCAGCGCCAGGGCCAGCTGCGCGATCGCCACGACGAACACGAGGTCGAAGAACAGTTCGAGCCAGGAGGCGCCGCGCTCCTCCTGGCCGCCCCCGGCGGTTCGCAAGACCGGCGGGGAGAAGATCTTCGGCGCCCTCATTCGGCCGTATCCCCGACGTCCGGGCGACGGGGAACGCAAAACGGTCCGAGGCGCATCAGACCCCCCGCAGCGCGCTCTCGACGGACGCGTCCGGGAAGCGCTCGATCATCCAGTTCGGGTAGGGCGTCGCCGGCGCCGTCAGCTCGTCGAGCCCTCCCAATTCCTCGGACGTCAGGTCCAGGTCCGCGGCGCCGAGGTTGTCCTCCAGCTGCCCCGCGCTGCTCGCCCCGACGGTGACCGAGCTCACGAACGATTTGGAGAGCGTCCAGGCCAGCGCCGTCTGGGCGACGGTAGCCCCGTGCGATCGCGCGACCTCGCCCAGCCTGTCCACCACGTCGTACCCGAGCTCCTCGTCTATCGGCGGGAAGTCCAGGTTCGCGCGGCGGTACCCCCCCTGCCCGGCCTTCTCACGGGTGTACTTCCCGCTCAGGAAGCCGCCCGCTAGCGGGCTCCACGGCAGGATGCCGAGACCGGCGTGCCGCGCGAGGGGCACGACCTCGTGCTCTACGTCCCTACCCAGGAGCGAGTAGTACATCTGCGCGGAGACGAACGGCGCGTGGCCCCTCTCCCGCTGGATGCCCAGCGCGATCGCCGCCTGCCAGGCCGGAAAGTTGCAGAAGCCGACGTACCGCACCAGCCCGCGCCTCACCAGGTCGTCGAGGGCCCGCAGGGTCTCCTCGAGCGGCGTGCGCGGGTCGGGGATGTGAAGCTGAAGCAGGTCCACGTAGTCCGTCCCGAGCCTCCCGAGGCTCGCCTCGGCGGAGGCCACGACGTGGCGCGACGACAGGCCGGCGTCCAGGAGGTTCTCGCCCATCCTCAGGCCGACCTTGGTGGCCACGGCGACTTCCTCGCGCCTGCGCCCGAGCGCCTTGCCTAAGATCTCCTCGGACTGCCCGCCGGAGTACTGGTCGGCGGTGTCGAAGAGGTTGACCCCGGCGTCCAGCGCCCGGGCCACGATGTCGTTCGCCCCGGCCTGGTCCACCTTGGCGATGGACCCGTACCTCGACCCGAACGTCATCGTGCCCAGGGCGAGCCGGGAGACCACGAGCCCGCTGTTTCCCAGCCTCGCGTACTTCACTTTGCCCCTCCCATCGGCGTGCTAGGCCGCATTCTGCCGCGCCCCGGCGAGCTCGGCGGCGACCGCGTCCGCGCCGAGGCCGACCATGAACTCGAGGGGCGCCCCGGGAAGGTAGGCCCCCATCCGTCTGGTGAGCTCCCCTTTGGCCGCGTCCGAGAGCCCCGGCGTGCCGCCGGAAAGCTCCTTCACCGCGGCGCAGTAGGATAGGAGGTACGCCCGCTGGAGGTCGAGAAGCTCGTGCGAGCCGGCCGGCCCGTGTCCGGGGTAGAAGGTCTCGACGCCGGCGAGCAGGGCGTCCACGTTCTCCAGGTTCGCCAGCCACGCCAGGATGTTCCCGTCCGCGACGTAGGAGTGGGTCCCGTTAAAGGCCACGTCCCCGGTGAACGCCACCCGCGGCCCGCCGCCCTCGAGCACCCAGACGGAGTTCGCGCCGGAGTCGCCCCCGGGCCCGAGGTCGCGCACCCGGTAGGTTACGCCGTCGAGCTCGACCGTCTCGCCGTCCGAAACGTGGCGATTTGGGTAGGTCCACCTCCGTACCCACTCGTCCCCGAAGACGGGTCCCCACTGGGCCCGCTTCTCGTCTTCGGTCTCGCGCATGACCTCCGTCACGGAAGAGAGCGCGAGGATTGGCACGCCCGATGCGCCGTTGTTCGGCCCCACGAGTTCCGTGATACCCGCGATGTGATCCCCATGGGGATGCGTCACCAGCACGGCGAGGAGCGGCTTGTCCAGGGCCTCCAGCTCCGCCCGGAAGGCCCTCGCCTCGCTCACGGTCAGCTGCGCGTCCACGGCCACCGCCCCGCCCTCCGTCTCCACCAGGTACGAGTTGACCGCGAGGGCCGCCTCGGGCGACGAGTGGACGTGTACCTTCGCATCGGTCATGTTTGCGACCTCCTCCTGTTTCTAACCAATCAGCATGTTGCCGCGAAAAAGAGACTAATGCACCGCTGAAGGGGCTACAAGACGGCACTTCAAAGTGGCATACTTACTCTGTGGAAACCGAAGCCGTACAGCCCAACGTCTTCGACTCCAACTGCGGATCGAGGCGCGTGCTCGCCCTCATCGCCGACAAGTGGACGGCGATCGTGGTGTACGCCCTCGCTAGGGGCACCATGCGCTTCGGCCAGCTCCAGGGGGAGGTCGAGGGGGTCTCGCAGAAGATGCTGACCCAGACCCTCCGCTCGCTGGAGCGCGACGGGCTTGTGAGGCGCGAGGTCTATCCCACCGTCCCGCCCAAGGTCGAGTACTCGCTCACCCCCCTGGGGGAGACGCTCAAGGAGCCGCTCGGCGCGATATGCAGGTGGTCCGAGGAGCACCTGCCCGAGGTGGAAGAGAACAGGACCCGTAACGGTCAAAGCGCGGACCGCTGAGTTTCCCCTCCTGCGCCGCCAGCACCGACTTACCCTAGCAGCGCAACTCCTAATTCGTCGGCCGCTTGGTTGAATCGGAAGCCAGGAGCCTATCTCTCAGGGTTCGGGGTACCGGGCCCAGCGCAACCCCATTACAAACCTAGCCACGGCCGGCGCTACACATAGCAGTCCTTCGGGTGGCAGAAGTCGGATGAGTCACTGCGATGCCGGCCCTGACGGCGCTCGCCATGTCCGACGTCGCGCCCGAAGACGCGGGTCTCGCCTCCGGCATCTTCAACACCACCCAGCAGGTCGGCGGCGCCCTGGGCCTCGCGGTGCTGGCGACGCTCGCGGCCTCGCGCACCGATGGCCGGCTCGCCGACGGGCGGAACGCGGCGCCGGCGCTGACCGCCGGCTACCACCTCGCCTTCGCCGTGGGCGCAGGTATCGTAGCCGTCGGGATCGCCTTCGCCGTGGTCCTCCTGCGCCCCACGGGTGCCCGTGCCGACGACGAAGAGCATGCCGAAGAATGACCCGTCGGGTCAGCGGTCAGTGAATATTTCTCTACTAGTGAGATAAGTCAAGACAATCACCACTACCAAGAGGACACCGGAAATCACGTTGGAACCGTCCATGGACGCTGCCCCTAGAAATACTGCGGAGAGTCCTAGCCAGAAGCCGCTCCGTAGACCCCAATTGCCCTCGCTACAACTCATTGTC
>CAXUFZ010000266.1:0-5390 GCA_964250345.1 uncultured Rubrobacteraceae bacterium
GGTACGGACCCTCGGCCATCGCCGCTCTCCTCTCGTCTCTGACCTTCCCGAGCGCCGGACGGCCCGAACACGACCGCCCCACGACCTCCACCCGCTTCGATCATAGTTTGTGTGTAGTTCTCGCGTCAACTAGTGACGGCGTGTACGCCCGGGTGCTTCGGCGCTCTTGTTGTTCGGGAGTCGGGAGGCGCGGGGCCGCGCTTCGCTCCGCCCCGCTTCGGGAGTCGGGAGTCGTTAACCCCCGAGACCCGCGTTTGGGGAGCGTTGGTCCTGGCCGGGCTCTGTCGGTGGCGGGTGGATGGCTACGCGTCGCGCTGCGGCGTCCGCGCTTCCTCGCGATCGAGCTCGGCGAGGATCTTCTGGTTGTGCTCGCCCACCTCGGGGATGGGTCCCATGACGGGCTCCGTGCCTTCGAGGGTCGTGGGTGGGAGGAGGCCGCGCAGCGGGCCCGCGGGCGAGCCGAACTCCCGCCAGCGGTCCCTGGCCGCGAGCTGCGGGTGGTCGAGAAACTGGCGCACGGTCCTCATGCGCGCGTTGGCGACGCCCGACGCTTCGAGCTTCTCCATGACATCTTCGGAAGGGGAGTTGGAGAAGACTTTGTCTATCTCCGCGTGCAAAGCTTCCCTGTTCTCGACGCGCCGGGTGTTGGTCCGAAAACGGTCGTCTTCGGCGAGGGCCTCGTTCTCCAGCACGTCGGCGCAGAACCGTTTCCACTCGCGCTCGTTCTGGATGCCGAGGAAGACGGTCTCGCCGTCGCCGCACGCGAAGGGGCCGTAGGGGGCTATGGCGGCGTGGTTGGCGCCGCTTCTTTTCGGCTCCTCGCCGCCGTAGCCGGCGAAGAAGGCGGGGAAGCCCATCCACTCACCGAGGGCTTCCAGCATCGAGATCTCCAGCGTCGCGCCCTCGCCGGTCCGTTCGCGGCGGAGGAGCGCGGCGAGGATGCCGGAGTACGCGTACATGCCGGCCGCGAGGTCCGCGACGGAGATGCCGACCTTGGAGGCGGTCTCTTCGGTGCCGGTGATCGAGACTAGGCCGGCCTCGCACTGCACGAGCAGGTCGTAGGCCTTCTTCTCCGTATACGGCCCGCCATCCCCGTACCCCGAGATGGAACAGTAGACGAGACGCGAATTCTCCCCCCTCAACGCCCCGGCGCCGAGGCCGAGGCGTTCGGCCGCGCCGGGGGCGAGGTTCTGCACGAAGACGTCGGCGCGGGCGACGAGGCGGCGCAAGATTTCCTTCGTCTCGTCCTGTTTCAGGTCTAGCGCCAGCGACTCCTTGGAGCGGTTGAGCCAGACGAAGTGGCTCGCCAGGCCGTTGACGGTCTCGTCGTAGCCGCGGGCGAAGTCCCCGGTTTCGGGGCGTTCGACCTTTACAACCCTGGCGCCCTGGTCCGCGAGCTGGCGGGTGGCGAAGGGGGCGGCGACGGCCTGCTCGACGGAGACGACGGTTATGCCTTCGAGTGGCAGCATTTCAGAACGACCTCGGGAGGCCCAGGACGTGCTGGGCGAGGTGGGAGAGGATCAAGTTCGTCGAGATCGGCGCGACCTGGTACAGCCGCGTCTCCCTGAACTTCCTCTCCACGTCGTACTCGGCGTCCACCCCGTAGCCCCCGAAGGTCTGCATCGCCACATTGGCCGCCTCCCAACTCGCGTCCGCCGCGAGCAGCTTCGCCAGGTTCGCCTCCGCCCCGCACGGCTCCCCCTGGTCGAAAAGGTCCGCCGCTCTCTGCACCATGAGATCCGCGGCCTCGACGTTGGCGTAGGCGCGGGCGATGGGAAACTGGACGCCCTGGTTCTGCCCGATGGGGCGTCCGAACACGACCCGCTCGTTGGCCCGCCGCGTCGCCCGGTCGATAAAGAACCGCCCGTCGCCTATGCACTCGGCGGCGATCAAGACGCGCTCGGCGTTCATGCCGTCCATGATGTACCGGAGCCCCTTCCCCTCTTCCCCGACAAGGTTCTCCGCCGGGACATCCTGGTCTTTGAACTCCAACTCGTTCGTGAAGTTGTTCATCATCACCCGCCGCCTCTCGACCCGGAGATTTTTGTCCCCGGCCTCGCGCAGGTCCACGATAAACACCGAGAGCCCTTCCGAACGCTTCTCGACCTCTTCCAGGGGCGTCGTCCGGGCGAGCAGGACCATCAGGTCCGAGTGCTGGACGCGGGAGATGTAGATCTTGCGCCCGTTCACCACGTACCGGTCCCCCCGCCGCTCCGCGAAGGCGGAGATGCTGGTGGTGTCGGTCCCGGCCTCGGGCTCGGTGACGCCGAAGGCCTGGAGCCTGAGCTCGCCGCCCGCTATCTTCGGGAGATACCTCCGCTTCTGCTCCTCCGAGCCGTGGCGCAGGAGTGTGCCCATGACGTACATCTGGGCGTGGGCGGGGTTGGCGTTCGCGCCGGAGCGGTTGGCCTCCTCCAGGATGGCGCAGGCGGCCGTGAGGTCCAGGCCCATCCCGCCGTACTCCTCCGGGATGAGGGCGGCCAGGTAGCCGGCCTCCGTCATGGCCCGCACGAACTCCTCCGGGTACGCGCGCCGCGCGTCGAGGTCGCGCCAGTATTCGTCCGGGAAGCGGGCGCACAGGTCGCGGACGTCCTGACGAAGCCCTCGCAGGTCGCGTTCCTTCAGGGTCTCGCTCAAGACCCCGTCCCCTTTGGCTCTGGCCTCGTGATGCCGGGGGAGTGGCCCCTCTTGTAGACCATGATGGTGCGACGGAAGGTTATGACGACCGTGCCGTCCTGGTTGTATCCGGTGGTCTTCACGGTCACTATGCCGACGTTGGTCCTGGAACGGGACTCGCGCTTTTCGAGCACCTCTGATCGGGAGTAGATCGTGTCACCCTCGAAGACCGGCGCAGGAAGTCGCACCTCATCCCACCCCAGGTTCGCCATCACGTTCTGCGAGACGTCCGTGACGCTCTGCCCCGTAACCAGCGCCACCGTAAACGTCGAGTCCACCAGCGGCCGGCCGAACTCCGTCTGCGCCGCGTAGTGGCGGTCGAAGTGGATCGGGGCCGTGTTCTGCGTCAGCAACGTGAACCAGACGTTGTCCGTCTCCGTGACCGTTCTTCCGAGCGGGTGATCGTACACGTCCCCCACCTCGAAGTCCTCGAAGAACCGCCCCCGCCAGCTTTCCTTCACCGTCACTTCGTCTGCCCACCTTTCGTCGCAGCGCGTCTCTCAGGATATACCCATCTTCCGTTCATCGAGAGTAGAGAGTAGTGAATAGTGAGTGGCGAAGACCCCGGCACGACTCCCGCGCCGGGCGGCGAATGGGTCGTCGGTTCCCGACGCCGAGCCCGGGCAACGCTACAAGCCACTACTCTCTACTCGCTATTCCCTACTCACCGCGGCACGCGAAGCGGGCCGCTCAGTATCGGCGGCCTCGTTGGCGGGCGATGTCGAAGCGGGCGGAGGAGGAGACGGCCATGACGGCCATGACGCCGCACTGGACGGGGTCGCTGACGACGAGGTCGACGGCGTCGGGGACGCTGCCGGGCATGTTGAGGGAGAGGACGATGATGCCTTTCTCCCGGATCTCGTAGACCGCCTTCGCGACGTCCCCGCCCATCAGGGCGCCCGCCAGTACCAGCGCCACGGCCCGCGGCAGCCTCGCCACGGCCCGGGTCGCCGCCGCGAGGTCCTCCTCGCCGACGAGCGGGATCGTGTCCACCGAGATGCGCTCGCCGCGGATGTTGTGCCGGTCGGCCTCGGCGACAGCACCCACGACGACCTGCCCGACCTGCGCGCCGCCGCCGACGACGATGATCCTCTTCCCGTAAACCCGCGCGAAGGAGGGCGCCCGCTCGACGCCCCGTACGATCTCCAGCGCCGAGAGGTCCCGCACGAGCACCTCCGACGCTTCGTACGCGACGCCTTCGAGCTCGAAGTAGACCGTGGACCCGTCCTCGCGCCGCTCTGCTATATCCACGTAGACGATGTTGGCCCCGTGCTCCAGGATGACGCTCGTGAGCGCGTGTAGCACACCGGGACGCTCGATGCTGCGCACCACCAGCGCGAGCGTCTTTTCCTCCGCGTAGTCCATGCGCGGAGTTTAGGGCAGCGCCGGTGCCCCCGCTCTAGAACTGGGGCAAGAGATGCGCGTGCGCCTCGAACATCTCCTCGAACATCCGCCCGGCTTTGGGATGGTGGGAGACGAGCGGGTCGTCCACGAAGGCCCGGAAGGCCAGCTCCCTGTCACCCGTCAGGGCGGCCTCCACCGTTATCTCCTGGTTGACGGCGTGCGGACGGACGAGGTTCTCCAGCGGGTGGGGCAAGCCGCCGGAGGAGACGCCGCGTGCGCCGAGGCCATCGACGGTGGCGTAGGTCTCCACCACAGCCCCACGGGGCAGGTTGTCCACCTGGCCCTCGTTGGGGATGTTCGCGATGTTGACCGACCGCTTGCCGGTGTAGATGGCGCCTATGACGTCCGAGATCTCCTCTCTCGAGCGCCGGATCTCGATCTCCTCCCCATTCGCCTGACGCCTGACGAGATCCCGCTCCGCCGCCAGCTTCTTCTTCCGGTCTTCGATGGTCGTCCGGCGGAGGTCCAACCTCTCCCGCTCCTCCGCGCTCTCCAGGTAGCCCGGCAGAAACTCGCAGAGGTGCCGGTCGCCGGCGGCGGGCAGGTGCCCGTAGAGGCGACACATCTCTGTCCTGAAGCCCCAGGTGTTGACGAACGGGTCGGGGTCGTCCCCCACCTTCTCCAGGACTGCGTCCCTCACCCTCCCTTCGGCCACCCGCCGCCGCGTCTCCCCCGTGACGTCCCGGCCACCGGCGGCGACCCGCGTGATCCAGATAAAGTGGTTGACGCCGGCGACCTCGACGTCGAGGCGGTTCTCCGGCACCCCGAACTCTTCGGCCAGCACCCCCAGCGTGCTGAAGAGCTCGTGGCAGAGGCCGATGGTCTGCACGGAGGTGGTCCTCGTTATGGCGCGGGTCAGCGCCGACATGGGGTTCGTCAGGTTGAGCAAGACCGCGCCGGGGCAAACCCTCTCAATCTCGCGCGCGATGCCAACCACCACGGGTATGTTCCTGAGCGCCCGGAAGATTCCGCCCGGACCGACCGTGTCCCCGACGGTCTGCGCGATCCCGTAGCCCGCCGGGATCTCCAGGTCGTGCGCCGTCGCGTCGAGCCCGCCGGTGGAGATGCTGAGCACGACGAAGTCCGCGCCCCTGAGCGCCTCGCCCAGACTCTCCGCCTTCTCCAGCGCGAGATCCGAGCCGGCGAGCCCTACGGCCCGCTCCCCCCACCTAAACATGTCGTCGAGTGCCCCGGGGTCCGTATCGTGCAACACGAGCGTCCCGCCCGCAAGGTCCCCGTTCATGGCCGCATCCAGCACCAGTTTCGGTCCCCACTGGTAGCTCCCGCCACCCACGATGACCGTCCTGGGG
>CAXUFZ010000267.1:0-5380 GCA_964250345.1 uncultured Rubrobacteraceae bacterium
CAACAGGAGCAACGCGAACAGCCACCAACTCCCCCCACCAAGCCAGTAAAGCAGCACGCTCCCCGCCAACATCGCCGCGCCGTCGACCCTCAACATCACCGCCGGCTGCGCCAGCAACGACCCAGAGGCCCGCTCGTCCCCCTTCACCGTCCTCCGCTCCCGATCCGTCGTCTCCATCCCCGACTCCTCTCAGACCCGCGTCCCGCTCCGTTAACTAACGACGGTAGTTTTATACTACCGTCGTTAGTTTTGCAAGTCCTTGGCGGATATTTCTTGGGTTCCGTGTGGCCGCTGGTGGGATGACGGCCCGGGGGTGGTAGCGCGGGCGGGTCTCAGACCCGCTCCTACAAGATGGGGTTCGTTCGGCCTACCTCGTGATGCTGGCGGTGAGGGCTCGCCAGGCGGCGGTGGCCCTGCGGGAGCGTCGGGCGCGGGCGAGGACGAGGCCGGCGGAGAGGGCCAGGAGGATGGCGCCGGGTACGAGGAAGGCGGATCCGAAGCCGAGGGAGGCGGCGAGCAGGCCCCCGCCTAAGGGGCCGAGGGCGAAGCCGGCCGAGGTGGCGGAGGAGGCGACGCCGAAGGCCTCGCCCTGGCGGTCGGGCGGGGAGGCGGACTTTATGGCGAGGTTGGCGACGGGGATGGCGCAGCCGATAAAGAGGCTCGTGGTCAGGCGCAGGGCCCAGAGCTGGGGCACGCTCTCCGCGAGGATCTGGGGCAGCGCCGTGAGGCCGGCGAGCGCCAGGGAGACGACCATGACGGGGCGGGAGCCGAACCGGGTGGCCAGGCGTCCGCCCAGGAGCGAGCCCAAGGAGGCCACGAGGGCTCCGGTGCCGATGATCCAGCCGGCCTGGCTCGCGATCCTGTCGGCCGCCCCCGAGAGCGTGCCCACGAACCCGGGCAACACGACCCCAGCGCTCGTGATCGCCACGTGCACCGCGAAGAGCGTCAACAGCCCCGGCATGAGCCCCCGGAGAGGCAACGCCGGACGCTCCGGTTTTTCGGCGTCTTCCGAAACCTCTTGTTCGTTCTCTTCCCGATCTGGCCTGTTCTCCCTCACACCGAAGAGGATCAGGACGGACGAGACGGCGAGCAGGGCCGAGGCGACGAAGAAGGAGTTCCGCAGGCCGGCCGCGTCGGCGCTGATGCCGCCGAGCGCTGGTCCCACGCCCGCGGCGACGAAGATCACGGTCTGCAACGCCCCGAGCCTCCAGCCGGCCTTCTCCGCCGGCGCGGTCGCCGCGACGAGCGAGGTGGCCGCCGGCACGGTGCCGGTCAGGGTTCCCTGCAAGAGCCGCAGCACGAGCAACTGCCAGGGCGCCGAGACGAAGCCCATCGAGGCCACGACCGCAACGGCCGCGAGCGTGGCCCGCAGCAGCATGATCTTGCGCCCCATCCGGTCCGAAAGCCTCCCCCACAACGGCGCCACGAGCGCCATCGTCGCCCCCGAAGCCCCGTTTATGACCCCGGCCCACGCCGCCGCGCGCCCGACGTCCTCGACGCCCAAGTCCTGCACGTACAGCGGCATGAACGGCACCACGAACATGAACGCCGTCGTCCCCAGAAGCTGCGAGACGAGCAGCACGACGAAAGACGCCCTCCCCTCCTCGGGGGACCGGGCGTCCGACCCATCTCGTTTCCCTCTTCGTCGGGGTCGGCCGAAGGCCTCTCCCCGGAACAATTCCTGTATCGACATACTTTTATCGACGATACCGCACGAACGCGCCCGGGTCCGGTCGCGTTCGTTAAGGCATTCACTCACCTGGCGGGGGTGGACGATCCCGCGTGCGGGCGTCCCCTACGCCCAGCTACCCGGCCCGAACGTTCTCCGGGGTGCGGGGGGCCGGCATCCCGTCGGGCCCCCGCGGCCGGCCCATCGGCGACCGTCCCGGCCGTCGCAAGACGCCCGCGCTAGGCCCCCAACCCGTCCTTGACTATTTGCCCGCCCTTGATGATCATCTTGAGATTGTCCTTCTTCTGAAGGGTGGAGATGTCCTCTAGCGGGTTGCCGTTGACGACGAGCAGGTCGGCCGCCTTGCCCTCTTCGACCGTCCCGATCTCGCCTTGCAACCCGAACAACTCCGCGTTGGTCCTGGTGGCGGAGACGAGGGCCTCCATCGGGGTCATGACCTCCGTCTTTATCTCCAATTCGCGCGCCTTGCGGTCCTGCAGCGGGCCGAGCAGGTCGGAGCCGGAGGAGATCTTCACGCCGGCCTCGTAAGCGAGGCGCAAGGCTTGGATGCCGAGGTTCCGCGCCTGGTCTATCTTGCGGATTACGTCCTCCGGGACGCCGTAGATCTTGCCTTCATCCGAGATCGCCTCGTAGGTGACGAGGGTCGGGACGAGGTAGGCGCCGGCCTCGCGCATGAGATCGGCCGTCTCCGCGTCTATGAGGTTGCCGTGCTCGATGGAGCGGACGCCCGCCTCCAGGCAGTTGCGGACGCCCGTATCGTTGTAGGCGTGGGCCATCACGTAGGTTTGAGCGGCCTCGGCCTCTTCCACGGCGGCCCTTATCTCCTCGATCTGGTACTGGGTCGCCTCCAACTCGTCGGCCGGGGACATGGCGCCGCCGGAGGCCATCACCTTGATCTGGTCGGCCCCGAGCCGGAGCTGCTCCCTCGCCGCCTTACGCACCTCGTCGGCCCCGTCGCACACCACCGAGCGCATCCCGGCCGTGGGGCAGAAGATCTCGGGCCGTTGCGTCTCGCTCCGCCTCCGCCAGTCCCCGTGCCCGCCGGTTTGTGACAGGGGCCTGTCGCTCACCAGCAACCGGGGACCCTCGATCACGCCCCGCTCCACGGCGGCCTTGAAGCTCCAATCCGCCCCGCCGGCGTCCCTGACGGTCGTGAACCCTTGCATCAGCGTGTCTTCGAGGATGCGCGCCATGAGTAAAGCCGTCAGGTTGGATGGCCGCTCGCGGTGCTGGTCGAGGATGTTCACGTCCACGGCGCCGATGTGGACGTGGGCGTCGGTAAGCCCCGGCATCAGGGTCATCCCCGCGCAGTCCACCACCCGGTCCCATCCCCCGGACGGCCGCGACCCCGGCCCGAAAACCCGCGAGATGCGCCCGCCTTCGACCGCCACGGAGACCCGCTCCCGCGGCCCTTCGCCCGCGCAATCGATGAGGAGCGCGTCCGCGAGTAGCGTAGTTTCGGCCATCTATCCCCCTCCGAATTAAGCGACGCGCCCACTGCCAAAGATACGCCCCGACCCCACCGGCCGCAAGCGTCCCGGCGCCACGACGTGCCCGATTCACAGGCGGAGCTTGCACAATGCGCGCCCTCGTATAGCATCTAGGTGTATTTTGCATCTAGCGAGGAAGTCTTATGTTCCCGACAAAGATATTGGTGGCGGTGGACGGCACGCCGGGGGCGGTTCCGGCGTTGGAGGCGGCGGTGGATCTCTCCGGCGGCACCGGCTCGGAGTTGCATTTGGTGCATGTGGTCTCGACGGTCCCCATGATGCCCTACCCGGGTGTGGCGGCCCAGAAGAAGAGCGGGGCGTACCTGGAGCAGCGGCGGTTGGGCGGCCTCAGGCTCCTCGATTACCAGGCGGGCCGGGCGAACGATCTCGGCTGGGTCGTCACGGCGACCCACTACAGGGAGGGCGTCCCGGAGAGGGAGGTCCTCAAGCTCGGCAAAGACCTCGACGCGGGCATCATCATAACCGGAGGCCAGAAGCGTCCCTGGTTCGAGCGTATCTTCGGTGCCGGCTTCTCCACCAAGCTTCTCCGCCGGGCGGACCGCCCGGTTCTGGTCGTGGGCCAGCGCGGGTCGCAGAGCCCGGCCGTACCGAAGTAGCGGGCCGCGTGCCCGGCGGGCGTCCCTCGTCAGCCGGAGCGCGCCAGGGCGGCGTCCATGGCGGCGACGTTGGGTTGCCGGCCGGTCCAGAGTCTCTGGGCCAGGACGCCCTGGTAGAGGAGCATCCTCTGTCCGGCCACGACGGTCGCGCCGCGCTCGCGGGCCTGGCGGACCAGCGGCGTCTGTAGGCCCGGGCGGTAGACGGCGTCGACGATCGTTCGGTTCCGGTCGAGGTGGCGGGCCGGCAGCGGTGAGGGATCTCCGTCCCGCATCCCGAGCGGGGTGGCGTTCACGATCACCGACGCGTCCAGGGACTCCTCGTCCAGCAGCCCTGTGGTGTGGGCTTCTATCTCGGCCTCTCCGCGGCGCGTGCGGCGGCGGGGGGTCCGATGAGCTGTCTTTCTCCGCCCGCGCGGCAGAAGGCGACGGCTTGGGAGGCCGCGGCGCCGCCGGCTCCAAGGAGCAGGACCCGGCGGCCCGCGAGATCCAGCCCGGCCTCACCGCAAGCCTCGACCATGCCGGCCCCGTCGGTGTTGAAGCCGAGCAGCCTTCGGCCCTCGATGGACACGGTGTTCACCGCCCCCGAGACCCGGGCGCTCTCGTCGAGCTCGTCCATCAGAGAGACAACGGCCCGCTTGTGGGGCATGGTCACGTTGAGGCCGCGGAGGCCGAGGGCGGCCGCGCCCCCGACCGCTTCGGGCACGTCCTTCGGCTCGACCTTGAGGGCGACGTAGGCGTAGTCCAGGCCGTCGGCGGCGAAGGAGGCGTTGTGCATCGCCGGGCTCAGGCTGTGTTCGACGGGGTCCCCGATCAGGGCGAGCAGCCGCGTCCCACCGCCGATCATACCTCCCCCGTCTCCGCGTCCCTCGACATGCCGGACATTATAGGGGCGTCACGGGCTTCATCCCGTCGCCCGGAGAGTCTGTCTGCCGGAACTCGGGGTCCGCCCTTGGAGACGCCCGCGCACCCTTTGCTTCGTGTTCTCCGGTTCCGGGTCCACGCTTTCGATAACGGACGGCACATCCAACGCACGCCCCTCGAGTAGAACGGTTCTCGCCGCTTAGACCTTCAACCAGTTCTCCACTTCGAGGCCGGGGACGCGTCGGAAATGGCGCTCGTTGCCGCTTACCACCCTGAGCCCGCGCGCCAGCGCGATGGCAGCTATGCGGGAGTCCGCGTCGCCTATGGGCGTGCCCCTGGCTTCCAGTTCGGCCCGGATCCCACCGTATCGCTCGGCCGCGGCGGCGTCGAACGGCAAGACGGGGAGATCCCGCGGTACGACGGCCCGGATCCTCTCCAGCAACGCCGCCGAACGCCCGGAACGGCGCGCCCCGTAGAGGAGCTCGCCGAGCGTGACGCTGGAAGTGAACTGCTCCTCCGGCGCCACCTTCGCCAGCCGGGCCACCAATCCTTCCGCCGGGGCACGTTTCATCAGGGTGCTGAGGACGTCGGTGTCCAACAGGTACGTCACGCGTCGAGGTCGACCGGACGCCCGAGGTCGCGCGCCCGCGCCGCGTAGATGTCCTCCAGCATCCCGTCGATCTCCTCGTCTTCCACGAGATCCCCCCACGCCCCCACCAGGG
>CAXUFZ010000268.1:0-5215 GCA_964250345.1 uncultured Rubrobacteraceae bacterium
GGCGGGGACCGGCGCGCGGTGGAGGACGCCGGTCTCGGCGAACTCGGGCGAGGCGGCCACCAGCGCCGCGGCCCGCGAGGGGAGCGGGCGGCCTTCGAGGAACGCCGTCAGGTCGTCCGCGAGGTCGCCGGCGCTCGCGTGGCGTTCGGCCGGATCTTTGCGCATGAGGGCCAGCGTGATCTCTTCTAGAGCCTCCGGTATGGTGGGGTCGGTCGCCCGCGCCGCCGGGGCCGGCTCGTTCAAATGCTTCATCGCCACCGCGAGCGGGCTGACGTGCTCTCCGGTCCCGAAGGGCGGCCCGCCGGTGAGCGCCTCGAACAGCACCACCCCGAGGGAGTACAAGTCGCTCGCCGGCCCCACCGGCTCCCCCTTCGCCTGCTCGGGCGAGAGGTAGGGCGCCGTGCCGAGGATCATGCTCGTGTGCGTCACGGCGGTCGCCTCCGTGGCCTTGGCGATGCCAAAGTCCCCGACCTTGGCCCGCCCATCCCCCGTGAGCAACACGTTCTCGGGCTTGACGTCGCGGTGCACGATACCCGCCTCGTGCGCCGCCTCCAACGCCTCCGCCACCTGCAACGCAACCGCCGCGGCCTTCCGCGGCGGCAACGGCCCTTCGTTACGGATTCTGTCCTTGAGCGTCCCGCCGTCGATGAGCTCCATCGCGATGTAAGGCCGGCCGTTCTCGTCTTCGCCGGAGTCGAAGACGCGCACCACGTTCGGGTGGCTCAGGGACGCCGCGTTCGCCGCCTCGCGCTCGAAGCGCTCCACGAACTCCGGTGTCTCCGCGTGGCGCTCCTCCATAACCTTCAGGGCGACGTCGCGTCCCAGACGCTCGTCCCGCGCCCGGTAGACACGGCCCATGCCTCCCGAGCCCAGAAGCCCGCCTAGAACGTACCTGCCGCCGATCGATTCGCCTTCGCGCATGTTTTGTATAGTTACCCAACCGGGCCCGCACGCTAACGCGCGTCCGACCCCATCTCCGTCACATCCCCCGCCGTTCTCGCAACGCCGGACAAAACCCCGTGAACCGCGGGTCGTCCTATATTACGCCGCCCGGGCAAGCGCGGATCACGGACCGGGCCCGCCGACGCGCGCGTCACTCGCGACGTCGCCCGATGCGGCTACGCATCGTGGCGCAAGGCGAAGCGTCGAGTTGCCCGGCGTCTCCGCCGGCGCGGGCGGGTTTGAAACCCGCCCCTACACAGGCTTTGGGGTATGCGCGGCCCGGTGAGAGGCGGGTTTTCGGGTTTTACGACTCCCGGGGGTTCTCCTTTACAACCCGGGCGCCAACGTCTATACCATCCGCGTGTCCGAGACGGAGAACAGCAAGGGCCGGCGGGCCCGCGTGCGCGAGCGGCTGCAGAACAGGCCGCGCATCCGGCCGAAGGTCTACGGCTACCTCACGGAGGAGAAGGAGTCGCTGCGGCAGGGGTTCGCGGCGCTCTTCCTGTCGTCCGCGGGGGAGTTGCTCGCGGGCATCGTCCTCGCGAGCATCTCGGGGACGCTGGAGGAGTTGGTGGGGCTGGCCGTCCTGATCCCGGCGGCCATCGGGATGCGCGGCGCCATCTTCGGCGCGATGGGCAGCCGCCTCTCCACCTCGATCCAGACCGGCCTCTTCGAGCTGAACCTGCGCCGCGGCGTCCTCGCCGACAACGTGCAGGCCGCCGCCGTCCTCTCGCTGGTCTCGGGCGTGTTTCTCGCCTTTCTCGCGCGTTTCTTGTGCGGGGTTTTGGGCGTGGAGACGGACCTCTCCGTGTTCGACTACATCGTGATCTCCACGGTCGGCGGCATCCTGGCCGGGGTCCTCTTGCTCGGCATCACGGTGCTGGTGGCGCGGGTAAGCGTCGCGCGGGGCTGGGACATGGACAACATCGCCGCCCCGATGCTCACCGCGGCCGGAG
Source organism: uncultured Rubrobacteraceae bacterium (assembly GCA_964250345.1). GTDB lineage: Bacteria > Actinomycetota > Rubrobacteria > Rubrobacterales > Rubrobacteraceae > Rubrobacter_D. The sequence continues at coordinate 1,899 of CAXUFZ010000268.1, forward strand.
ATATTTTGACGCTGCCGGCCCTCGTTCTGAAGACGTACAAGATCGGCATTCCAATATTTTATTCCTCGCTGGCCGCCCTACTGGTCATCGTAGCGGCGGTCGCGGTCGGGCTCGGGTTCCGGCTCGGGGCGGCGAACCTCAGGCGTATTCTGGCGGAGAGTTTGCCGATCCTGGCGCTCACCGGCACCGTGATGACCCTGGTCGGCCTCGCCCTCGAAGACCGCAGGGCCATCTTCGCCACCTTCCCGGCCCTGTTCATCCTCCTGCCGGCGTTCCTGCAGGAGGGCGGGGCCCTGGGCGGCATCCTCTCCAGCCGGCTCTCTTCCAAGGTCCACCTGGGACTGCTCTCCCCGCGCGGCATCCCCCAGCCGAACGCCTTCAGGGACTTCACCCTGACGTACATCTTCGCCGTCGGCGTATACCTGTTCATCGGAGGGGCGTCGCACTGGCTCGCGGTGGGTTTGGGCCAGTTGAGCCCCGGTGCTTTGGAGGCGCTCGGGCTGGAGGCGAGCCGTCTCAGCCCCGGGTTTTTGGCAATGCTGGGCGTGAGCGCGCTCGCGGGCCTGCTGGCGACGACGGCGGCCGTGCTCGCGGCGTACTACGGGTCGACGGTCAGCTACCGGTTCGGGCTCGATCCGGACACCTACGGCATCCCCATTATTACGGCGGCGGTGGACTTGCTGGGCTTCATGAGCCTTATAATTGCGTTGAACATCTTCAATTTGACGGGGTAGGACATGCGAGAGACGCGACCACGGAACCTCAAGGACATGCTCGCCGAGGCCAAGGACACCTCGGAGCTGATGGTCGACCTGGCCTACGCCGCCCTGTTCTACAACTCCGAGGACATCTCCGAGGAGGTCTTCCGCCTCGAAGATCGCCTCAACGACTTCGTCTACAGCATGAGGACCACCGCCATCCTCGCCGCCAGGAGCCCCGCCGACTCCGAGCAGATGGCCGGCATCCTGCAGGTCGTGCAGGACATCGAGAAGATCGGCAACGCCGCCTTCGACATCGCCAAAATAGTCGTGAAACGCCTCGGAATCCCCCGCGAGCTTCTCCAGGACATCCCTGAGGCCGAAGAGACGCCCTCCCGCGTCCGCATCCACGCCGAGAGCGCCCTCGACGGCCGCAGCCTGGAGGAGGCGGACCTCCCGACGGAGACGGGGATGCGCCCCATCGCCGTCCGCTCCGACGACGAGTGGAACTTCGACCCCGAACCGAACGACGTCCTGCGGGCCGGCGACGTGCTCTTCATGCAGGGCCCCCCCGAAGGCATCGCCGAGGTCCGCGGCCTCGCGGGGGCGACGACGGTCCACGCCCAACGCGCCGAGCCCGCCGAACCCGCGGGCGAGCTCACGGAGCTCGAACGGGCCGTGGACATCCTGATAGAGATGAAGAACCTCTCCGAGGTCGCCGTCGGGCTCGCGTACTCGGCCCTGCTCTACTACGACGCCGGCCTAGCCCGCGAGGTCGTCGCCATCGAGAACGAGATGGACGAGATGCGCTACCGCCTCGAACGCTGGGTGCTCCTCGCCGCCCGCCACATCGAGGACTCCTCCAGGCTACGCGGCGTGCTCCATCTGGCGACCGCTTCGGAGACCATCGCCGACTGCGCGATGGAGATGGTCTGGATCGTCGAAAAAGGCGAGGAGGTCCACCCCGTCCTCTCCGCCGCCATCGGCGAGTCCGACGAGATCGTCATGAAGCTCACCGTCTCCCCGGGCTCTCCGGCCGACGGCAAGACCCTCGAAGCCCTCCGCCTCGAGACCGAGACCGGCATGTTCGCCCTCGCCGTGAACCGCGGCGGGCGCTGGACCTACCGCCCGCGCGACACCTACGTCCTAAGAGGGGACGACTCCCTGCTCTTCGCCGGCCCCCCCGAGGGCCTCGAACCGCTCGCCGAGATCTTCGGCCAGGAGCTGGAGGACCCGGCGTAATCCGCGACGCCTCAGAGAAAGACTGGCCTGGGGTCGAAGGCGCCCCCTGGAGCGACCGGCCTTACCTCGCCGCGCTCCTCTTCTGGGCGCCGCTCGCGCTGCTCTGTTCCATCCTTTACTTCGGCCTGATCCGGCTCTCCCGCACCCTCTCCCCCGACCTCCGCGAAAACTCGAACGACCTAGCCATCTACCGCGAAGCCGGCGAGAGGCTTTTGCGCGGTGACATCCCCTACCGCGACTTCTTCGTCGAGTACCCCCCAGGCAGCCTCCCGGCCTTTGTCCCGCCGGCGCTCTTCTCCGAGAACAGATCTTCTTTTATCGACCTCTTCTCCGCCGAGATGGCGCTCATCCTCGTGGCGACGCTCGCGCTCGTCGCCCTCGCGGCGCGGCGCCTCCGCGGCGTCCACTTTTGGCCCTTGCCTGCCGTCACCTTTGTCGCGGCGGCGCTCCTGCTCTACCCGGTCGCCGTCACCCGCTACGACGCGGTCGTCGCCCTGACGCTGGCGCTGGGATGCGTGGGGGCGGCCCTCGGCGGTCGTTATCGTCTGCTCGCCTACGCCTCCCTCGGGTTCGGGGCCGCGGCGAAGCTCGTACCTGCCCTGGCCACCCTGCCGCTAGCCCTCGTCCAGCGGGGGGCGGCGCGGGGGTACGTGGTGTTCTTCGTGGTGCTGGCGCTGTTCTTCGCGCCGACCGCGCTCTTCGGGGGTGGGAGGTTTTTGGAGAGCTTCGCGTACCACGCAGACCGGGGTTTACAGATCGAGAGCGTTCCGGCCTCCGCTCTGATGGCGCTGGGGTGGGTCGACGACGTCGCCTTCGAGTTCGGGGCGTTCGAGGCGCGGGGCCGGGGCGTGGAGGCCGCGGCGGGGTTGAGCTTGCCCCTCACGGTCGTTCTGTCGCTCGTCACGGGGTTTGCGATGTGGCGGGGGCACCGGCGGGCGCCGCTTGGCGCGGCGGCTTTTCCGCGGTACGCGGCGGCGCTTATACTGGCGTTCGTGCTCGGGTCCAAGGTTCTGTCGCCGCAGTATGTGATCTGGCTTCTGCCCCTCGTGCCGCTCTGCGCCGGGGGCTTGGCCGGCGTCGCCGTCTGCCTCCTGTTCCTCGCCGCCTGCTGGACCACGACCCAGGTCTTCCCCGCGCACTACGCGGACCTGCTCGACCTCCGCGCGCCGGGGCCGCAGCTCCTGATGTTGCGGAACACGCTTCCCGCCGGTCTATGGATCGTGTTGCTCTTCTTGCCCCGCGGAAAGGGTTCCGGGGAGGTTCCGACGTGAGGGCGTCCCGCGCGGGGTTGCGTGGCGGTCGTGTTCGCGGGTGGTCCCGTGCGGCGTTGCCTCGGGCGCGGGCGGGTTTGAAACCCGCCCCTACGCAGGGGGGTGG
>CAXUFZ010000269.1:0-5214 GCA_964250345.1 uncultured Rubrobacteraceae bacterium
GCGCTCCCCTTTCGTCTCCCTCATACCGGCCGCGACCTCTCCCTTCTGCGCCCGTCGAAGCCGTCCACCGCCCGCACCACGCGCAGCACGTCGTCCGCGCCGAAGGGCTTGGGCAGGAAGGCGCGGACGCCGGTGACACCGGAGAAGGCCTCGAGCGAGTCGTCGCCGGAGGCACGTTCCAGGATCTCGGCCGCGTCGCCGCACTCGAAAACGTAGAGCCCGCCGCCGTCCCCGGCGGAGACGAGCACGAGCGCGGGACCGGGCTCGACGGCCGCCACGCCCGCGACCTCGACGTCGTAGCCCTGCCTGGAGAGCAGGTACTCAAGCGCGCCCCTGATGGCGGGGTGAGGCTCCCTGACGACCGCCCGGCCGACGCCGCGAAACTCCCCAACCGGACGCACCTCCGGGCCCCCGCGCGGGGACCCCTTCACCAGGCCGCGTTGACCCTCGGGGAACACGGGAGTTCAGACTAACCGCCCCGGCGCTCCGACTGGTTAACCGACCGTCAAATCCGCGCTAAAGATGGGTTAAAAGGGCCGGGAGTCGTTAAGGGCAGGTTCGGTGGTGGGGGCGCTTGGTTGGTGGAGCGCTACAGTGGTGGACGGGAAGTTTGGCGGGGGAATTTGGACCAGGTGCCGGCGAGGTGCATGAGGAGCGCGTGCTGGAGGCGTTCTCTGGTGTCGAGGTGCGCGGGGTTCTCGTAGAGGTTGTCGAGCTCGTTCGGGTCGTTGCGCAGGTCGTAGAGTTCGCCTCTCGCCTCGTCGGCGCGGGAGGTGGAGCCGGCGGCGGTGCCTGGGGTGTAGGTGATGAGTTTCCAGTCCTGTTCGCGCCACATGTAGGCTGGGGCTCTCTCGCGGGGCTCGTAGCCGGTGCCGTGCATCTCGGCGAAAGCGCCGGCACGCGAGGGTTCGGCCAGCAGGCTGCGGCCGGGGAGCTCGGGGGGCTTTGAGCCGCCCGCGACGGTGAGGAGGGTCGGCAGGACGTCCACGAGCTCGGCGGGGCGGTCGTCGGTGGTGCCGCGGAGGCGTTCGGGTAAGCCGACGCCGGCCACGATCATGGGAACCCGCACGCTCGGATCGTAGAGGCAATACTTGCTGAAGCGGTGGCGGTCGCCGAGCATCTCGCCGTGGTCGGAGACGAATATTATGAAGGTATTCTCCGTCTGGCCCGACGCTTCGAGCCTATCCAGCACCCGGCCGAGTTGCTCGTCGGCGTAGGTGCAGAGGGCGTAGTAGCGCAGGGTCGTCCTGCGGCGCTCCTCTTCTGTCGTGGAGGCGAGCCACCTCTCCCACTGCCACGGCTCGGCGTGCTCGGAGAGGTCGGCGCCAGGCGGGGGGGCCGCCGGCGGCGGCATGTCCGCGAGGTCGTAGAGGTCCTCGTAGCCGGGGGGGACGTTGAAGGCGGCGTGGGGGAAGTCGAAGGATAGGTAGAGGAAGAAGGGCCGGTCCTCGTCGCGGTCGTTCTCCAGGAAGTCTATCGCCTCGTCGGCGAGCCAGGCTTCGGTGTGTTGTTCGGGGGGGACGGAGCTCGTGAGGCCTTTGTAGCCGGGGATGGTCTCGCCGGAGCCGAAGGGGGCGGTCTCGGCGTGGAGGGCGGCGAAGGCCTCGGGACGCTCGTCGCCCATCTGGGCGGCGCCGGGCTCGACGCGGCCGGGCTCGTCGGTGTTGCGCATGGAGCGGACCTCGAAGCCGCGCCTGGAGGGCTCGGTTTCGGCGTTCGGGGCGAGCTCTTCGCCCATGTACCAGTGGGTCTTGCCGAAGCCGGCCGTCTGGTAGCCGGCGTCCAGCAGGCGTTGGGCGAGGACGGGGGCCGGGAGCCCTTCGTCGGTCGGGATCATCTGCGTGTTGTGCCTGACGCCGACCTGGGAGGGGTAGAGTCCCGTCATCATCGAGTAGCGGCTCGGCACGCACATCGGCGCGTTGCACACCGCCTGCGTATAACGGATGCCCCGCGAGGCGAGCCGGTCCAAATTCGGCGTCCTGACCAACGGGTTGACGCTGCCCAGGGCGTCGAAACGGTGCTGGTCGGTCATCAGGAACAGGATGTTCGGCCCGTTTGCAGCGCGGGTCTCTTGTCCCTGACAGCCGGCCAGACCCAGGGCGCTGGCCCCGAGGAGCAGGCCGCCCGACGTTTTGAGGAAGTCCCGGCGGGTCAGGCCGGCGTTAGCCACGGCCCGCGTCCCGCGGCGTATCGGCGACGCCGTCGTCCGTCCTGTAGACGGCGACCCAGGTCCTGTAGAACGGCCTGTAGCCGACGAGATCGAACTCCGTCTTCATCGCGGAGACGAGCCCGGGGGTTGGCCGCTTGTGGGACATGAAGTAGAAGACCTCGCCGTAGCCGCCGTCCCGCGCGCGGTCCACTACGGCGGGGAGATCTTCCTCAACGCAGGCGTCGGCGTCCCGGCGTTCGCCGGGGACCCGGTCGTTGAGGTAGTAGTCCAGGCGGTCGTCGATGTCGCAGCGGACGAGTAGGGTCTCGGGGGTCTCGTTCCCGTTGATGAAGGCCGCCGCCGCCCGGATCTGCTCCTTGTTCGGCTCGGAGTAGTAGCCCAGGGTGACGAACAGGTTGAAGAGGCACGCCGCGGCGAACCCGAGCGCCAGGGACCACTGGAGGATGTTGCTCGCGGGCCTGCTCGGAAAGACGCCGGTGATGCCGCGCGCGACGAGCAGGTACGCCGCCGGCAGGGAGACGAGCAGGTTCTTGTGGGTCAGCAGTTGGACCGAGGACTGGGAGAGCGCGTAGCCGACGACGAACGGGCCGACGAACCAGGCCAGGAGCAGGAGGACGGGCAAAAGTTCGTTCCCCTTCTCCCGGTCTCGCCGCGAGGAGGTCCAGGCCCGGACCAGGAGCCCGGCGCACAGCGCGGTGGCGGCGAGCGCGAGGAGTTCGGAGCGTCCGAAGATGAACAGCGCGTATTTGGGGAAGAGGAAGAGGCTGGCATCCCCGATCCAGGCCCCCTGGGCCGTGCTGTTGCGCATCTGGTAGATCATGCCGGGCACCCACGCGAGGTAGGCCAGGGAGACGGGAACGTAGACCAGGACCACCCTGAGAAAAGAACGGTACGCCAGGACCATCAGCGCCACACCTTGAAGGAAGACCAGGAGCGCCCCGAAGTAGTGGACGTAGGCGCAGAGTACGGCGGCGACGACGTAGGCGACGGTTTCGAGCGTGGGTAGCCGGCGTTCTTCGCGGAGGGCTCGCATCACGCCCCACCAGAGGTAGGCGGTGACGGTGGAGAGCAGGATCAGGAAGGAGTAGGAGCGCGTCTCCTGGCTGAAGTATACGCCGGCCCAGGAGACCGCAACGAGCAGGGCCGCAATGAGCCCCTCGCGCGACGAGTAGATCCTGCGGCCTAGCAAGAAGATCGCGGGTATGCACAGCCACCCCGCGACGGCCGATGGCAGCCTCAACGCCCACTCGGAATCGCCGAAGATCCTTTGTGCGAAGTGCAGGATCACGAAGTACCCGGGCGGGTGAATGTCCTCCCGCACGTTCGAGACGACCTGCCCGACCCCGTCCGCGCGGCTGAAGTACCAGCTCGCGAGCTCGTCACTCCACAGCGACTGGATGCCGAGCCCGTAGAACCGCAGCGCCCCGCCGAGAACCATGATCGCCCCCAGCGCCAAAAATGTCCGGCCCCTGAACAGCAACCCGGTCGAGCCGGACACGTCGCGAGTCCGGCGCTTGCCGGAAGGGGGACGGTCGCCGGGGCTCTCTGACGTTCGGGGCTGCAACTACTCCGCGCTCCATCCCTCGTGGACGTTCGCCGGCGCGGGCCGGGCGTGGCCCGCGGCCGGTAGGATGTTAGCGCGGTCGCGGCGGCGCTATGTAAACGTTCTGTAAAACCCGTTCCGAAAAGCTCCGTGGTGCTCTAAGCTGTCGCGGTGCGGCGGCAGAGGGACACGGGGACCGGGCGTGCTCTTTGACCTGATCCTGGTCCTCCCGACCGCGCTACTCGTCGGCGTGGCCCCCGGCTGTTTCTGGGCGCGATGCCTCTCCCCGGAAGCCGGTTGGGCGGAGCTGGCGGCCTGGTCGGCGGCGCTCTCGCTGGCGCTGGTTCCGGTCGTCGCCTTCGCGCTCGCCAGGCTCCTGGGCGGGGGTGTCACGCTCCCAGTCGCCGTCGTCGCGCCCCTGATCGTGGCGGCCTTCGGCGCCGCCGTGTTCGCCCGCTTCGGCCCGGCGAAAGGCGGCGACGGGCCCCTCCTCGCCGCGCCGGCCGGGATGCCCGTACCCGCCGTGGCGTTGGTCGCCGCCGCGCTCGCGCTCGTCGCGGCCTCCGTGTTTCTGGACCCGCGGGGGTTCTGGCTCGCCGGAGCGTGCGAGGGGTGGCCCACGGGCGCCTGCCGGGCCGCCGGGGAGGCGCAGCGGTTCGCGTTGCCCGTGGCCCTGCTCCTGATCTTCGCGGGGGCGACGCACATCGTCTCCTCCCACGGGATCCGGGAGCCCGACGGGGCCGACGGTGCGGAACCCGCGGAGCCCTTCGCGGCTTTCCCGGGGAGCCGGTTCCTGCTGCCGGCGGTGCTGTTGCTGGCGCTGGCGCGGGGCTACCTCGGGCCGGCGCTGCACGACTGGCCCTTCGTCCGGGGGCTCGACCACTACTCCCACGCCGTCATGACGGACATGATGCTGGCGCGGGGGGACACGGGCTCGTACCTGGTCTACCCGCCGGGATTTCACGTCTTCGCCGCCATCGTCTCCCGCCTCACCGGAATGGAGCCGTTAGAGATCTTCCCGGTCCTCGGCCCCGCCCTGATGGCGCTGCCGGCCCTGGCCCTGTACGTGCTCGGCAGCCGGCTGTGGGGCCCGCTCTACGGCGTGGCCGCGGCGTTCTTTTCGATGATCGCGGGCGGCACCTACTACTTCTTCAACGACGCCATGTACCCGAACCAGGTCGCCTCCCAGTTCTTGATGGTCCTCGCCGTCGTCGCCCTGATGGGGATCTACTCCGGGCCCTCCGCGCGGGGCGGCCTGCTGCTCGCCGCTGTCGGATCCGCGGTCGTCTTCTACCACCAGGTCTCCGGCCTGTACCTGGCCCTGCTGCTCGCGGTGGTCGGCCTGCTCTTCGCGCCGTGCCTGCTCTTCCGGGACCGGCGTACCGGGCTCGCGCTGCTCGCGTCGCTGGCCCTGCTGGGCCTCCTCTCCGTGGCTTACGCCTGGGACACCTACGGCCTGGGGGGAGAGCTGGCCGGTCTGCTGGGAGGGCCGGGCGAGGGG
>CAXUFZ010000270.1:0-5183 GCA_964250345.1 uncultured Rubrobacteraceae bacterium
GCATCGGCCCCCGGACCGAAAGGGGCTAGGCCTTTGGGCCCAGGCCCCCGGATGGCGTCGGCGCGGCGGGCGTGGCAGACTCGGGGACGTACATGGGAGAGATCCACAAAGATTTAGCTTCGTGAGCGGGGGCCATCCAATCTTCGCGGCCCTCTACGACCGGATGTCCGGGTCCGCGGAGCGCGGCTGGATGGGCGAACGCCGCTCCCGACTACTCTCGGGGGTTCGGGGCGACGTGCTGGAGATCGGCGGCGGGACCGGCGCGAACCTCCCCCACTACCGCGACGCGGAGCGCGTGATCGTCACGGAACCGGACCCTTTTATGCGACGAAGGTTACGGCCGAAGCTGGACGAAGCCCGTGTCCCGGTCGAGATGTCGGAGGCGGCAGCCGAGACGCTGCCGTTCGAAGACGGGAGCTTTGATGCGGTGGTCTCGACGCTCGTGTTGTGCACCGTGCGGGACCAGCGGGCGGCGCTCGCGGAGATCCGGCGGGTGCTGGCGCCAGACGGGCGGCTACTGTTTATCGAACACGTGCGCGGAGAGGGCCTCGCGGCCCGTTTTCAGGACGGGGTCGAGCCGTTGTGGATGGGAATATTCGGCGGCGGACCCCCGAACCGGGACACCGTTCGTTCTATCGGGGGGGCGGGGTTCGAGATCGGGGCGCTGGAGCGGTTCCGACCGCCGCTCTCCCCGGGCGGCCTCGTCCCGTACGTCCAGGGCTCGGCGGTTGTTCGCGCGGGGTCGTGCTAGGATCAACGCTCCGATGGGAGGGCTGTTGGAGAGAGGTACTACGGGCTGGGGGCTGCTCCGGGCGTTCGCGACGGCCGTAGTCGTTTTCGCGGTGGACCAGGTGATAAAGGCCGCGGTCGAGGGCTCGATGCGCGTCGGAGAGAGCGTCCCGCTCGTGCCGGACTTTCTTAGCCTCACGCACATCAAGAACGACGGCGGCGCGTTCGGCATCCTTGGCGGCAGCCAGGCCCTGCTGCTCGCGGGGAGCGCCGTTGCGGTCGGGGTCGTGCTGTGGATGCTGCTCTCCGGGCCGGCGTCGCGGGGCACGGTCTACGGGTGCGGCCTGATCCTGGGCGGCGCGGCCGGCAACCTGCTCGACCGCCTGACCAGCGGGGAGGTGACGGACTACGTCCACTTCTCCTTCTGGTACATCTTCAACGCCGCCGACGCCGCCATCACCGTCGGCGTCGGGCTGTTGCTACTGTCGGCTTTCCTGCCAGAGAGAACGCCGCAGAAGGGTTAGACGCGTGGCAATAGGGCGCGAGAAAACCGGGAGGAGGTTCCCATGACCGCCGACGAGGCGCGCGGCGACGGGGTGAGCATCGACGCGGCGCTCGTGCGGCGGCTGGTCTCCGCGCAGTTCCCGCACTGGGCGGATCTTCCCGTCCGTCCGGTCGAGGCCGGCGGGGTAGACAACAGGACCTTCCATCTCGGCGAGCGCATGACGGTGCGGCTGCCGAGCGCCGCGCAGTACGCGCTACAGGTGGAGAAGGAACATCGGTGGTTACCGAAGCTCGCGCCGCTGCTCCCGTTGCCGATTCCGGCCCCGCTGGCGAGGGGAGTTCCGGCCGACGGATACCCTTGGCATTGGTCCGTCTACCAGTGGATCGAGGGCGAGACCGCGGCCATCGAACGCGTCGGAGACTTGGTCGAGTTCGCGGCGGCTCTCGCCGACTTCCTGGTCGCCCTGTACCGGATAGACCCCGCCGGCGGGCCGCGGCCCGGGCCGCACAACTTCTTTCGCGGCGGGCCCCTGACGGTCTACGACGCCGAAACCCGGCGGGCGCTCGCCGCCCTGGAAGGCGAGATCGACACTGCCGCGGCGGGCGCGGTGTGGGAGGCGGCCCTCGCGGCGGGGTGGCACGGTCCGCCCGTCTGGTTACACGGGGACGTCGCCCGGGGTAATCTCCTGATCAGTGACGGCCGGTTGAGCGCCGTTATCGACTTCGGGACGTCCGGCGTGGGGGATCCCTCGTGCGACCTGGCGATAGCGTGGACCCTGTTCGGTGGGGAGAGTCGGGAGGCGTTCCGCGCGGCCCTTCAGCTAGATGAAGGGAGCTGGGCGCGGGGGCGGGGTTGGGCGCTGTGGAAGGCCTTGATCACGCTAGCGGCGCGCAACGGACCCGAAACGACGGAGTCCCGGCGCGTCATCCACGAAATACTCACCGACCACGCGCAGACGGCCTGACGCGGCGCGGGATGACATTGCCCGCCCGCGGGCTTCTCGCCGCGGCCTCGTGTGCCCCACTAGACGGGCTACTCCAGGCGGGAGAGGATGAAGGCGAGGAGGAAGCCGAGGGTCGTGAAGAGGCCCATCGCGGGGCCACCTTCGGCCTGGGACTCCGGGATCATGGTGGAGGCGAGCATGGTCAGGATGGCGCCCGCGGCGAAGGCCTGGATGCCGGCCACGAGGTTCCCCGAGGCCCCGGCGAGGAACAGGTAGCCGAGCAAGGCGGCGAGCGTGGAGGCCAGCGCGACGGCGCCCCAGATGCCGAAGACGTAGGCAGTGGAGCGCCCGGCCCGCCTCATGCCGGCGGAAGAGGAGAGGGCTTCGGGGACGTTGCTCAGGAACACGGCGGCCACGAGCGCGATCCCGACGCCGTTGCCCTCGATCAGGCTGATCCCGATCGCCGCGGACTCGGGCATGCCGTCGAGCAGCGCCCCGACGGCGATGGCCGTCGCGGACCCTCCCTGCTCGTCCCCGGCATTCTTGCGCCTCCCGCCGCCGCCCCGGGTGACCGCCCGGTCCGAAGACGGCGGCCCCGAGCAGGAGCCCCGGCGCCGCCGCGTCGAGGCCGCCGATGCGGTAAGCCTCGTCCATGAGCTCGAAGGCCACGGAGGAGAAGAGCACGCCCGCCCCGAGCGCCATGACGACCGCGATGAGCCGCCGCGACGCCCCGGCGTAGAGGCCCAGCGCCGCCCCCACGAGCAGCGCCGCGCCGCCGACAAACCCCCAGAACGCCGCCGCGAACGCGCCGATGATGGCCCTACTGCTTCACCAGGCGTTGGTAGACCGCCCGGTACTTGCGGATGGCCTGGCGGAGCTCTTCGGTGGACTCGTCTCCGGCGTCGGAAGCGCCGGCGGAGCGGGCCACGACCTCGGCCCGGATGCGGCGGGCCTCGCGGTAGTCGTCGGCGACGTCGGGGTGGGTGGCGGCCAGGTTCTTCTCGGTCTCCTCATCGGGTTGGGCGGCGTCGGGGACGAAGTTGCGTTCGTGGAGGACGTCGGAGATCACGCGGTCCGCCATCTCGATGGACCGCCCGGGATTGTCCACGAAGACGCGCTCGACCTCGCCCCACCGCTCCTCGTACCGGCCCCGGCTCTCGTCAGAGAGTGTCTCGGTCCGGCGCTCCACACCCCCGCGCCGCCGCCGAAGCTCCTTCTCGCCCTCCTCTTCCGAGCCCTGCTCGCGGGCGGCCCGCTCGTACTCCGGGCCGAACTCCTCGCGGCTGCGCTCCCGCTGCTCCTCCTGCCGCCGCGCCCGATTCCGCCGCGCGGCCAGGAAACCCGCGAGCAGCAAGATCAGGACAACCACGACCGCGACAATTATCACCAGCGTAACGGTTCCCACGCGAGCTCCTCCCCGTAAACGGACTGTCGCGCTTCGTTCCCGCGAACGCGACGCACGTAACGTAGGACACCAGGCGCGGGGCGCCGGTTACGGACGCCCGACACGGGCGGGCCGTTTCCGATCCCCCCAACCGTGGCATAAACTCTCCTGAAGCAAACCGCCGAAGGGCGGGAGAGAGGAGTTAGGTCATGACCGAACGCGAAAGCCGCGAGGGCGGCGGAGATACCAAGGACAACGTCCGGGACGACCTCGACGAGGCGAGCGAAAAGCGCAAGAAGGACGCGACCACCGGCGCCGGCGAAGAAGAATCCACCGGCGGCGGCGGCGGGGGCGTCAAGGGCAACGTGAGCGACGACCTGGAGAAGACGCAAGGCAGCTAGGGCGGATCAAACCCGGACCGGGGCTCCCGCGCCCCGGTCTTTTTTAGCGCTAACGCACCCTGGGCCGGTTCGAGTCCATACGCGAGCGGCCGAAGAATCGGTCCAGAAAGCGGTCGGCAAGCCAGGCCCCCGCGGCGCCGCCGAGGACGCCGAGGAAGACGTCGAAGAGCGAATCGGGCAGGGTGTTCGCGATGGGGACCCCGATCAGGGAGAGCAGTACCTCTACACCCTCCCAACCCGCCGCCCCCAGGAGGCCGATCACGGAGCCCGTGACGATGGCGTGCGCCGGCGTGTCGAAGAACTCGTCGTCGCCCCCGAGGCGGTAGATGATCTCCGCCACGACCGCCACGAGCACGAGCGGGGTCAGGAAGTGCGCGATCTCGTCGTACAGCGGGATCGGCTCGAAGAGTTGCCACGCAAAGCCCGCCCCGTTCAGGGCGATGCAGATCAAGATCAGCGCTATCACCCAGCTACGCGGCATCTTCCGAACCTCCGGTCGTTAGGGCCCCTGTCCCGCCCATACCCCGGGGAGCCCTTCCTGGAACATACCCTCCGGGACCTCGTGGCAGTGGCGGCAGCGGGCCTCGTAGCTCTCCTCGGCCCCGACGAGGATGATCGGGGCGGAGGCGGACGCCGGGCGGCCGTCGATCAGGCGCTGAGAGCGCGCCGCGTCCCGGCCGCAACGGGCGCAGATGGCCCTGAGCTTGACCACGTCGTCGGCCTCCGCGAGCAGGTCCGGCATCGGTCCGAAAGGCTCGCCCCGGAAGTCCATGTCGAGGCCCGCGACGATGACGTCGTAACCCCCGTCGGCCAGCCTCTTGCAAGCCCCGACGATGCCCCCGTCGAAGAACTGCGCCTCCTCGACGGCCACGACGTCGGCGGCGGGGTCCACCTTCTCTAACAGATCCTCGCTCGACTCTACGGCGACGGCCTCGTGCAGGAGGCCGTTGTGCGACCGGATCTCGGCCTCCTCCGAACGGGTCTCCAGGGCGTGCTTGAAGACCTGCACGCGCCGGCGGGCGTAGATGGCGCGCCTCGCGCGGCGGATCAGCTCCTCCGTCTTGCCCGAGAACATGGAACCCGCGATCACGACCAGAGAGCCGGACCGCAACGCGGGATCTTCGGTTGTGGGCTTGAAGGTCTGCGCCATCGCCCCAATATTCTACCCGCGTGACACAGGATTTCCGGCGCCTGCCGCACCACCCGACCCCACATCTCTCC
>CAXUFZ010000271.1:0-5178 GCA_964250345.1 uncultured Rubrobacteraceae bacterium
CGGCGGCGCCCGCGTCCTGGCGCACCCCGACGACCTCTTGCCCCCACGCGATCTCCCCGCCCCGCCGGCGCAGCGCACCCCGGAGGAGACCTTCGGTGTCGTCCTGCGGGAGCATGAGCGTGTAGGGGTGGGGCGTCGGCAGCCCGTCGAAGTCCACGGCGAGGAGCCGCCGGTCCCTGTCGCGCACGCCGAAGTGCGGCACGACAACGCCCTCGCGCAACGCCTCCCCGACGATGCCCAGGGGTTCGAGGGCCTCCAGCGTCCTCGCGTGGACGACGGCCGCGCGGGAGTGTTCCGCGGGACCGGGGGCCGCGTCGAGCACGGCCACGTGTACTCCGTACCCCGCCAGCATCGCCGCCGCCGTGAGCCCGGCCGGGCCGGCCCCCACCACGGCGACCTCTACCTGCTCGGGCACGGGGTGCATGCGGGGGCCCTCGGTGCGCGCCTCCGCGTGCGCTGCGGAGTATGCGCGCTGGTTTCCGTTCGTTCCGTCCATCCTCGTCGTCCTTCCCTTGCTCGTGACCGATCGCTCATTACCGGCGGCCGTTGCTTGCGCGAGTGGGCCGATCGCTCTCCCGGTCCCGTTTCCCGCCTCGCGCGTACAACGCCGAGCTCATGCCATCCGGTAAAGGATGGGCATCGCCGCCACCCGGTTCGCGGCGAAGTTGGCGAGCACGTAGTCGCGGAACGACCCCTTGAAGATCAGCGACGGCAGCACGTCTCGCATGCGGTTCCACCTGCAGTGGTTGACGATGTTGTAGTCGAAGAGCTCGCCGTCGCGGGGGAGCAGCACCGTCGAATTGTCCAGGCCCGTCTCCTGCTGGAACCAGCCCGCCGTGTACTCCCAGACCGCGAGGTTCTGGGGGGTGTCGTCGGCGAAGAAGTAATTGAAGAGGAAGATCCCCTGCCTCCCGTGGTCCACCGGACCGATGCGCCTGGCGTTCGTGGCCGCGATATGGTGCGTGAAGGCGGCCGCTTCGCGGACGGAGCGCTCCATCTCCGCGTAGACGGGCGACGTTCTGAGTGCGTCCGCGGCCTCCGGGCTCGCGGTTTCGACCAGGACGGCGAGGTCGAAGCGGGCGACGTGGACCTCGCCCGGTCGTTTCTCCACGAACTCCCCCCTGCCGGGAGGGATGACGAGGGCGTCGAAAACCGCGGCGCCGATGACGCTCGGATCGGCTTCGAGCCGCCTGCACCACCGCTTGCAGCTTGCGATCAGCTCCCGCTTCTTCCGGCTGTTTGGCAGAAACGGTGGCCGTCGGTCCACCTCCGCGGCGAGGTGGAGGTACCCCGAAGACGCGGGTTCCACCAGGCGAACCCGCGGGAACCGGGCGTCCGCGTTCACCACCGTCAAGTTCTCCGTTGTCGGCTGCGTCGTCAAGATCGGCTCCTTTCGTCGGGATCGGCGAGCACGGGCGCCCGCCCGTTTTCCAGTTGTTGCCTCGGGCCCGCCGCGTCTGATCGGGACCACCCTTGCGCTATCTTGCCGCCCGCGACGCGGACGATGCCGATGACCTCCCGCACCACCTGGTTGCCGGATGCGGGGATGCCCTTTGATACCCCCGCTTGTTTCTGGTCGCTCACGGTGGGCCTACGCTCCGGTGATCGCCCGCATGTAAAGGTCCACCATGGCTTCGATGCGGTCGGGCGGAGGCGGTTGGGGTGGGCCGTCCCCCACGAAGAGGCCGTCGATCAGTACATACGTGAGCAGGGGACCCACGAAGGCGCGCGAGGCCGCCTCCGCGTCGACGCCGTCCCCGACCAGGCCCTCTTTCTTGCCGGCCTCCAGCAGCGCCGCGACGTCGCCCAGAACCCGCCCCGGCACCTCGGAGGCGAAGAGCCTCCCCAGGCGCGGCAGGCGCGGCGTCTCGGCGATCACCACCCGCACCAGCGCCACGTACTCGGGGTCCATCAGGCCCGCGACCAACCCGCGCGCCGCGGAGAGCAAGACCCGCTGCAACCCCCCGCGATCTTTAGGCACGGCCCCATCGACCGCCTCGAAGGGACCGCCGCGGGTTCCCTCCTCCACGAGGTTGCGCAGCACGTCGGCCAGGAGATCCTCCTTGCTCGGGTAGTAGGCGTAGAGCGTCTGCTTGGACACCCCGGCCTCCGCAGCGATGCCGTCCGTGCTGGCCCCCGAGAACCCCCTGTCCAGAAAAATCTTGCGCGCCCCGTCCCGGATCTGGTCCCGCTTCTCCCGCGCCCGCGACGCCCGCTTCGTCTCGGCCAAAACGACCCCCTTAATAATCAAACCGTACTGTACGGTTTGATTATTAAGGGGGCGCGAGCGCTTGTCAAGGGGGTGGAGAACGTGGGTGGTTGCGCGGGGGCTTTGAACGATGTCACGTTCGGGCCGGTGCGGCGCGTCTTGAAGGTAGACGTATCGATCCTACGCATCGAACCTCCGTCGACGGAGGGAAAGGAGAACGCGAGGATGGAACCGAGACTCGCGCAGACGGGCGTTGCGGTGGTGGGGGGCGGCATCGCCGGGCTGACGGCGGCCTGCTACCTGGCCGGGGCCGGAGCGGACGTGACCGTGTTCGAGAAGGCGCCGGAGCCCGGGGGTCGCGCGGCGACCCGCGAGCATGAGGGGTTCCTGTTCAACCGCGGCGGGCACGCCCTGTACACCGGTGGCGCGGCCACCAGGGTCTTCGAGGAGTTGGGCGTCACCTACGGCTACGGGATCCCCAAAGACACATTCGTGATGCGGGGCGGCAGGATTAGCCCCTTCCCCGCGGACCCGATCGGGCTCCTGCGCCTCGACTTTTTGGGGGCGGCGGACAAGCTGGCGCTCGCCCGCTTCTTCGTCACGCTCGGGAGGGCCAAGCCGGCTGCCCTCGCCCGGACGAGCGTGCGGGAGTGGCTGGACCTCAAGGTCCGACGTCCGCAGCTCCACCAACTGATAACGGCCTTCGCGCGCACCTTCGCCTACACCACGGCGCTCGACCTCGTCAGCGCGGAGATGTTCGTCGAGAAGTTCCAGCGCTCGCTCAGGCACCCCATACACTACATAGACGGGGGGTGGCAGGTTCTCATCGACGGTCTGCGAGCCGCGGCGGAGAGGTCCGGGGCCCGGATCGTCGGCGACGCCCACGTCGGGGGCGTCGAGGTCTCCGACGGCCGCGCGTGGGGCGTGCGCCTGCGTGGTGGAGGCATCGTGCAAGCGTCCGCCGTCGTAGTCGCGATCGGACCCCGGGACGCCGCGAAGCTGGTCGATGGGGGAGAACACCTGGCGCTGCGCCGGGTCGTAGGCGGGCTGGTCTCCGCGCCCATAGCCTGCCTGGATGTCGCCCTGGAGCGTTTACCGGTCCCGGAACGACCGGTGGTGCAGGACCTCGACGGTCCCAGGTTCACGAGCGCCCAGTCCGTCTACGCGCGCGTCGCCCCCGAAGAGGCCGCCCTCGTTAGCACCTTCAAGCAGCTGGATCCCAGAGACCCCGGAGACCCGCGCGAGGACGAGCGGGACCTCGAAGACCTGCTCGACGCGGCGCAGCCCGGCTGGCGGGAGGTGCTCGTCAAGCGCCAGTACCTGCCGCGCATCGAGGCCGTCGGTGCGCTGCCGCTGGCCGCGAACGGGGGCTTCGCGGGCCGTCCCGACGTTCGGGTGCCGGGCCTGGACGGCCTGTACCTGGCCGGGGACTGGGTGGGATCCGAGGGCTTTCTGGTGGACGCGAGCGTCGCCAGCGCCCGCGAGGCCGCGCTGTTGGCGGCGGGGGAAGGTTCGTCCCCACGGTCCCCCGAGCCTCCCCTGGCGCGCAGCAGTTCCCCGACCCCCGGATAGGCGACGCGCCGGGGGACCCGAAACGGCCCCAATCCCTCGCGGGACCCGACCACGAAAGCCGGACGCCAGCCCGCCCTCACCGTCGACCGCGTCCGTCGGTGACGGTGCCGCGACCAGGATCCGGGAGCAGGACGGCCGGTCCCCCGGCTGCTTCTCGGGGTTCCAGGAAGGAGGATGTCACAGACGCGGGCCGCGAAGTGTCACCGAGGCATGGGGTATGCGAACGCGAGGACCCAGGAACGGGGTGGGGCGAGGTGATCCCGGGTAGCGGTTCGAGCGGATGCCCGGCGGGCGCGGCCGGCGTCTTTGACGGGCACCGGGACGTGGATGGCGGCTCGGGGACGACCGCGCATCGGTCGTGCCCCAGCGGCCGTTACCGCGCGGCGAGAACGTACTTCCGGCGGGGATCGTCATCCGTCCGGTGGATGCCGCGATGCCTCGCGGGTAGGAGACTCTGGACCCGGCGCCAATCGAGACCGGGGGTAGGAGGATGCCCGGCACGGGAAGCGATCGGCGGCAACGCCGGATGCCCCGATCCGCATCGGTCCCTCGGAGGCCGGCGCACCCCGCGAGTGGGCACACGGAAAGGGCTCGGCCATTGGCAGAGGTGGACATCCGAGCATCCGGCCCCCACCGACGGGGACGCTTGACAGTCTTCGCCCGTCGGCGGAGCAGGAAACCCGAAGAAGGGAGAAGCGCATGAAGACCAGATCCTTGTTGGTGCTCGCGGTTTCGTTGGTGGTCGCCGTGGCCCTGGCGGTCCCGGCCATGGCCGGGACGTCGGCGCCCGTCGCGGCGGAGTCGGCGACCGGCGCGCCGGCGGCGGACGGCCCGGCGAGCATCCGTGGCTTCGTCACGGAAAAGAAGGACCGCACGATCCTCGTCGAGGAGAGGCCGTGCAGGCGGGACGGCGAGGTCGTCAAGTACACGCGCTGCGACCCCTCGAAGTGGCGCGGGGAGAAGGGCTACTTCGGGATCGGCGGGCGGACCGCCATCCGTGACGCCTCGGGCAGACCGACGCTGCCGGCCGGCTACCGGGACCTGAAGGTCGGCCAGGTCGTCAGGGCCGAGTACCGCGGGGCGTTCAGGCCCTCCTACCCCTCCGAGGGCGGTGCCAAGGGCGTCGCCATCCTGGTGCAGGTCGCGAGGCCGCAGGCCGGGTAGCCGCCGGACGACCGGGGCCGGCATCTCCGGGGCGTCGACCAACCCGCAGGCGGCGGCCCCGGAGTCGAAGCGATCCCTCGCGACCACGGGTGGGCCGCGAACGACGGGAGAAAGGTTGGGGTGAGATGGACGGGACGACGAACGGTTTGCGGATGACGGTGGTCGGGGCCGGGGCGGTGGCGGTGCTGGCGCTGGCACCGGCGGCCGGGGCGGCGACGCAGGAGGCGGGCGAC
>CAXUFZ010000272.1:0-5160 GCA_964250345.1 uncultured Rubrobacteraceae bacterium
CCCCCCCCCCCCCCCCCCCCCCCCCCCCCCCCCCCCCCGCCCCCCCCCCCCCCCCGCCCCCCCCCCCCCCCCCCCCCTCGGTAGAGGAACTGGTACGCGTGCAGGTCACACCGCTCGCCGAGTTGTTCGAACGCGACGAGGAGCGCGGGCGGGTGGTCTCGCGTCTCGTCGCCCGCATCTTGGCCGATACCGGCGGGCGCTTTCAGCAGGCCGCCTTAACGAGTACGGCGAAAGAATTCGAGCAGCGCTACTTCAGGTCCTTTTCGCGCGCGCTACCCCACCTCTCGCTGGAAGAGTTGCGGTGGCGTTTTCGGAGTGCAGCCCTGGTGGTGGCGTTCCACCGGGCTCCGGTGGGTTCCACCGACTGGCTGCTGGAGTCACGCCCAGACACGAAACAAGACGTCCTGACTTGGATGGTCACCTTCCTCGCCACCGCCCTGCGCGCCCCCGCCAGTCGGCCAGAGACGAGGGCCGACACCACGCGAGAATAGAGGGTTCCGGATGACTCCTTCAAGTGGTCTCGTCGGGGGGCCCCGAGGCAAAAACCCCTACGACAGAAAAAGTCGGGGGCTTAAAGCTTCCATTGTTTCCTGCGGTAGCACAACATTAGGGGTGTTGTACCGTCGAAGGTGTCGGAGGTGGATGCTCCGATACCGCTAGGAGGAAGCAGTGATCGATCAGCTAGTCGTCCCGATTCTCGGCGCGTTCCTTAGCGCCGTTGCGGTGAACGTCTGGGAACACGTCTCCGCCGGTCGTTCGGAACTGGTATGTGAGCAAGTCGACGTGCCTCTCCGCGATCCCCTGGGGTCGCCCGTGGAGCGGCGCTCCACCCTGACGCGCTCTTTCTTGACCCTGACGAACGCGTCTGGGGGCTTCTTGCGGAGTAGCACCAGCGGCAAGACGATCTGCCCCGAACATGTACGCGCGCCGTTCACGGTCAGCGTCCCGTTCCCCGGTTTTATACCCGGTTCGCCACGAGTCATCCGGTGCCCTAATTCGAAGTTTCCCCCGATTCTGGAACGGGTGAGCCCCCGGGAGTTTATCGTCACCAAAGAGTCTACCCACTTGAATCCCAACGAGTCAATCGAGATCCAGATCGACGTCAGGGACCCGGTACTTGCCAGAGGAAGGGTCGACATCGAAGTTGACTCGACGATAACCGGTGCGTCTACGCCGGTTGACGTCGGACCGAACAGCGCCCGCTCCACGCTCCGCACGCTGGCGTCGTTGGCCGTCACCTTCGTCGCACTGCTCGCCCTCACAGTCTTGTACGGCCTGTTTCCCGAACATCGGGACTCGGTCGTTATCGTCACGCAAATCGTGGCCTACCTGGGGGTGTTCGTTATCTGCAGGCAAGCCATGCGCGGCGCATACCGAGACGCTCGCGCGGCGTGGACCGTCAGCAGGGACGGCGAGAACTCGCTGTGGAACGCCCTCCGCGGTCCGCAGTCTGACCCCACGACGATAAATCCGGTACGCAGGGCGGCCGAGTTTGTTGTCATGTACTCGGCCTTCTTTGTCGGTCTCACGGTCATCTACTACGCATATCTGCAGGCATAGCGCGGTCGGAGCTTGCTACCAGCGGACACCCCAAAGGACGAGTGCATGTGAATCTGAAATGAACGGTCATCAAGCCTTGCGCGCTAGGCTATGGTTGTTCCGCGCATCCGACAGCGATCTCTACTTCGAATTGGACACGCGCGGGCACTCGTGTGTCAGGCCAACCCCCGAGCGCGATCCGTGGGGCCGTGCCGATGACTCGTCGGATGGTTCTTCGGATCGGTGCACAGAATTGAAGATTAAAGATCCCGGAAAGGGTGAAGCGTGCGTGAGAGAGCGTCTGATCCGCAGCCCCCGCGCAGTCCCTCGGATCTTCACGACACTAGCATTTGCTGACACAGTTGACAGTTTGAAACATGCTGTGTAGACTTCGAGTGAGCGAAGAATTAGTCAGGGGCGGCTGCATGAACGCGACGGTGAGGCTGGAGAAGGGCTTGGAGAGCAAATTGGGGAGGCTGCCCCGGGATGAGAGAGCTCCCAGGCTGGAGCTCATAAGCGGTCTGGCGCGGCTGATAGTGAGCGTAGACTCCAGCGAGCGGCTCGGAAAGCTGGGCGAGGCGCTGGAGGGTCTTCCGAAGGTGGGGGAGGAGGGGGTGTCTAGGGAGGCGACGCTCGAGTCCGCGCGGATGCGTAACCTGGTCAGGGTGCTCCAGGACCGGGCACGACTGCGGGAGGAGTCCTTCAGGACTGGGGAGGTCGAAGACCTGCTCGTGGTGGGGCGAGAGAGGCTCAGGCAGATGCGCGAGAGGGGAGAGATCCTCGGCGTCGTGAGGGGGGAGCGGCGCCCCACCCTCTACCCGCGCTGGCAGTTCGGGGCCGACGGGGAGATCCTTGAAGGGCTTCCGGTTGTGCTCTCGGCGGCCCGCAAGGCCGGGGTGGGTCCCGAGGAGCTACACTTCTTCGTGACCGAACCCGACGAGAGGCTCGGTGAGGCTCCACCGCTCGATCTTCTGAGGCGGGGGGAGGTCGAGAGGGTGGCGGACCTCCTGCTCTCGGCGGGCTTGGGATCGTTCTAAGGAAGCGTGCCGCCCAAACCACTCCGCCGCCCCCCGCAACCTGACGAAGGACTGTCGGGGGTTGGGTTCCGCGAATGGACGGCCCCCGTCTACCGTATTCAAGACGACGAGCGGATCTCCGTTCGACGGTATCCCAAACCCCGCTACCGCTTCGACGCGCCGGGTGGGGAGTACGCTGTTCTCTACGCCAACGACACGGACGTCGCGACTTTTAACGAGAGCTACGCGGAGAAGAGGAGGCGTATCCCCGCGGCCGACGCGGAGAGGCACCTGGTACGTGTCACACCGAGGGCGCCGCTCCCGCTCGTAGACCTCACGGACGATCGGACGCTCTCCGCGCTGGGCCTCGATGCCCGCGTCTCCGTTGGCGACGACTACGAGGCGTGTAGCCGATGGGCGCTCGCCTTCCACGGGTGGAGGCCGGAGGCGTTCGGGATAGCCTACCCGGCCCGCTGGGGCGGCGTCCGCACCACGAACGTGGCGCTGTTCGTCAAACGCTGCCTGGACGACATAGTGCTTGACTCTCTCGGTCGCCTTGGAGATCCCGTTCTCGAAGCCCTGGTGCTGGAAGCCGCGGACCGGTATAGGCTGACGGTCGCCTTCCTCACTTGACCGCGAGCACACGGCGAATCTCAAAGCTCTGTCGCATACTTTGCATGTCAGGCGACCCTCGAAATATGGTAGGGGGCTATACCAGGCAATCGAGGAGGTTGCATGTCGGCGAATCGAGCGGTCCGGAGCGAAGAAGAGGTGGAGGCGCGCCCGTTCGTGCTCGGCTACTCGGAGCGCAGACCCGTTGAAGAGAGGTGCGGTCGTTACGACGAGGTGGGCTAGGTTTGGGTGGTCGAGGATGGAACCGGCGAGGTGCCTCTTGTCCAGAGCCACGCCGAGGCGTTGGAAGAGACGATCACGAGGAGCCCGGAAAACACCTTTATGCAACGTGCGCCCGGCGAAGAGGCGAACCTACGACCGCGCACCCGATGGCAGGGGCCCGGGCAGATCACCTAAAGGTCGGGAGAGCCCAGGGTTTATGTTGTGAGAATAGGGCTACGGTATCCGCAGCGGGTTTCGCTGGTCGATCCGACCCGGGTTTGTGGTGGCTTCGTGCCTTGACCAGGATCAGTCGGTCGGCCGGGCGGCCCGCTCGGCGCCACGGTCGGGGCCGCCGCCGAAGCCGGCGAGATCCGCCCCGACGTGGACGCCTACGGGCTGATGCGCGGCGTCGGCAACCTGTGCGTCGGAGCCGAGGACGACCCCCGCTACGATGCCCGCCGCATGGTCGGGCTGCTCGTCGCGGGGCTACTTCAATCGCGCCCGACCTGACGCCGATCTTCATGCTCGTCGGCCGGCCGGTAGGTTGCCGTGGGGTCCGCTGGCGCTCGCGCTCGTGCCGCGAATGCGCCGGGGGTGAGGCCGGTGCGTGCGCGGAAGAACTTGGAAAAGTTCGCCGGGTCGTCGAACCCTGCCCGCCGGGCGCATTCGGTGACCGTTATGCCGGTGTGGGCGAGCAGCCTCTTGGCCTCGAGCACCACCCGGTCGTCGATGAACTGCTTGGCGCCGCGGCCGACGGCTTCCCGCGTCGCCCGGCTGAGGGTGCGCCGGGAGTAGCCCAGCCGGCGGGCGTACCAGGTGACCTCCCGTGAGGTCGTATGGTGTGCTTCGACGGCCGCCGCGTACGCGGTGAAGGCCTCCCGCCCGGCTGGCGGGGGCGCGCAGTCGCTGGCGCGGAGCAGGAGAACTTCCAGAAGCGCGTGCAGTATCGGGTTGCTGCCGGGGAGCGGGTGGGCGCGGACCGCGTCGTGTTCGTGGCGCAGGTGATCGGTGGCGAGGCGGACCAGCGCCGGGCGTCCGGGCTGCCGCCAGCTGACCGGTCCTAAGGGGTCGGCTCCCGGGGAGCCGTGCGGTACGGATTCGGGGCGGAAGAGCACGAGCGTCCCGTCCACCCCGGCGATGTCGTCCCAACGGTGCACGCGGCCCGGGCGGATCCACACGATCGTGCCCGACTCGAGACGGTGGCGAACGAAATCTACCGTCACCGTCCCGTGCCCCGAGCCGATAATCGCGAGCACGTGGAAATCCGCCCGCTGCACAGGAGGATGCCTGCCGCTCGCGGGCATGGTCCGCAGCTGGGCGAAGGTGATCACTTCGATGCCGCCGTCCGGCTCGCCGTCAGCCCGGTACCGCAGCATCCGGATCGGACCATGCTGTCCGTTTTTCACCATAAGCAGACCATAGCTTACCTGGTCGGCGAGCGAGCCGGGACCTAGCATGGAAACAGACAAAAGACCCGTTAGGAGGGTTCGGATGAGCCAGGTGAGCACGCGTCAAGTAGACGTCCGGGGCGGGCGGCTACCGGTCTGGGTCCAAGCCGGGGAGCCGCCGGCGGTGGTGTTCCTCCACTACTGGGGCGGCTCCCACCGCACCTGCGAGCCGGTGGTCGCCCGCCTTGCGTCCGGACGCGCCGTCGTGTCCTACGACCACCGGGGCTGGGGAGCGGCCCGCGGGCTCCCCGGGCCGTACGGGATCGGCCAGCTCGCCGACGACGTGCTGGACGTGGTCCGCGAGCTCGGCCTCGGCCGGTACG
>CAXUFZ010000273.1:0-5136 GCA_964250345.1 uncultured Rubrobacteraceae bacterium
GCCGCGAGCAGCCCCCTTTCCGCGAACCACAAACGGAGCGCGTCCGGGTCGCCGATGGCCTCCCAACGCCGCTCCCCCTCGCTCGCCGCCGTGTTCACGAACGCCTGCACCAGCGCCAGCAGCCCCGGCGCCGCCTCGCGCCCGCCCGGCTCGGCCCCGAAGAACGGATTGTTCGAATGCATGCCCATCGACACCAGTATATACCTGAAGGCGGTGTTTTAATCAACACCGGCGTCACTTTTTGACCGGTGTCAAAACACCAGTGTAGAGTGTAAGATGGTTGCAAATCCTGTCCGGCGGAAGCCTGCCGATCTCGGGGTATGCGGCCCGCGAGTGGCCCACGTCGGAGAGGAGGGATCGGTGCGCGAGGAGTCGTGGATGGTGGCGTTGGCCCTGGTGGCGGGCGTCTTTTTGGTAGGGTGCTCCGGCTCGAACGATGCCGGCGCTGGTCCGTCCGCCGAGGATCGGGCGGGCGTTGGGACCTCTGGAGAGGCAACGCCTTCCGGGGTCGATGGGCTGGGGCACCAGGCGCACATGCGGCCCACGCGCCTCGTCGTGCCGGCCGCCGAGAACGGGTCCCTCGATAGGGTTGCCCGCATGGCGGCCGGCCTGTCCGAGGCTCCGCTCGGGACCGCCATATTCGTGGATCGGAACCCGGGCGAGAGCGGGGCCGTCGCCTGGCGCGACGTCGCGGGCCAGGAGCCCGACGGCCACCAGCTCGCCTACGTCACCGAGGGTCTTCTGGCCCGGGGCGGTTCGGGATCTGGCGCCGGCATGGACGACCTCGAGATGGTGGCCCAAACCGACGCGGGATCGGCCGTGCTGGTGGTGGGCAAGGACCCCGAGGCCGAGAGCTTCCAGGAAGACATCGAGAACTTCGGCGCCTTTGTGTCGGCGGCCGAGGAGGACCCCGGGCTCGTGGAGGTGGCGGACCCGGGGGCGGGCACCGTCTACCGCGCGGGTGGCCTGGCGCTGGAGCGGGAGGCCGGCGTCGACCTCTCCCTGAAGTCGCCGGGCGGGAAGACGCCGACGGAGGCGCTCAGGGACGGGGACGTGGAGGCCGCCCTGGTGCCGACGGACGAGGCGCTGACCGACGTGTGGGCGGGGGAGCTGAGGGCGCTCGCGGTGCTCGGCGCCGGGCGGTCGGCGGACCTGCCCAACGTCCCGACCGCCAGAGAGCTTGGCCACGACGTGTCGGTGCCCGTCTTCGGCGGGATCGCCGCGCCGGACGGGACCCCGCGGAGGGTCGTCGAAGAGTTGGGCAGGGCCTTCGTGGCCACCGCCTCCTCCCGTGCTTTCGAGAGGGCGCTCGTGGGGTCGGCCAGGGAGCCCATGCCGCGGGGGACGGCGGAGTTCGCCCGCTACGTCGAGGAGCAAACGGGGCGGTTGCCCGAGGCCGGATCCGGGGACGCGCGCTGAGGACGGGCGCCTTTGGCCTCTCGTCGTCGGGCGAGAAGCTGATGGGCTGGATCGCGTGGGGCCGTGACGACGATCGTGGCGGCGCGGGAACCCGTGATGTCACTTTTGGGCGCGCCCACTCGTCTTAAGTTGGACGACGCAGAACGCAAACCGTACGGATGGAGGTCCACGGATGAGGCTCCCGAACACCGCGCACACCTCCCGGCCCTGGAGGGTCCACGAGCTCGTCCGCGACTTCCGCCTCTACGACGTGTGGGCGCTGCCGACGCCGGGTGGCCCCGACGACTTCCCCCGGCTGGTGCGCCAGTTCGCCTCGGGCGACCCGTCGGACGGCGCCTCCCGCGCCGGCCGCATCCTTTGGGAGATCCGGTGGAAGATCGGCAAGCCGCTCGGCTGGGACGGCCCGGACGCCGGCGTCGGCTGCCGGGTGCCGACGCTCCGCGGCCGGCTGCCCAAAGACCTGCGCGAAGCTCCGCCTGGCCCGGACTTTTCCCGCTTCCGCTCTGTCTACCTGCTCGGCGACGAGTGGGCCGCGGAGATCGTCAACCGGACCGTCCACGGGATCTTGCACTTGAGTTGGGTGCCGGACGGGAAAGGCGGTTACCGCGGCCAGATGGCCGTGCTGGTCAAGCCGAGCGGGCCGTTCGGGACCGCCTACATGGCCGCGATCATGCCGTTCCGGCACCTGTTCGTCTACCCGCCGTTGATGCGGGAGATCGGGCGGGAGTGGCGCCAACCGGCCCACGAATCCCCTCGGGCCGGCACGCATTGACACGTCTTTGGCTAGGAGCGGAGCAAGTGTCAAGACCGCCGAATCGGCGGTCTTACCGGGGGCGAGAGGAGCTAGGGTGAGCGATCGTAGACGGGACGCGGGCCGGTCGGAAGCGGCCCGCGTCTTCGACGGGCACCGGGGTTTGCTGGTCTCGGTGGCCTACCGTGTTTTGGGCAGCATCACCGACGCCGAGGACGCCGTCCAGGAGGCGTGGCTCAGGTGGTCGGGCGTGGATCACTCCAGGATCGACGATCCTCGCGCCTTCCTCGTGCGCGTCACCACCAGGCTCGCCATCGACCGGCTGCGGCGCGTCAAGGCGAGGAGGGAATCCTACGTGGGCCCCTGGCTGCCCGAGCCCATACTAACCGGGCAGGGTCCCGCCGAGAACGCGGCGATGGCCGAGTCGGTCTCCATGGCGATGCTGGTGGTGCTGGAGACGCTCTCGCCGCTGGAGAGGGCGGTATTCGTCCTCAGGGAGGCCTTCGGGATGCCCCACGCGGAGATCGCCGACGTCCTCGGGCGCAGGGAGGGGGCGGTCCGCCAGCTCGCCAGGCGCGCCCGTGAGCACGTCCGCGAGCGGCGTACCCGCTTCGACGCCGACGAGGAAGAGCAGCGCCGGGTCACCGAGCGCTTCCTCGAGGCGACCGCGGGCGGGGACCTCGAAGGACTGATGGCCGTCCTCTCGCCCGGGGTGACGCTGGTGGCCGACGGCGGCGGAAAGGCCCTGGCCCCGCGGCGTCCCGTCGTGGGCGCCGAGAAGGTGGCCCGGTTCCTGGTGGCGGTCGCGAGCGAGGAGCGGGCGGCGAGGTTCCTGGAGTCCGTCGGGTCGGAACCCTCGGGCGGGATGCGCGTGCGCCTGGCGGAGGTCAACGGCGCTCCGGGCGTCGTTATCTTCGCCGGGGGCGAGCCGGTCTCGGCGCTCGTGCTGGAGGTGGACGATGGCCTGGTGCGGACCGTGCACCTGGTCGCGAACCCGGAGAAGCTGGCCGGCGTCCGCGGGGTCGGGGGTCTCCAATGAACGGGACGTCCTCAGCCGCGGCGGTGCCGGCCTCGCGGGTGAGGCCGTTCTCGCTCCCCGCGCGCTCGCCGGAGGGGGCCCGCCGGCCGGATGCTCGGGCGGCGACTCCGGTTGGATTTCTAAGAAGGCCGCGGCGGTCGGGAAGGCCAAGAACGAACCGAGTCAATAGACGCTGCGGCCTTCCCTTCGCGCGGGCCGGGACGGGGAAGGTACGGGCGCGTAAGGGACCGTGGGGATTCGCCGGCCGTGTCGATGCGCGCCGCCCGTGGCCCGGGCAGACCACTTGTGCGCAGGCGGGCCCGTTGGCATGTGACCCCCAGGGCGGTAATCCTTCCCGTCGCGATCGAGGCGTGGGGGGACGATGAACTCCGCTCCCGCCGTCCGGCTCGCGGTCGGCTACGCTGCAGTGGCCGCCACGATACCCTACCTGGCCCTGAAGGCCATGTGGCTCTCGGGCGGCACCGTCGGCCTGAACAACCCCCTATTCTTCTCCGAGAACCCGGAGTACGTCTTCGGCAACCTCCTGACCGTCGTCATGGACGGCGTGGCCGTCCTCATCGCCCTCGCCCTCACCCACGGCTGGGGACTTAGGCTGCCGGCCTGGGTCGTTCTCTTCCCGATGTGGGTCGCGACCGGTTTCCTGGTGCCGATCGTGGTCATCGTGCCCTTCGCGCCGGCCGCCTTCGGCGACGCGTCCGCGGGCCCGCTGCGGGGCTGGGTGTACCTGTTCGTTTACGGAGGCTTCGCAGCCCAGGGCTTGCTGCTCTCGACCGCCTTCGCGCTCTACGCCCGCGCCAGGTGGGGCCGCGTCCTCGCCTCCCGCAACGGCGACGCGGGACTCAAGGTGCCGCACTTCGCGCGAACCCTGCCGACCGTGTCCGCCGCGTTGCTGGCTGCCGCGGCCGGCCTACTGCATCTGGCCTGGGCCCTCGGGGCGGAGGTGGGGCTGCCCGACGCCGTCGTCTCCGACCTCCCCGTAGCCTATCGGCTGACCAACGGTGTGTACGCGGCCTTCGCGTTCGCCTGCGCCGCCGGCCTGCCCATGCTGGTGTACGGATGGCCGCGCCGCGCCCGGCTCTGGGGGCCGCTGGCGCTCGCGTGGGCCGGAGCCGGGTCCCTGCTGGCATGGGGCCTCTGGCAGACGGCGACGATGGCGGCGAGTCCCGAGCTTGGATCCCCGCTGCTCGCCGTCGTGATGCCGGCAAAGGTGCTGGCGGCGGTGCTTGCCGGCGCGACGGCGGTGCGCCTGCTTCGCGGATGCCACGGCCCCTCCCGTTCGCACGGAGGAGACAGCCGCCCGCGCCGAGAGGATCGAGAGGCCATACCGGGGGAGTCACGGACCCCGAGGCGCGGCGCGTGAGGGTATGGGACGCACCGGACGGGCGTGCGACGGGTGCGGTCACGAGGAGGCAGGTTCGGGCGGGCGCGTGTCGGACGCGGATCGGCCGGGCGTTGCCCGCGGCCGAGACGAGCAGCACCGCATGACCGAGCGTCTCCTCGAAGCCGCCGCTGGCGGGGACCCCGAAGGGCTGACGGCGATCCTCTCGCCGGAGACGATGCGGATTGAAGGGGCAAGTCGGGTCCCATGGTCGCCGAGGACGCGCCGATCCCGGCGTTCGCGATGGACGTGCGCGAAGATCTGGTTCGCGCCACCCGCCCGGTGGCCAGCCAAGAGGGGCCGGCCGGCGCCTGAGCGGCACGGATGAGTGGGATGTCCGCGGGGGCGACGGCGCTGGCCCTGTTCTTGACGACGTTCTCGCTGCTTGGGTGCTCCGCCGAGGAAGAGCGCCAGGAGGCGTACAGGGGCGAGCCCACCGTAGAAAGCATCCGCCCGGGCGGCGGGGGGCCGTTCCCCCGCGGCCGCGGGGGCGAAGCGGCGCCGGTCGCCAGGACGAGGCGGTCGTAGGGAACGGCCTTGCCGCAGGAC
>CAXUFZ010000274.1:0-5119 GCA_964250345.1 uncultured Rubrobacteraceae bacterium
GGCGAGGTCGGGAAGGTGATCGGGCGGTTGGTGCGGGGGTTGGCGATCCTGCTGGTCGTCGCCATCGCGCTGACGCCCGTCTACCTGTGGGGATCCAGCCGGTACTACTTCGCCTTCGAGGGCGGGGAGGTCGTGGGCTACCAGGGGTTGCCCTACGCGCCGCTCGGGGTCGAGCTCAACCGGGAGTGGCAGCGGCCGGGGCTCACGGAGAGCGAGATCAAGGAGCCCTACGAGCCGCCGATAGAGAACCACAAGCTCTACACCCAGGACGGGGCCGAAGAGGTCCTCGCCGACATGGGCGAGTAAGGATGGTCCGCCCGTGACCCAACGCGTCATGACGCCCATGATCCTCGCGCTGCTCGTCTCCACGCTCGGGTTCGCCACCCTCATCTTCGCCCAGGGCGTGACCAGCCCGCCCCTCATATACGGCGCCTACTACGCGGGTACGCTGTTCGCGCTCTATCTCGGCGTACGCCTCATCCTGCCGCACTCCGACGTGCTCCTGTTGCCCCTGGTGACGATGCTGACGGGGCTCGGGCTCGTCATGATCTTCCGCCTCACCTACAACGTGGAGGGCAAGGAAGGACTGGCGATCAGCCAGGCCGTCTGGATCCTGGCCGGCTCCGGCACGATGTTCCTGCTCGTCCTCTTCTTCCGCAACTACCACCGCCTCTTCGACTACAAGTACCTGCTCGCCATCGTCGCGGTCCTGCTCATCGCCTCGACCTTCACGCCCTTAGGCTACGAGGTGAACGGGGCCCGCCTCTGGGTCGACGTCGGCCCCGTCGGCTTCCAACCCTCGGAGTTCGCCCGCATCGCGCTCATCGTCTTCTTCGCCGGCTACCTAGCCGAGACCCGCGACCTCCTCGCGGCCACGAGCCGCACGTTCATGGGCATCCAGTTCCCGGCCATCAAGTACTTCGGCCCCGTCGCCCTGGTGTGGGCCGCCTCCCTGGGCCTGCTGGTCTTCGAGAAGGACCTCGGCTCCAGCCTGCTCTTCTTCGCCGTGCCGCTCCTGATGCTCTACACCGCGACCGGCCGCATCGCCTACATCCTGCTCGGGACGCTGCTCTTCGCCGTCGGCTCGTTTGTCGCGTTCTTGATCTTCGGCCACGTGCAGGTCAGGGTGCAGGCCTGGCTCGACCCGTGGGCAAACCCGGACGTCGAAGGGTTCCAGATCCTTCAAAGCATCTTCAACATCGCCGACGGCGGCCTGCTAGGCACCGGCCTCGGCGCGGGCTTCGCCCAGACCATCCCCGAGGTCGAGACGGACTTCATCTTCTCCGCGATAGCCAGCGAGCTCGGTTTGCTCGGCGCGACGGCGGTGCTCCTCGCCTTCCTGGCCTTTGTCTACCGGGGGATCAAGATAGCTTTGCTCGCCGACGACGATGCTTCGAAGCTCTTGGCTTTCGGGTTGACGGCGATGTTCGCGATCCAGACCATCGTCATCGTCGGCGGCGTGACGAAGGCGATACCGCTGACCGGCATCACGCTGCCCTTCGTCTCCTACGGCGGCACCTCCGTCGTCGGCAACTTTATCCTGACCGGCCTCCTCCTGCTCATCTCCGAGCGGGCCGGGCGGCGCGAGGTCGGGGAACCCGGCGGTGAGGACGCTTGAACCGGCACGTCAAACGCAGCTTCTACCTGTTCACCGTAGCGTTCGTCGTTCTGGTCGGCACGATGGCCTACTGGCAGGTCTACGCCAGGGAGTCGCTCGCCAACAACCCCGAGAACGGGTTCCAGACCCAGCGGGCCATAGAATCCCCGCGCGGCCTGATCCTGGCCGGCGACGGGGAGACGGTGCTCGCCAGGAGCGTGAGGCGGCAGGGCATCTCCGGGCCCGTCTACGACCGCGTGTATCCCGAGGGCGAGCCGTTCACGGGCGTCGTCGGCTACTGGAGCACCAAGTACGGGGCGACGGGCATCGAGATCGGCAACAACACCGACCTCTCCAGCATCGCCGGCGACCCCGAGACCCTCGACGAGCTCATCAACCGCTCGACCGGCGGCCCCCAACGCGGCAACGATGTCGTGCTCACGCTGGACCCGGACCTCCAGCGGCTCGCCTACGACTCGCTCGCGGCGAGCCCCACGGGGCGGGGATCGGCGATGGCGATAAATCCCAAGACCGGCGAGATCCTGGCGCTCGCCACCTACCCGTCCTTCGACAACAACAATATCGACCAGACCCTCCCCGAGCTCTCCAACGCCCCGGACTCGCCCCTCATCAACCGCGCGACCCAGAGCCTCTACCCGCCCGGCTCGACCTTCAAGGTCATAACGTCCGCCGCCGCGCTCCAAGCGGGCGTGCAACCCTCCGACGAGTTCTTCGACCCCGGCACGCTGGAGACGCCAGGCTACACCGTCTACAACTACCAGGGCAAGGACTACGGGCGGCTCACCTTCGCCCGGGCACTGGCCTACTCGGTGAACGTGATCTTCGCGAAGATCGCCATAAACGAGGTCGGGGCGCAGCTCCTCAACGACACGGCCGAGGCCTTCGGTTTCGGGGACCCCTACGACGACTTCCCGCTGCTCGTGGCGGGGAGCAGCCTCGGTTACCCGGTCGACCAGTGGGTCGAGGGGAACACGGCCCAGATCTCCTTCGGCCAGGACCGGGTCTCCTCGAACGTCTTCGAGATGGGCCTCGTGACCGCGGCCATCGCCAACGGCGGGAACATGATGGAGCCGCGCATCGTGCGCGAGGTCCGCTCCCCCGACGGCATCATCCTCGACCGCCCGAGCCCGAGCGTCCGCCAGAGGTCCATTGACTCGGCCACGGCCTCCACCCTCAACGAGATGATGCGGGGCGTCATCACGACGGGTCAGCTCACGGAGGCGGAGATCCCGGGCGTGGAGGTAGCGGGCAAGACGGGGACGGCGGAGAACGCTCAAGAGCCGCACTCGTGGTTTATCTCGTTCGCGCCGGCGGACGATCCGGAGATAGCCGTCGCGGTCATGATCGAGAACGGCGGCGTGATCGACTCGGAGGGAAACGCGGCGACCCCGGCGATCCCGATAGCCCGCGACCTGATGGCCGAACACCTGAGTAGCGGGGGGCAGTAAAGATATAATGCGGGGCCAGTGCAGCAGCTCGTAGACAACCGCTACCGCCTGCGGGAGCCGCTCGGCAGCGGGGGCATGGCCGACGTCTTCCTGGCCCACGACGACATCCTCGACCGCGACGTGGCCCTCAAGGTCATGAGCGGCCGGTACGCCTCGGACGACGAGTTCGTCGAGCGCTTCAAGCGCGAGGCCCAGAGCGCCGCGGCCCTCTCCCACCCGAACATCGTCTCGATCTTCGACCGGGGCGAGGCCGACGACGGCACGTACTACATCGCGATGGAGTACCTCTCCGGCGGTACTCTAAAAGACCGCATCCTCAAGCGCGGGGCGTTGCCCGCGCGGACGGCGGCGGCGGTGGCGCTCCAGATCGCGGAGGCCCTAAGGGCCGCCCACGAGCGGGACGTGATCCACCGCGACATCAAACCCCACAACATCCTCATAACCGCCTCCGGCGACGTGAAGGTCACGGACTTCGGCATCGCCCGGGCGGCCTCGTCCTCGACGATGACCCGCACAGGCCACATCCTCGGCACCGCCCACTACATCTCGCCGGAGCAGGCGATGGGTGAGCCCGTCGGTCCCGCGAGCGACCTGTACTCCCTGGGCGTCGTCCTCTACGAGATGCTGACGGGCGAGATGCCCTTCGACGCGGACACGCCTTTGGGGATCGCGATGAAGCACGTCAACGGCCACCTCGTGCCGCCGCAGATACTGAACCGGGAGGTCCCCGACGGCATCAACGCCGTCACGGTCCGGCTGCTCGCCAAGGACCCGAACGACCGCTACGCCGACGACGCCGAGCTGATCGAGGACTTGGAACGCGTCGTGGCGGGCCTCGACCCCTCGGGCGCGACGACGGAGCTGATGACCGGCGTCGTGCCGGCCGCGACGACGCAAATCGACCGCCCGTCCCCCCCGCGGAGCGTCCGGCGCGGCAAGAAGCGCCGCCGGTGGGCGCCCCTGCTCCTGGTACTCCTGGCGCTCTTGATCCTGGCCCCGCTCGCCTGGGCCGGCTACGACGCCCTCCAGCAAGAGGAGCCGCAGGCGCAACCCACCCCCAGGATCGCCGTCCCGAGCCTCACGAATTCGACCCTCGCCGAGGCGGAGGGTCAGGTCGGGGACAGCTTCGATATAGTCAAAGAGGGGGAGGAGAACGGCAAGCGGCCCGCCGACACCATCCTGGAGCAGGACCCGGACGACGGCAGGCTGGAGCAGGGATCGGAGATCGGGGTCGTCCTCGCCAGCGGCCAGAACAGGGTCCCGGACACAGAGGACGACACGAGGGCCGAGGCGCAGCGCGCGCTGGAGAGGGCCGGCTTCGAGGTGCGGGTGCAGCGGCGGGAGAGCCCCGCCAGGGACCAGGGCCTGGTGACGGGTCAGGACCCGTCGGGTGGGGTCGGCTCCGTGGCGGACCTGGATTCCGAGGTAACGATAACCATCGGCACGGGCCCCGACGCCGTGCCGGTCCCGAACGTCGTCGGCCTCGACACCGCCCAGGCGGAGGACGTACTCGCCGGATCCGATCTGGCGCTCGGCGGCGTCTTCGAAGACTACAGCGACACAGCGCCGGAAGGGTCCATCATCTCCCAGGACCCGGTCGAGGGCGAGGAACTGGAGCCGGACGGGGAGGTCGGCGTGACGGTCAGCCTGGGCGTGCAGCCTGTCGAGGTTCCGGAGATCTACGGCGCCACGGTGGACGAGGCACAGGCTTCTTTGCAAAACCTGGGTATCAACTCGACGGCCGTCGAGGTGGACGGAAACGAGGCGGCTGGCACGGCCCTCTCGACGGAGCCCGGGGCCGGGACGTTGGTCGATCCCGGCTCCACGGTTACCCTCTACTTCAGCGCGGGCCCGCCCGAGCCCACGACCGCCTCCCCCGAGCCCACGACCGCCTCGTCGAGCGCCTCGGCCCCGGCGGCGGCTCCGGCTCCCTCGGCAGAACAGGATGAGGGGAACGGCGGCAACACGGGCCCTGCCGGCGGCGGTCAGGTCGGCAACGGGGGCGCCGTCCCGCAGAACGTCCAGGAGAACGTGCAACAGAACGAGGACATAC
>CAXUFZ010000275.1:0-5109 GCA_964250345.1 uncultured Rubrobacteraceae bacterium
GTTGCCCCCGCTCACCAACGCCACACGCCCGCCTTGCTCCACCCAAACCTCCCGTCTCGCCATAATCCCTTCCGGGAATACTACCCACCCAGCGAGCGATACGCCGCCACCACGGCCTCCCCCGGCGAAACGGCAGAGATCACGTGCCCCCCGGGATCCCAGCTCCCAAGCGACACGACCGGCCGCCCGACCTTCAACGCCAACCCAACCTCGGACAGCGCCCCATAACCCCCGCTCACCGCGATAACCTCATCCCCCGAACACACCACCGACAAATTCCGAGCCTGCCCGACCCCCGTGGCCACGCAATAGGACAGATATCCGTTTGCACGGTTCTGATCTTCGTTGGGCAAGATGCCGATGGCCGTTCCGCCTTTCTCGGTCGCGCCGCCCAGCCTGCCGCAGACTACGACGGCGCCCCACTTGGCCAGCGACCTTCCGACCTCCCACGCCTGCTCGCGGGTCTCTTCGGTGGCATCGCCGGGGCCTATGACCGCCACGTAGGTTCTGGGCGGAGGAGGGGCCACTTTACTCCGCGGGGTACTTACTCGTCTGGCCGAGGAGGTAGCGGAGGAGGTCGACGGCGCCGGTCTTGCTGAGGGGCTCGTTCCAGTTGCCGCATTTGGGAGATTGGATGCAAGCCGGGCAGCCCCGCTCGCAGGGGCAACGGGTGATGACACCCACCGTGTCGCGGGCCAGGGAGGAGAAGGCGTCGAAGCCGCGGCGGGAGATGCCGACGCCGCCGGGGTAGCCGTCGTAGACGAAGATCGTGGGGAGGCGGTTCTGGCGGTGGGCCGGGGTCGAGAGGCCGCCGATGTCCGCGCGGTCGCACATGGCGAAGAGTGGCAGGAGCCCGATCATGCCGTGCTCCCCCGCGTGCAATGCCCCGCCGAAACTCTCGAAGCTCGGACGGGTGCCCTTTGGAATCGGCGGCAACGTCACCCAGAACGCTTGCGTCTCCAGGGTGACGTCCGGCAGGTCGAGGGGGTAGACCCCCAGCTCCTTCTCGTCGGCCACCCGGATCTTCTTGTAGAACGTCACGGAGTCCGTCGTTCTGACACGCCCCCAATGGAGCGTCGCCCCGTTGGCGAGCTCGCGCTCCTCCAGCTCTTCCAAAACCTCCACGTCCGTCTCGACCTTCGGCTTCGTGTAGAAGCGGTTCGGGACGCGGCGGGCGGCGGCGCGGTGGTAGCGCAGGTCGAGGTCCTCTATCTCGTAGGCGTTGCCGCGGTGCAGATAGGTGGCGCCTGGGTGCAGCTCGCTCGGGGCGCGCGTCGCCTCCGTCGTGCCGATCACCTCCCCGGCGTCGTCGGCTATCAGGATCGTCTCGGAGGAGGCCGAGCGGAGGGAGATGTTTCTGGCGGGGTTGTCGGAGCGGGCGTAGATCAGTCGCTCCCCGCTCGCCGCCAGCGCCCGGTCTTCCATCATCTTTTTCGCCACATCCCGGTACGCGGGCCCGAAATACTGCTCGTCCTCCGCCTCCAGCGGGGCTTCGTGGGCCGCGGCGAGGAGGTGCGGGCCGAGGATGTAGGGGTTCTCCATCGTGACGCGGGCGGCCTCGACGCGGCGGCCGAGGACGCGGGGCGGGTTCTCGAAGAGGAACTGATCCAACGAGTCGCGGCCGGCGATGTAGACGGCGAGGGACGGCTCTTTGCCGCGCCCGGCCCGGCCCCACTGCTGCCAGACGGAGGCCACGCTGCCGGGGTAGCCGCAGCAGACGACGGCGTCCAGCGCCCCGACATCCACGCCGAGCTCCAGCGCGTTGGTCGAGACGACGCCGAGCAGGTCGCCGCGGAAGAGGCGGCCTTCTATCTCTCTACGTTCGCGGGCGGTGTACCCGGCGCGGTACGGGGAGACCCTGCGTGCGCCCTCAACGCCGAGCCGCTCGGCGGCGTAGCGGTAGATGAGCTCCGCCGCCTTCCTCGATCGGGCGAACGCGATGGTCCGAACGCCCCGCGACACGAGCTCCGCGAAGACCAGCGCCCCCTCCGTGAGCAGACTCCGTCGCTCCCCCTTCTCCTTGTCCAGCAGCGGCGGATTGCGGAACACCACCCGCCGCGGACCCGACGACGCTCCATCATCGTCCACCAGCGAGAACGGGAGCCCCGTCAGGCTCTCCGCCAGCTCCTGCGGGTTGGCGATCGTCGCGCTCGTCAGCACGAAGCGCGGGTTGCCGCCGTGCAGCTCGGACAACCGCCTGAGCCGCCTCAAGACCGCCGCGACGTGCGAGCCGAAGACGCCGCGCAGGACGTGCGCCTCGTCCACCGCGACGATCTCCAGGTTGCGCAGGAAATCTCCCCAGGCTTCGTGGTTGGGCAGGATGCCGATGTTGAGCATGTCGGGGTTCGTCAGGAGGATGTTGGAGCGGCGCCGGATGTCCGCGCGGAGGGCTTGCGGGGTGTCGCCGTCGTAGGTCGCCGGGTGGACGCCGCGTAGGTTGAAGGCCTTTATCTTGCCGAGCTGATCCTGCGCGAGGGCCTTGGTCGGGTACAGAAAGACGGCCCGGCTCTTCGTCCGCGCCAGCGCGTTCTCGAACGCCGGGATCTTGTAGCAAAGCGACTTGCCGCTCGCCGTCGCCGTCGCCACCACCACGTTCTCCCCGGCCCGCACCCGCTCGTAGGCCTCCAACTGATGCGAGTACAGCCGCGAGGCGCCCATCTTATGCAGGGCTTCCGAAAGCTCGGGGCGGAGCTCCGGCAACGTCACCAGGGTGGCCTCGCGCGGTGGCAGGCTCGCGACGGTGTCGCCGAGGGAACGGAGCGCGTCGCGTCCCATGTTGTCGAGCGGGCCCTGTTCTCTGGTCTGTGTCATGGAACCTTTATCGGCCGATCTTGATGGGAGATCGAGCGGGTCGCGTTCAGTTCGGGGGGGCCAGCACCACGAGGATCAGCAGCAGCGCGGCGAAGAGCGCGAACAGGATGTTCCGCAGGCCAAAGCGGCCGACCCGGTGGGCGTAGAGCGAGCCCCCGGCCGCCGCCAGCAGGCCGAGCGGGGGGAAGGCGAGCGTGCAAACGAGCGCCAGCACGACCAGCAGCCAGGGCCTACGCATCAAGTCACCGCCGCCGCGGCCAGCCTAGAGCTCCCGGCGGCCGGCGAAGGCCCGTCCGAGCGTCACCTCGTCGGCGTACTCGAGGTCCCCGCCGACGGGGAGCCCGCTGGCGAGCGCGGTCACGCGCACCGGCAGGTCCTTGACCTCCGAGGCGATGAACAGCGCCGTCGCCTCGCCGGTCGTGTTCGGGTTGGTGGCGACGACGAGCTCCTTCGTCTCCTCGACGCGCACGCGCTCCACCAGTTCCGCTATCCGCAGGTCCTCGGGTTCGACGCCGTCCAGGGGCGAGAGGGAGCCGCCGAGGACGTGGTAGAGGCCGCGGTACTCGGCGGTGCGCTCCATCGGGCCGATGTCGTAGGGGTCTTCGACGACGCAGATGGCTGTTTGATCCCTCCGGGTGTCGCGGCAGATATCGCACTGGTCGGCCTCGGTGAGGTTGAAGCAGCGGCTGCACGGCTTGATCTTCTCCTTCACCTCCCGCAGCGCCTCCGCAAGCCCTATGGCGTCGTCCTTTTTGCCGCGCACGACGTGGAAGGCTATGCGCTGCGCGCTCCTCGGGCCTATGGAGGGGAGTTTGGAGAGCTCGGTTATGAGCCGTTCTACGGGCCGGGCGTAGGTCGCCAAAGAGCCCTTACATCCCCGGCAGGTTCAGCCCGAGGTCCCCCAGGCCCCCGGTGACACCGCCGAGCTTCTTGTTCGCGAGCTCTTGCGAGGAGCTCATCGCCTCGTTGACGGCGGCGAGCACCATGTCCTGCAGCATCTCGACGTCCTCAGGGTCCACGACCTCCGGGTCGATCTCGACGGAGACCAACTCCATCCCCCCGGTCATCGTCGCCTTGACCGCGCCGCCCCCGGCGCTCGCCGAGACGGTCTCCTTTGCGAGCTCCTCCTGCGCCAGCCGCATCTGCTCCTGCATTTGCTGCACCTGCGCCATCATCTTGTTCATGTTCCGTCTGCCGCCCATGACCCTAACTCCCTCTGTTTTGGTCGAATAGATCGAAGCCCCGCGCCATCTCGAACACCTCGCTCACGTCGCCGATTCTATCATCGACGCGGCCGGCTCCTCCCGATTCGGGCGCCGGCTCAGAGGCGCCTCCCCGCGCCACGGCACCACCATCGTAGCCGTCGTCGTTCCGCCCCACCGGCGGCTCCTCGTCTTCATTCGCGGCCGGCGGTTCGGGGGTCCGCACGATGGTCTCCTCGGGGGGCGCCTCTTCGCGCGGCGGCGCTTCGCCGGTCGGCACGAGGTCCTCCGCATCCGGGGATTCTCCACCGGACTGGATCTCCAGGCGCGGCCTCGAACCGATGCGCTCCTCCAGCGCCTCGCCCAGCGCGTCCGCGTGCTTGCGGTCCTTCGCCATCCCGACGTAGAAATCCTGATCCCCAGGGAACGCCAGCGTCAGCACGCCGCCGTCGAAGCCCTCCACCCGCGCCTCGCCGTAGACCGCCGCCGTCAGCGCCTGCTTGCGCCGCTTCAACTCACCGATGATGCCGGTCCACTGCCCCGCGACGTCCACGCCGCCCCGCGCACCCCTGTCAGGGTCAGCCTCGTCTTGAGCAGGCTCCTCCGGCTCGGGCTCGACGGGGTTCGGCTCGTCGGCATCCTCCGATAACCCATCCTCCGGCGCATCCTGTTCCGCGGACGCCGTCTCTGCCGGAACGGCCCCGGACGGCGCCGGACCCGACGCTTGGGCGCTTGCCGCGAGGCCGCCGTTCGCGGCGGCGGTCTCCAGGGCTTCGAGGCGGCCGACGAGGGCGGTGAGATCTGGCTCGGTGTAGTCGCGGGCGAGCTTGAGGAAGGTGAGCTCGAGCTCCAGCTTCGGGTCGCCGCCGCGCCGGACGCGTCCCAGGGCGTCGCCCAGGGCCTCGACGAGGCGCGCGACCTCGGCGGTCGGGACGGCGTCGGCCTGCTCTTCCAGCGGGGCCCGCTCCTCGGTCCCGACGCCCGCCAGGGCGACCTCGGGCGCGTGGGGCAGGAGCATCACGTTGCGCAGGTGCGAAAGAAGCTCGCCCACGAACTGACCCAGGTCGCGGCCCTCGTTCGAGAGCCGGTCCACGAT
>CAXUFZ010000276.1:0-5087 GCA_964250345.1 uncultured Rubrobacteraceae bacterium
AACGGTCGCCGGCGCCCTGGCCGCCTTCGGCCGCGCGGGCGAGCTCGCCGCCCCCGGCGCGGAGGGCCCGGGAACCTTCGAGCCCCGCTTGCTGGATGCCCTGGCGGGTCTGGCCGACGATCCGGGAGGGTTGGACGAGAACCTCCGAGTGAGGGCGTTGCCCGTTGGATAACCCGGCGCGAAGCTCGACGGCGAGCACGACCCGCAAGCTCGTTCTGGCGGCGCTCTTCGCCGGGCTGGGGGTGTTGCTCTCTTCCTTTGCGATCCCCGTTGGGGCTTCGCGGGTGTTTCCGTTTCAGCACGCGATCAACGCGGTCGCCGGCGTCCTGCTCGGACCGTGGTGGGCCGCGGGATCCGCGCTGGTCACGGCGACCCTGCGGTTCTCCATCGGTACCGGCAGCGTCTTCGCCTTTCCGGGGAGTCCGTTCGGGGCGCTCGCCGTCGGGTTCGCTTACCGGGTGTTGCGTCGGGACGAGGCGGCGCTGTTTGAGCCGGTCGGGACGGTCTTTATCGGGGCAACGTTGGGGGCGCTTCTGATCTCGCCCATGCTCGGAGAGGCCGCCGGCGGCCTATTCTTCCTGATGGCTTCCTTCGCGCTCTCGTGCATCCCCGGCGCGATCATCGGCTACCTCGTCCTGAAGATCCTGAGGCGTTCCGGAGCTGTCGGATGAAGCCCCCGACCACAGAGCCCGAAACCCCATTCACTGAAACATCCGGCGGAGAAGCGTATTTTCGGACCATGACGCACGCGGCCAAACCAAATACGGTCCTCGGCCGGACGGAGCACCGCCGGTATCCCGTTCCGTCGGGTCCCTGGGCCCTGAGCATGACCTGGCGGGACCTGCTCTTCATGCACTGGCCCGTCCCCGCCGACGCCCTCCGCTCCCTGATACCGCCCGCCCTCTCCCTCGACACCTTCGACGGGAGCGCCTGGCTCGGCGTGGTCCCTTTCCGCATGACCGACGTGAGGCCCCGCTTCCTGCCGGCGGTCCCTTCCGTCTCAAACTTTCCGGAGTTGAACTTGAGGACGTACGTCTCCGCTGAGGACAGGCCCGGCATCTGGTTCTTCTCCCTGGACGCCCACAACCGCCTCGCCGTCCGCCTCGCCCGCGCCACCTTCAAGCTCCCGTACTTCGACGCGGACATGTCCTGCGACGCGAATAACGGCGAGGTCCGTTACCGGAGCGTCCGCACGCACAAGAACGCCCCGCCCGCGGAGTTCGCGGCCCGCTACCGGCCCGCCGGGGAGCCCTTCGAGAGCCGGCGCGGCACGCTGGAGGACTTTCTCACCGAGCGCTACTGCCTCTACGCCGCGGACGGGAGGGGCAGCGTCCGGCGCGGCGACATACACCATAGTATGTGGCCCCTCCGGCCCGCCGAGGTCGAGGTGGAGAAGCTCGATATGACGGCGCAGATCGGGGTGGAGCTCCCCGACACGCCGCCGCTGCTCCACTTCTCCGAGCGCCTGGACGTGCTCGCCTGGCCCCCGGGGAGGATCGACGGATGAACCCGAGGGAGACCGTCCGGGAGGCCCGCCTCCTGCTCGTGACGAACCCGCGCCCCGATCTGGCGGAACGGGTCGAGGCCGCCGTCCGGGGCGGGGTGGACATCGTCCAGCTCCGGGACAAGACCGCTCCGAGGGAGGATCTGCTCCCGCTCGCCGCGGAGCTACGGGAGGTCTGCGAGCGGGGCGGCGCCCTCTTCACGGTGAACGACGATCCGGAGCTCGCCCGCCTCTCCGGCGCCGACGGCGTCCACCTCGGCGGCGAGGACGCCCCGACGGCCGGTGCCCGAGCGGCCCTCGGCCCGGACGCCGTAATCGGACGATCCGCCGGGGACGTGCAGGAGGCCCGCGGGGCGGTGGCGGAGGGAGCCGACTACCTGGGCGTCGGCGCCGTCTACGCGACCCCGACGAAGCCGGAGGGCGAGGTGGCCGGTCTGGAGTTTATCCGGGCGCTTGCGGGCGGGGACCTCGGCATCCCCTGGTTCGCCATCGGGGGCGTGACGCTGGAGACGGCCCCTGAGGTCGCCGCCGCGGGGGCCCGGGGGTTCGCCGTGGTGCGGGCCGTGCTCGACGCCGAAGACCCGGGGACCGCCGCCCGCGAGTTGCGTTCGTTGCTGGGGTAGCGGCCGGTCTTCGGGTCAGGTGGCCGCCGGCTCCTTCTCCTCCTTGTGCCGGATCGGGACGCCGCCGGGATAGAAGGTGCCCTCGCGCAGCGAGTCCTCGATGTCCTCCAGGCTGCGCCCGGCGACCTCGGGGAAGTACCGGTAGACGAAGATGAACGCCAGCACGTTGAACCCGGCGTACATCCACATGGTGGGGCCGACCCCGATCAGCTCTATCGTCGGGAGCAGGGTGAGGGTGATGAGCACGTTCGAGCCCCACAGCGTCGCCGACTGCGCGCTGGTCCCCGCGCCCCTGACGCCGAGCGGGTAGATCTCCGACCCCGTCAGCCAGCCCATAACCTGCAGACCACCCGCCGTGAAGAACATGAACGCGACCAAACACGCGATGATGAACGGGGCAGAGCCGGCGCTGACCGTCCCTGTCAGGAACACCACCCCGAGCACCAGCAGGGCCAGCGCCGCGCCTGGGGTCATGATCAGGGAGAGCCTCCGCCGCCCGACGCGGTCCACGATGGCGAGGCCGACGAGGTTCATGATCACGTACGTCACCGCGAGCGCGACGCTGACGAGCAGCGCGCCGGAATCATCGAACCCGACGTTGGTCAGGATCGTCGGCGAGTAGTAGACGATCATCTCGATGCCGCTGAGCTGGGTGAAGAGCGCCATCCCGCAGCCCATGATGATGGCGGGCCGCACCCACGGCTGGCCGAGGCCCTTCCAGCCGCGCGCCGAGGCCTGGCGCCTCTCCTCCTCGACCTCCTGGATCTCGTGCAGCTCGTCCTCGACGTCGTCCTGGCCCCGCACCCGCTGCAGGGTGCTCCGCGCCTCATCCACCCGGTCGACCTTGACCAACCAGCGCGGGCTCTCGGGGGCCGGCAGCATCAGGAGCAGCAGCAGCGCCGCCGGGATCGCGGCCAAGCCGATCATCAGCCGCCAGTCCAGGAGCTGGCTGGCGCCCGCGATGGTCGCGGTCAGGATGCCGATCCCGATCGCCACCTGGAAGGCCAGCACGAGCCGTCCGCGGATGTGCGGCGGGGAGAGCTCCGCGACGAACATGGGCACCGTCTGCGTCGCCCCCCCGACCGCCGTGCCGAGCAGCACCCTGGACAGCGCGAGCGTGAGCTCCGTCGGAGAGATGCTGGCCAGCAAAGTCCCGACCACGAACACCGCCGA
Source organism: uncultured Rubrobacteraceae bacterium (assembly GCA_964250345.1). Taxonomy (GTDB): domain Bacteria; phylum Actinomycetota; class Rubrobacteria; order Rubrobacterales; family Rubrobacteraceae; genus Rubrobacter_D. Next base: position 3,301 of record CAXUFZ010000276.1, read on the forward strand.
GATGATCAGGATGGTCCGCTTGCGGCCGAAACGCTCGGAGAGGCGCGCGCCCACGAGCGCCCCGATGACGGCGCCGACCAGGATCCCCGTCGCGATGACCGACTGCCAGCCGCTCCCGATGCCGAACTCGTCCGTGATCTGCAACAACGCCCCGGAGATGATGCCGGTGTCGTAGCCGTATAGAAACCCCGCTATCGCCGACACCACCGCGGTCGCCGCCAGAATCGGCGTTGCCCGCGAGTTGCCCGAACCCGCGCTCGCGCTCTCTGCCATGCCAAACTCCTCCTGTAAGCCTGCTATGAGCGGTCCCCATTGCCGCACCCGACACAAGTTCCCTTTGGACCCCTCGGTTAAACGGAGCGGGTCCATCCCAACCTCGAAGCCGTGAGCCCGGAACCATACACGAAAGCTATACTCCCCGGATGGCCCACGCTTCAAAGACCGGGGGATCTTGAGGGCCGACCTCGTCGCGGGCATCCTGCCGGTCCGGGACGACGGCCGTATGCTCCTGCTCCAACGCCCGGCCGGAACCTGGGAGCCCCCGGCGGGGCGCCTGAACGCCGGCGAGGGCTTCGAGGACGGCGCCGCGCGGGAACTCTACGAGGAGACGGGCCTCCTGGTCGAGCCCGAGATCATCCTGGCGACCTGGGTGGGGGAGGCCCCGAGCGGTCGCCCCTTAGCCGCCGTCACCTACGCCGGCCGAACCGATGAGGAAACGGTGAACCTCTCCGACGAGCACCTCGGTTTCCGGTGGGTCACGCTCGAAGAGTGGCTCGAACTTCCGAGCTGGTGGAGCCCCGAGAACATCCGGCGCGTCGAAGGACCTGTGGAGATGCTTCGGGGCGCCCCCCCACCACCCGTTACGCCCCGGATACCGAGGTCGCCCGAGGCCGAGGCCGAGGCCGTCGCCAGCGCCGTGCTGGGCTCCGGCGTCGTGCTCGCGGACGCGGGCGGGGACGAGCCGCGCGCCCTGCTGCTACGGCGCCGCAAACCGCCCGTCGGGCTTTGGGAGAACCCCGGCGGCGCGCTGGAGGCCGGCGAGGACTTCGAGGCGTGCGCCCGCCGCGAGGCCTTCGAGGAGACGGGCCTGCGGCTCGACGGTCCCCTGCGGGCGTTGTGGACGCGGGTCGAGCCGTGGAAGGCGCCCGACGACCCCGAGCTGTACGCGGGCGTGGGCTTCCTGGCACGCCATCCCGGCGGCGAGGTCCGCATGGAGGACGCCGCCCACGACGCGCGGGTCTGGGCCACCGAGGACGAGTGGCGAACCCTGCGGACCTGGTACACGAAAGAAGACTCGGACCTCCTCTGGGCCGAGATTCGTAGGCTGCGTTCGTGAACGCCCCGGAGAACAGGCCGGGGGACAAGGAGCCCGAGGTCGCTCAGCCGTCCGGCTGGGGGCGGACCCTCGGGATCGCCTTGATGGGCGTTGCGGTCCTACTGTGGGCGCTGGCCGCGGTCGCGGTCTTTCTCCCGCTCTCCGGCGGGCAGAAGGTCTGGGCGACGTCGGCGCTTCTCGTCGGGGGCGAGGTCTTTTTCTGGATAGCCGCCGCCTTCCTCGGTCGGGAGCTGTTCCGCCGTTACCGGAGCCGCCTCGACCCCCGCCGCCTCTTCCGGAAGGACCGTTGAACGAGTTCGAGGTGATCGGCCGCATCTCGGCCCTCCTGCCACCAACACCCCCCGAAGTCCTCGTCCCCATCGGAGACGACTGCGCGGTCTTCCAGATCGGGAACAAAACCTGGGCCGCCGCCTCCGACATGCTCGTCTCCGGCCGGCACTTCAAGAGCTAC
>CAXUFZ010000277.1:0-5066 GCA_964250345.1 uncultured Rubrobacteraceae bacterium
GGGGGGCCGTGGGCCCCCGGGCCGGGCCTTGGTCCGGTACGAACCCGTGCGGGCCGACGGCCCCCCCCCGGGGGCCCGCGTCAGCGCGCAATTCGATATCCCGACCCTTGTGGACTCGCGGGCCCGTAACCAGGCGGCGGCGGCCGAACTCGTGGACCGCAAGCTGCACCGCTCGAAGGCGGGCTGGGACGACCTCGAGGTGCCCGAAGGGCTGGTGCGCCTCGCCGACGCGGTCTGGGACGAGCTGCTCTCGCTGGCCGACACCGACGCCGAGGAGGCGCGGGACCGGCTGGACGGGTACCGCGAGGAGTACGTCTCCTTCTACGGCCACGCCGAACAGGTCGCCCAATCGACCATCCTGGCGGCGGCCCGGAGAACGGCCCGTCAGGCGGCCCCGAAGGCGCCCGCAGGCCCCGACGCGTCCTCCCTGGCGAACTTCCTGGTGGGCCAGGTGAGGCAACGCGTCCCGGCCAGCCTGCGCGACGCGATCCCCCTCCGGGCAAAACTGGCCCTGGTGAAGCTGGTGAACCGGCGATGAGCCGCCCGCGAGAGAACGCGTCGTGCTAGCGAGGGGCGCGCCACCGGACATGGAGAACCGGGAAGGACTCGAAGAGTACGCCGTCCGGTGGAACTGGGCAGAGGAGCCCTCCGCGTCGGGCTTCACCGCCGTCGTGCGCGTCAAAAACGAGGCCCGCTCCCTGCCCTGGGTGCTCCCGCCCCTGTTGCGATCGACGAGCCGCGCCCTCGTCGTGGACAACGGCTCGACCGACGGCACGCCGGAGGTCGCCAGGGGGGCGGCCGAAGCCGCGGGCCTGCCGGGGAGGCTGGAGGTCCTCTCCTACCCCTTCGACGTCTCCCGCTGCGGCCCCGAGCACCTGGGCACGCCGCCCGACTCGGTCCGCAGCCTCGCCTACTTCTACAACTGGTCCTTCTCGCACGTCGGCAGCCGCTACGCGCTGAAGTGGGACGGGGACATGGTCCTCACGCCCCAGGGCGAGGGGGTCCTCAAAGATCTGGCGTGGCAGCTTCAGGCTTCGGACGGGGCGATCACGCTGCGCCGCGACCCAGTCTACGTGGAGAACGACCGCGTCGCCTACGTGGACCGGGTGCCGGGGAAGTCGGAGCCGTGGGGCTGGCGGAACTCGCCGGCCTACACGTTCACGAAGGCCTTCGACTGGGAGCTGATGCTCCCCCGCCCCGGCGACCCGGTGACGCGGCTGCCGGACGACGTGTGCTTCGAGCTTAAGTGGCTCGACGCCGACGAGTTCGCCCACTGGTCCCACACGGACTTCAAGGCCGTGACCAACGACCGCAAGCGCCGCGACTGGGAGACCTTCCACGCCCTGCGCGAAAGCTCCCCCTTGCCCGACGACATCGTGCGGGTCGAGAGCCCGGAGGGCGTGCACGTCATCGAACACCTGCGCGAGAACTACGCGGCGATTCGGCGCGGGCTCGCGCCGTTGGCCCCGTCCGTTTCTCGGGACGGCTGAACCCATGCTCCTGGCGCCCGAGAGCGGCTTCGTGCTCCTCGCGCCGCCGAAGACCGCCTCCACGGCCATCGAGCAGGCCTTCCGGAAGCACGCGGGCGTATCGTTGCAGAAGAACCCGTTCAAGCACACCAAGTACGCCCAATTCCAGCGCTTCCTGGAGCCCTGGCTGGAGGCCAAGGGTTTCCCGCGCGGGTCGTACGAGGTGGTGTGCGTGATCCGGGAGCCGATCGACTGGCTCAACAGCTGGTGGCGCTACCGCTCGCGCGACGTGCTCGCGCGCCCGTCGCACCCGAGCCACCAGAACTACGCCGGTCACGTCCCCTTCGAGGAGTTCGCCCGCGCCTACATGGCCTCCCATCCGGGGGAGAAGCGGGCCAAGGGCGACCAGCGGTTCGCGCGGGTGGGGCGCCCGTTCAAGTTCATGCAGCCGCGGCCCGGCGAGCGCGAGGTGGACCGCGTCTACCGCTACGAGCGCCTGGATCTCCTGGTGGACTTTTTGCGCGAGAAGGCCGGCAAAAAGGTGGAGATGGGGATCAAGAACGTCTCGCCGGGGCGGTCCTTCGAGCTCTCAGGGGCGTGCGAGCGCGACCTCCGCCAGTTCTTCGCCCCGGAGTACGAGATCTACGAACGCGCCATCGGCGGATAGGTCTTTGACCGACCCGGGTTACTTCCAGGCGGGACAACTCGACGTCCGATAAGGCCTGACCTTATCCCACGCGACGGCCAAGGGTCTTACGACTCCCGGCGAACAAACGCGAGGGGTTCCCACCCGGGCCCGCTACTTCTTTCCCGTCACCCGGCTCTGGAGGCCCTGGCGGATGCCGTTGATCCTGTTCAGCAGCTTGAAACTCCTCGAGCTCGCCAGCTCGTCGGCCTCCCGGCGTTGGCGCGCGAGCCTCTGTTCCAGGTCGTCGGCCCGGCGCTGGAGCCGCCAGGCCCTGGCCTCCATCGCGTTCATCGTGGCGGTGAGAGCGGGTATTGCGTCGTCTTGCACGTAGAGGTCCGGGCGGGTCCACTGCTGCTCGACCCTGTCCAGGAACCAGGCCTCGGCTTCGCGATCGGCGTGCCCCCGGACGTACGCCTGCTGCTCCGGGCTGAGCGCCTTCTTCGGGCGACGGGAGTTCGAGAACTCTCGGCTCTTCTCGGCCCAGGCCTCCGTCACGGAGTCGTCCAGCTCGAGGTTCAGAAAGCCGGAGATCAGGGGCGCCACCTTCTCGGTGCGCTCGAAGAAGTCGTGGTAGTTGACGAGCAGCGCCCTGGGGGCGACACTGTTCTCCACGAACCGCCGGGTGTTCCTGAGGGCCAGGTTCCAGGTCCTGACCGCCGACTCGAAGCCGCGGTTGTCGTTCCAGTGGTCCTCGGGGTCGCTGGCCCGCGCTTCCCAGGACTCGGCGACCTCCTCGATGGGCCGGTACATCACGATAAAGCGCGCGCCCGGGTTGTTGGAGGCTATCAGCTCCGGGCGCCTCACGTAGTTGGGGTTCTTGTCGCCGATCCAGCGCAGCTTTCTCTCGTTTTTGTGGGCGAGGAGCAGCTTATGGTAGGTGACGAAATACTCCTTGCCGTTCTTCCAGATCGGGTTCTCCGTCTCCCCGGGCCGGAACTCCCCGATGCGGTCGAAGGTGAAGAGGTCCGGCCTTATCTTCTCCTGCGGTATCGTGGCCTTGAACCGCTCCTGGCAGACGAGCACCTCGGGGTGCTTGTTCAGGTAGTCCGCGAACGTCGTCGTCCCGCTCCGGTCGCACCCGCAGACGAAGAGGAGCCCCGGCTTGCCCCGCCTCCTCCGCCCCCGGTTCTTCTGGACCTTCGCCTTCTTCTCGGCGTCCTGGGGCGCTCGGGCGTGGAGCTGGGTGGCGAGCTCGGGGGCGGAGACCCGCTCGAACTCGTAGCCGAAGTGGTCGATGTCCCGCTTGAACCTCTCGCGCACGATCTCTTCCAGCTCCGGCGTGTAGAACGCGCTGTAGTGGGTGTGCCTGGAGCGGTTCCTGTGGGGGACCGTCTCGACTTCGATGCCGAACCTGCCGAACACCTTCTGCACGTCTTCGTCGAAGTTCTCCAGCCGGCCGATAAAGTCGACGAGCAACGCGCCGTTCTCGTCCGTAACGTAGTCGAGCTGGTTGTAGGCGAACGAGTAGTAGACGCCTTCGCTTATCTTTACCTCGTCCGTGCAGAAGCGGATAAACTCCTCGAAGTTGGAGGAGTTGTCGCGCACGTACCGCCACAGCTCATTGCCGCTGCGGCGGAACTTCGTCACCATGCTGTACCAGGAGACCAGCCGCGACCAGGGGTTTCTCACGAAGGCGAACCTGAAGTACTCGTCCCAGTTCGGCAGTTCCCGCGCCCCCCGCAAGGCGAACTCGTGCCGCGACTGCCCGACCATGCGCATGTCGTGCACGTGCGCCCTCAGAAGCCTGTCCAGGGTGCTCCCGCCGGTCTTCTGAATGTGGACAAAGGCGAGCTTGCGATCTTCGGAGACGAGTACCACTGTCGATGGGTCCTTTCTGTGGATCTGATTCGCCCGACTATCTTACGTTGCGAAGAAGGGTCATGCCAGAAGGGTTCTGCCCGGCGAGAGATCCTCGTTGACAACCCGCCGGGGCGCCGGTAGCCTTGCGCCCCGATGCTGCTAGCCCCGCGCCACGGGTTCGCGTTCCTGGCCGTCCACAAGACGGGGTCCACGGCCATCGAGCGGGCCTTCCGCCCCCACGCCCGGGTGACGCAGCGCAGAGACCCGGCCTTGAAGCACACGAGCCTCTCCGAGTTCCAACGCTTCCTGCAACCCTGGCTGGAGGCCAGGGGCTTCCTCCGCGAGTTCTTCGCGCCGGGGTACGATATCTACGAACAGGCCATCGGCGGCCCGGGGTCCGGCCCTCCCGGGTGATACGGAGTCCGGTCGGAGATTTCGGGGCTTCCGTTCGCCGGCAGCGGGGAATCGGGAGTCGTCGAGGGCAAGGCCACGGGTTTTCCGACTCCCGACGAACAAAGGTCGCGCCCCTCCACCCGGCTCCCATACAACTTCCTCGCGGGGCCGCCGGGTCTTGTAGTCTCTGCGTTGCGGGACGCGCCGGTCTTTTACAGCTCACGGACAGGGGAGTGCTTTGGGAACGTTCGACGTCGGGGTGGTCGGGGCCGGCTACGTGGGCCTGGCGACCGGGGCGTGCCTGGCCCACATCGGCAACCGGGTGACGCTGGTGGACGCGGACGCCGGCAAGGTGGCGGGCCTGCGCCGGGGCGAGGTCCCCGTCTTCGAGCCGGGCCTCGCGGAGTCCCTGGAGGGGAGCGGCGACCGCCTGCGGTTCACGACGGAGCTGGAGCCCGTGGCGCGCGGGGCCGACGTGGTGTTTATCGCCGTGGGCACGCCGCAGGGGGACGACGGCTCGGCCGACCTCTCCAACGTCGCGGCGGTCCCCCCGGGCGGGGGTCGGGGCCTGGCCGACGCGACGCCCCCGGCGCCCGCGCGCCGGCCGGGGCGATGGGCCAGGTCTACCTGGCGTCCGGCACCAGCGTGGCCATGCGCCTGTGGCGCGAGCAGCCGCCGAGCGACGGCGAGCCCGAGGTCGAGCGGGACTACGAGAC
>CAXUFZ010000278.1:0-5014 GCA_964250345.1 uncultured Rubrobacteraceae bacterium
GGATCGACGTTCTCGTGAACAACGCTGGGCTCGGGCTTTCGGGGCGCGCGGCGGAGCTGCGGGCGGAGGATCTGCGCTACGTCTTCGAGGTCAACGTGATCGGGCCGCTCAACTGCGCCCAGGCCGCGCTGCCGCTTATGGGCCGGGGGGGACGCATCATCAACGTCTCCTCCGTCGTCGGGAAGCGGGCGATACCCAAGGTCGGCGGGTACTGCTCGACAAAGTCCGCCCTGAACGCGCTCTCGGATGCCCTGCGAGTCGAGGTCGCCGCCCGGGGCGTCTCCGTGACGAGCGTCTATCCGGGCACGACCCGCACCGCCTTCCGGGACAACTCCCGGCGCACGAAGGACGAGAAGCGCGGCTGGCGGCCGAAGGGCGTGCCGCCTGAGAAGGTGGCGGGGAAGATCTCGGACGCCGCCGAGAAGGGACCGCGTGACGTCTACGTCACCCTCTCCGACCGGCTCTTCGTCGCCGGCGTCACGCTGTTCCCGGGCCTCACCGACCGCGCGCTCCGGTCCTGGGCGAAAGACTGACGCTTGAGCTTCGAGGAGAGCGCCCGCGCCCGCCTGCGCCGCTACCGCGAGGAGGCCGACCGCTCTCTGGAGACGGTGCGGGGGATAGAGGCGACGGCCCGCCGGTTCTCCGAACGGCTCTTCTCGGGTCTGGAGTACGCGGCGGTCCTGGGACGGGAGGAGGGGTTCGAGGTCGAAGCCTCCAGCACCGGAGGCCTGATCTACCTGCGGGCCTCCGCGGGCCCGGACGCCGGGACTGGCGTCTCCTTCGGGCTCGTCGGGGGCGCCGCGGCCGAGACCGACGAGGACCTGATGCACGAAGAGCTCAGCCGCTACAGCCTGGACCCATCCGGCTACTCCGGCCGCGTCCTCGGTTGGTCGGAGGCGGCTGGGACGGCCCCATGCCAAATCTTCGCCGTCTACGGCGACGGTGTCTGGAAGACGAAAGGCCTCTTCGTGGCGAAGGCGCGGGGCAAAGTCGACGACCCCGACGAGGTCCTGAATGGCTTCTGCCTGCGCATCCTGGGCCGCCTCATCGACGTCGCCGCGCTCACCGGCGGGGCCGGCCGCAGGTGGAACGATTCCGAAGAGTACGGGTTGGCGCGGTACGTAAACGGCGAGGGGGGCCCGGCGGAGACGCGCTGGCCCCGGTAGGTCCGAGGTTTCACGGGTCGTCCTGTCCGAGTTGCCTGGCGGATCGCACCTCGTAGGAGGCGGGGCCGCCTGGAAGCGGTCTCAGGAGCCCGCCCTGCTGTAGTTCTTCCAGGGCGGCGGATATGGCTTCGTCGGGGTGGTCTTTGAGGGTGTTTCGGAGGTCCCTGCGGTTGATCTCGCCGTGCGCCAGAAACGAGCAGAGGCCCGCATAGAGCACCCGGGCGGCGGGGGAGAGGGGGAGCGTCCAGATCTCGGGCTCGTACCAGAAAGCCCCGATGCCGGCGGCGTTATCCGGGCGTTCGCCGCGGGCGTCCCGGAGCCGGATGACCTCGGGAAGATAACCGCCGACGCTCATCGGTAGTCCCTCTGCCGGTGCCAGATCTCCGGGGTGAGTACCCTGCTGCTCTCGTCGTAGATGTCGTAGACGATGCGGTAACTTCCCACGCGAATACGCTATTCTTCCCGGCCGCTGAGTTTGCGGCATCCTTGTGGGCGAGGGTCTGTCGCGGGAGCCCGCACAGCGGTGTCTACACGGTCCCGAGCGTTGCTTGGTAGGCGGGCAACCTGTTTCTGTACTTTCCGGGGAACCTCTACGGTGTAGGCCACGTCAGTCGCCCGTGACTTTCCCTTCCTCGACTTCCCTCATGGCCCGATCCCACGGAATAACCTCATAGTTCACCGCGCCGCCCGAGCTCCTCCCGCTCCTGCTCTATCTCGCGCTTCGCTTGCTCCCAGGGCATGGAGTCGTCCTCTCCGCGCTCCCTGCGGGCTATTGCCTCGTCGTAACGGCGGATATCTTCCATCTCATCTTCGAGGAGAATGCCGACTCGATTGCCGCTCTTGTCTGTCAGGTAGCGGGCTTCCATGGGCTCCTCTCCTAGAGAACGGTACGGACGGTCTCGCCGACGGCGGGGGTGTGGATCTTGTGGTCCGGGGCCAGGCGGAAGGCGAGGTCGCTGATGCGGCGGCGGGAGCCGTGGATCAGGATGATCTGCCGGGGACTGAGCTTCCTGGTTATGCCGAGCAACTCCTCTTGCGTGCAGTGCGCCGCGAAGCTCACCTTCTCGACGCGCCACTGCTCCTCCTCGCCCTCTGCGCGCGACGTCCCGTAGGCCGCGGCGGCGTTGGAGGGGAGGATGACCGCGTTCTTGGGGTCCTTCTCCAGGTGGCGGCGGTAGAAGGCGCTGGCGCCGCCCTGCATCGTAACGGGGGAGGCTATGACGGCGCAGGGGTTGGTGAGGATGCGCTCGCGGGCCTTGTCGTCGTTGGCGACGGCGCGGATGTTGTCGGAGAAGAAGATCTCGCGCGGGTCGCTGTGCTGCAAGTAGGGCTTCATGTACCCGATCTGCTCCGCGTAGAGCCTCTCCGAAGTGGTCACCACGGAGCCGTCGACGTAGATAAAGACGTCGCGGTCGAGGCCGTACTCCTTGCCGTAGTGCTTGAGGCCGAGGATGATCTCCTGCGCCTGCCCGAGCGCGTAGGTCGGGATGAGCACGCTCCCGCCCCGCTCCATCGTCGTGTCGTTGATGGTCTCGACCATGGTCCGTATGGAGTCGCTAAAAGGCTGGGGCTTCTGGTCGGCGAGCGTGGCCTCCATGATGAGCAAATCTATGTCCCTCACGTCGGGCAACTGCGCCGAGGGAATCGAGAAGTGGTCCTCCATGCAGATGTCCCCCGTGTGGAAGACCGTCGCCGGCCCCGACCGCAGCAGCACGCTCGCCGCCCCGAGGATGTGCCCGCTCTCCGTCAGCGTGACGCTCGCGTCCCCGATCTTGAGCGGCCGTCCGAAGGGCACGGGCACGAGCCTTTTCCTGACCTCGTGGATGGGCGCCCCGCCGGGCAGCCCGCCGCCCATCGCCGCGTGGTCGTTGAGCGCGCTGATTATGAGCTTGGCCGACGGGGGGGTGCAGTAGATCGGCAAATCCGGCCTGTCCCTGACGAGCAGCGGCAAGGCCCCGCAATGGTCGAGGTGCGCGTGCGTGACGACGGCGGCGTCGATCCTGTCGAGGGCGCCGAAGTTGGGTGCTACCGGCCCGCGGCCGTCCGGCTTGATCCCGGCGTCCACCAACACCCGCGTCGCCCCGAAGTCGAGCAGATGGCTGCTACCGCCGACCTCTCCGGCCCCCCCGAGGGCCCGGAACGAGAGCGTCGGCCGCGGCCTGGCGTAGCCGTTGGACGGGGGCTCTGGCCCCGGCTCCGGGGGTTCCTCAACTACCTCCTCCGGCGGGACGGCCGGTGAAGGGTCCGGGTCGTCGGACTCTTCTTCGGCGGGGGAGGACTGTTCGCGGGGGGACCGCGGGGAGCTGAGGTCGGAGTGGGCCTGGAGCACCCGGCCCATGAACTCGAGGAGCTGGGCCGTACGGGCGGCGGCGTCGAGGGTGGAGGGGAGGGCGGCGACCTCGTTCTTGACGGCCCTTACCAGTAGCTCCCCGAAGCCGCCGTCGGTGAAGCGGGCGTTCTGGAGGGCGCCCCTGATGCGGTCGCGCTCGGCGACGACGCGGCCGAGCTCGTCGTGCAGCTCGTCCACGCGTTCGGCGGCGCGGGAGTAGGCCGAGCGCTCGCTTTCGAGCGCCCGCTCCAGTTGGGCGCCGCGCCCTTCGAGCTCGGCGATGCGCTCGTCGAGGCCGGCCCTGGCTTCGAGGGCGGAGGCGGCCTGCTCCTCGGCCTTCTTGATCTTGTCCGAGGACCCGGTGCGCTCGCCGGTCAGGACCTCGACCTCTTCGGCGAGGGCGGCGGCCCGCTCGTTGGCCGTCCGGGAGATGAAGGAGAGCCGTTCGTTCTCGCCCTTCAAGCGTTCCAACTCCGATGTTAGGTCTTTGACCCTGGCGTCCTCGGAGGCCTTCTTTTCGGCCTCGCCGCGTTCCCTGCGCCACGCTTCGGCCAGCGTCTCCACGACGCCCGGTTCGGGCTCGTCTTCCGCGCTGAGGGCGGCGATCAGGAGCCCTTCGGTCGTGTGGGCCTCGGCGAGTTCGTCGAGCCTGTCGGCGGAGAAGTCTTTCAAAGCCTCGAAGGTCTCGGGGGGGATCTGGTCCTGCACGGCGGTGCGGAAGGCGCTCCAGGCGGCGGTGTCCTGGGTTACCCGGCGCGCCACGCCCCGCAGAAAGGCCGCCCCGCTCCCGGACTTGCGGGTGAGGGCGTCGGCCTGGATGCCTCTGGGAAGGAGGACCTCTTCGAGGCCCGGCACGTTCTTGCAGAGCTCCACCAGGGCCCGGCGGGTGTCCAGGCGGGCCAGCCGCCCGAGGAGCAGATCTTCGGGGATGTCTTGCGGTGGCAGGCGGGGCTCGACCTCTTCGGCGGGCCTCTCCGGTCCTATGTTCTCAATTTCTCCGTCGTTGGGTGTGGGATCCGACACGGTAACTCCCTCCGCGAATGTGAATGTCATAAGGAGTCTTCATACGCCCCGGATTTTATCATGGGGGTCCCACCGCCCCGCCGGGCTTCTCTTCGACGCCCGCCTCGTATAGACTCCCCCGCATGGACTATTCTTCGGAAACTACGGTCAAAGCCCGGGCAAACTCGCCCGGCATGTACCCCATCCTGATCGTCGAGCTCCCCGACGGCGGCCTCCGAGCAACCTACTTCGAGACGGACTACGACCTGGAACGCGCCAAGACGGTCGGGGAAGACTGGCTGAACGACAACGCCATCGGCCGCCACAGCTTCGTCAGGATAGACCCGCCGCGCGAGATGCCGGCATCCTCGCTCGCGCGTTACGCCCGCGAGGAGCTGCTCGGGTAGACCTGGAAAAGCGAATCAAGCGGGACGCCCCGCGGAACACCCTACGCCGGGGGCCTAGTCCTCGCCTCCTCCATCATCGTCCCCGCCGCCCCCGCCGGGGCCTCCGCCGG
>CAXUFZ010000279.1:0-5001 GCA_964250345.1 uncultured Rubrobacteraceae bacterium
CTCTGAGGGGGCGGGCGGCGTCTCCTGCGAGCTCGAGGAGGGGGGTGCGAGGGAGGTCGCGGAAGACCTGCCGCAGCCCGGCATCGCCGCGGGGGCCGACGTCACCGACGAGGGCGAGGTCGTCCGCGCCTACCGCCGGGCGGTCCTGGAGTACGGCGGGGTGGACGTCGTGGTCTCGAACGCCGGCCTCGCATCGTCCGCGCCCGTCGAGGAGACGAGCGTCGAGATGTGGGACAAGAACCACGCCGTCCTCGCCAGGGGGTACTTCCTCGTCTCGCGCGAGGCGTTCAAGATCATGCGCGAGCAGGGCGTCGGCGGGAGCCTCGTCTTCGTCGCCTCCAAGAACGCGCTCGCGGCCGGGAAGAACGCGTCGGCCTACTCCTCCGCCAAGGCCGCGGAGTTGCACCTGGCGCGGTGCCTCGCCGAAGAAGGGGGGGCCGCGGGCATCCGGGTCAACACGGTCAACCCCGACGCGGTGTTGAGCGGCTCGCGCATTTGGGACTCCGGGTGGCGCCGGGAGCGCGCCCAGGCCTACGGCATAGAGCCGGAGGAGCTGGAGGACTTCTACCGCGGGCGGAACGTGCTCAAGGTGAGCGTCTTGCCCGAGAACATCGCCGACGCCGTCCTGCACTTCGCCTCTGAGACGCGCTCCTCGCGGAGCACCGGCAACGTTCTTAACGTGGACGGCGGCGTCAAGGACGCCTACCCCCGCTAGGCATGGCGCAGTACGCGTGGGTGCTCGAGGTCAGGCCCGGCTACGAGGAGGAGTACAGGAGGCGGCACGAGGAGATCTGGCCCGAGATGACCGATGCCCTGAAAGAGGCCGGCATCCGAAACTACACCATCTTCCGCCACGGCCTGACCCTCTTCGGCTTCTTCGAGACCGACGACATAGAGAAGACGCAAAGGTACCTCGCGCGGAGCGAGACCAACCGTCGCTGGGGAGAGTGGATGGCCCCGATCATGAAGGCGGACATCGACCCGGCCACCGACTTCCCCTACCTCCTCCCGCTGCAATGGCACATGGACTGACCCGCGCCAGACGGACGATCACCGCGCGGTCCGGGCTCGGTGTCGGTCAGGGCCGTGAGGCCGCGGCTCCACTGGCAGACGTTCGCGTGACCGCCGACGGTCAATCGGTGTAACGGTTGGTGTCGGCGCCGTCGCGGTGGCGCACGCGGGCGCCGGCCAGGACCTTCGGTGGCATGAGGCGCGCGTTGACCCCCATCCGGTTCTTCTCGCGGTCCACGGCGGCCCAGTGCGAGACGCAGCCGCACCCCCGGCAGCGGTGGAACTCGATGGACCTGTCACCCCACGCGTAGACGTCGGTGGGTGGATCGGGAGGTAGCATCCGCACCTGGCGGGGCGGGTAGTAGGCCCACAAGACGCCGTAGCGCCGGCACAGCGAGCAGTCGCACTCCGTGACCTCCGACGGCGGCGCGTCGACCTCCAGCCGGACGGACCCGCAATGGCACGAGGCGCTTACTTCAGTACTCATCGCACGGACCCTCCCCGTCAGAGCCGAAAATGCTCTCGGCGGACAGGCGGAAGGTCATGGCGCGAGGCGGCGGAGCGCGATGACGTTATCTGCGACGGTGCCCGACTCCCCGTTCGGGCCGGTGGCCTGGCGTTCGGGCGCGCCCAGCCGTTCGGTGCGCCACGGCTTCGGGTCCAGGTCGAGCGCGGCCAGGGCTTCCTCCGGGATGGGGAAGCGGGTGTCCCGGTGGGCCCACGACCAGGACGGGGCGGAGGCGTGGGTGACGACGAGCAGCAGGCCGCCGGGCGCCACGGTGGACGCAGCCTCCCGCAGCACGCGCTCGCGGGGGAACTCGATCGGCGACTGCAGGTACTGGGCCGAGACCAGGTCGAAGGCGCCCTCGGGGAGGCTGTCGGCCAGGTCGTGTTGCTGGAAGTCGATCAGGCCCTCGACGCCGGCCGCGGTCGCCTCGGCCGTTGCCCGCTCCAGGGCGGTGGCGGAGACATCGACGGCGGTCACGCGCCAGCCGTGTTCGGCCAGCCAGATCGCGTCGCCCCCCTCACCGCAGCCGAGGTCGAGCGCCGTGCCCGGGATCAGCGACCCTACGACGTCCACGAGGACGGGGTTCGCCCGGCCGCTCCACACCCGGTCGCGTTTGCGGTAGTGATCCTCCCAGAATCTCTCTGTCTGGCCCCCATCGCGAAGCTCGTCCGCCATCGCCGGTCCTCCTAACCTGTCCGCCGGGCGGGGTTCCCGGCAGTCACCACTTCCGCCTCCGTGTCTTCGAAGATCAGGGCGTGGTTGAGGAAGGCCGCCGCGCCGGCACCTGAGGCGGCGGCCATGATGGCGCCCTGCATCATGGTGCCGGCGTCCCCGGCCACGAAGACGCCGGGTACGGTGGTCTCCCTCGTCGTCGGGTCGCTCTTGATGACGGCGGGCAGCAGGCCCATCGCCTCGGTCTCGCACCCTAAGGTTTCCGCCAGGTCGGAGCGTTGGCCCTGGGGCGGCGCGTAGAAGAGGCCCTCGCGCTCGATCTCGGAGCCGTCCTCGAAGAGGATCCGGCCGAGGCCCCCGGCCCCGTCGCCTTCGAGGCGCGAGATCTTCTCTTCTTTCAGAGGAACGCCGAGCGCCGCGAGCCTGCCCCGCGCGTCATCGTCGAGCCCGGTCTCGCCGTCGGTAAGCGCCACGAGGTCGCGGCTCCACTGGCGGAGCAGGGCGACCTGCATCGCCAGATACTCCACGTTTGCCAGGACCGCCAGCGGCCTGTCGCGCACCTCCCAACCGTGGCAGTAGGGGCAGTGGTAGATCCCACGCCCCCACAACTCCCGGAATCCGGGCCTCTCCGGCAGCTCGTCATGGACGCCCGTGGCGAGCAGCACCTTGCGCGTCCCCACGACGGTCCCGTCGTCCAACTCGACCTCGAAATCTCCGTCGGACCCGGATGCCCCCGTGGCCCTCGCCTGCCGCAACTCTACGTCCGTGTACGGCCCCAGTTGCTCGCGCCCGATCCGCAACAGCTCCTCGGGCGGGGTGCCGTCCCGCGTGAAGAAGTAGTGCACGCCCTCGGCGGGCGCGTTCCTCGGCTCGCCGCCGTCGAGCACCAGAGCGCGTCGCCTGGACCTGCCCAGCATCAGGGCGGCGGAGAGCCCGGCAGCGCCCGCGCCCACCACCACGGCGTCGTAGCGGCCCGACGCCGCCTTCCCGTTACTCTCAAGAACCCTTGGCATGTTGTCCTCCCGTCTTATGAACGTCCGAAGCCGTGGTGTCCCTCGGCGAAGGGATGCAGATCGCCGGGGGGTCCGTGCCGGTGGGCGCACGGCACGCACGAGACCATCAGCACCTCGGCGTCCTCCTCGGAGAGCACGTCGAAGCGGTGCGGCAGCCGGGCGTCGAAGAAGGCCGCGTCCCCGGGTCTCAGGACCGTCCTCTCCGCGCCCAAAGTAAGCCTGAGCCTCCCCTTCAACATGTACAGCCACTCCTGGCCCTCGTGCTCGTTAAGCCCGTCGTCGGCCACCCGGTCCGCCGGATAGACCACCTTGACCGCCGAGATCCCCTCCGGCCCCGCCTCCGGCACCAGATGCTGAACACGAAACCCCCCGCGCTCGTGGACGGGGGCCTCATCCCCCCGCACCACCGTCCCAGGCCCCGGCTCCTCGGGCTCCTCGAAGAGCTCCGAGAACGGCACCCCGAGCGCCAACGCCAGCCGCAACGCGCCGTCCAGCGAGGGCTGCCTCTCCCCGGACTCCAGCCGCGAAAGGTGCGCCGCCGAAGTCCCGGCCGCCGCCGCGAGCCCCTCCAACGTCATCCCCCGCTCCCGCCGCGCCCGCCTTACCCTGGGCCCAAGCCCGGAGAGCACCCGCCCTACCCGATCCTCCGCGGGCCTTTCGCCCGCCGCGCCTAAAGTCTCCATGACCGCACTATATCACAAAGACAAAATATTTGCGCATGTTTATTGTCAAAAATAGGAGAGCCGCCCGTTGCGCGTGGTCGTCCCGGATCAGAAAGGGTCGAGTTGATCTTCGCGGGGTTCGTTTTAATATCTAGACAGTCTAGATATTTATACGGGGAGGTGTGGTTGTGTCTTGGCAGTTGCAGGAGGCCAAGCAGAGGTTCAGCGAGTTGGTGCGGCGGACGTTGGAGGAGGGGCCGCAGGTGGTAACGAAGCATGGGGAGGAGGTCGTCGTGGTGGTTCCGGCGGAAGAGTACCGGCGGACGGGCGGGAAGAAGCCGGATTTCAAAGAGTTTTTGTTGAACGGGCCGGATCTGAGCGTGCTGAATCTGGAGCGGTCCAAGGACTTCCCGCGAGACGTAGAGCTATAAGGTGAAGTATCTGCTGGACACGAACGTCGTCTCGGAAGCACGTAAGCCGCGGGGAGACGCCAAGGTGAAGCGTTGGATCGCTTCGACGCCTCGCGAAGACCTGCACCTCAGCGTGCTCACGCTCGGGGAAGTCCGTCGGGGAGTGGAGCGCCTACGGCGGCGGGACCCCGACCAGGCCGGGGTATACGAAGTTTGGCTAGACACCGTCCTCCGAGACTTCGCGGATCGTGTCGTCCCCGTAGATGCCGCGATCGCCGAAGAATGGGGTCGGACAGACGTTCCCGATCCATTCCCGGTCGTAGATGGCCTGATGGCCGCCACGGCCAAGGTCATGGGCATGACCTTCGTCACCCGCAATACGGCCGACGTAGAACGCACTGGCGTAAGATTGCTGAACCCGTTCGAGGTTTCCTGAAGGGTCCCGTCGTCCGGGGCGGCAGGGCCGTGGCCCTGGTTGCCCGGGGTCTGCCCCGGGTACAGCTAACCCGGTTGGGCGGGGCGCACGATAAGACCCGAGGAGGCTGATGTGGGAAGAAAAGGCAGGCGCAAGCAACCCCAGGGTCGCGCGCAGGAGCGCGTGCGGGAGCGTGTCCGCGGGAGCACCGGCAAGAAGCGGGGCGGCCTCGACGTTGGCGCCATCGGAGATTACGCGGGCCGACTGGCGGACCGTCCGGGGGGCGCTTCGGGGCTCACCGGCGCCGCCG
>CAXUFZ010000280.1:0-4981 GCA_964250345.1 uncultured Rubrobacteraceae bacterium
CTACCCGCCCTACCCGGCCTTCGTCTCCGCCGAGGACCCCAACACCCCGAACGTCCGCGACCTCGTCCGAAGGGTCCGGCGCGAGGTGCGAAAAGCCGGCGCCGGTGGCCACGACTGGCGCGGCGTCGTCGAGGCGCTCCGCCCGGAGACGCAGCCGCTCTGGGGCGTCATGCCGGACGGCGAGCGGCGGCGCTTCCTGCGGCACCTGCAACCCTTCTGGGAGGTCCACCGGCACCGCGTAGCCCCCGAGGTCGGCGACGCGGTCGCGGCGATGCGCGAACAGGGCCGACTCGCCGTTATGGCCGGTCGCGTCCGCCGGTACGACGCCGGGCCCGACGGGATCGACGCGATCATCGGCCTGCGCGGCGGCGGGGAGCGGGTCGTGCGCGTGGGACGGGTCGTCAACTGCACGGCCCCCGGCATGGACGTGGGGAAGGCCGACGGCCCGCTCGTCCGGGGTCTTCTAGAAGATGGGCTCGCGCGTCCGGGGCCCGTCGGCCTCGGGCTGGATACGGACGCGCGCGGGGCCCTGCTCGGCGCGGACGGGGCGCCTTCTCCGTTCCTGTACACGCTCGGCGCGTTCCTCAAGGGGCGTTTGTGGGAGACGATCGCGGTACCCGAGATCCGGACGCAGGCCGCCGACCTCGCCGCCGAGCTGCTTCGAGACGAAGCAGATCCCGCCACGACACGAACCGCGGTGGGGGCGATGGAACGTTAGCGAGAGGATCGAGAAACCGAAGACCGGCGACACGGACACGAGAGACGGAGGCGCGAGTTGACCACCGCGGAGAGAAAGAACGGGGCGAACGTACTTTGGTTTTTGCCCACGCACGGGGACGGCCGCTACCTCGGCAGCAACGAGGGCGCCCGGACCGTTGACCTGGACTACCTGGCCCAGATCGCCCAGGCCGCCGACAACCTGGGCTACTACGGCGTCCTGCTGCCGACCGGCAAGAGCTGCGAGGACGCCTGGGTCGTCGCCTCGGCCATGGTGCCGCTGACGAAGAACCTGCGCTTCCTGGTGGCGGTCCGCCCGGGGCTGCAGCCGCCGAGCCTGGCGGCCCGCATGACCGCGACCCTCGACCGCCTCTCCGGCGGCCGGACGCTCGTAAACGTCGTCACCGGCGGCGACCCGGTCGAGAATAAGGGCGACGGCATCCACCTCGACCATGCGGAGCGCTACGAGGTAACCCGCGAGTTTCTGGAGGTCTACAAGCGCCTCCTGGCCGGCGAAAAGGTAGACCACCGCGGCGACCACATGAACGTCGAGGGAGCGGAGCTGATCTTCCCACCCCTCCAGGAGGACGGACCCCCGCTGTGGTTCGGCGGCTCCTCGCCGGACGCCATCGGCGTGGCGGCGAGGACCATCGACAAGTACCTGACCTGGGGCGAGCCGCCCGAGCAGGTCGCCGAAAAGGTCGCCACGGTGCGCGAGGCGGCGTACCAGGCGGGCCGCGAGGTGTCCTTCGGCATCCGGCTGCACGTCATCGTGCGTCCCTCGGGCGAAGAAGCCTGGGCCGCCGCCGACGAGCTGATAGCCAACCTCGACGACGAGACCATAGCCTCGGCACAGAAGATCTTCGCCCGCATGGACTCCGAAGGCCAGCGCCGCATGAGCGCCCTCCACGGCGGCCGGCGCGACAAGCCCGCGGTAACCCCCAACCTCGGGCCCGGCGTCGGCCGCGCCCGCGCCGGCGCCGGCACCGCCCTCGTCGGCGACCCGGAGACGGTCGCCGAACGGATGCGCGAGTACATGGACGCCGGCATCGACAGCTTCATCCTCTCCGGCTACCCGCACCTCGAAGAAGCCTACCGCTTCGCCGAACTCGTCATGCCCCGCCTGCCCCTGGCCCACGGCGGTCCCCGCCTCCAGGCCCGCGGCGCCAACACCGGCCCCTTCGGCGAGACCATCGCCAACGACCACCGCCCCCCGGCCTCGACCCGCCCACGAACCACCTCCCGATGACGTTCGGGAACTTTTTCGGAGGAGCGTGAAGATTTTGTATGGGACGAAGAATAAGAGCATTATCCCTATAGAAATGCCGATTGTGGTCCACGGAGCGACGCGGACGGAACATGAACCAGCCTACTTCGCTACCCCGATGCCTTGCGCTCCCGGATCGGCGAAGGTAGCCTCCAACATTGTACAGCCAGGCAATAGGCAAAAGGTATAAAGGAGGGATGGCTAGATGACGGACGTGGTCAGGGAGAGGACGGGTCGGGATGGGAAGGAGAAGCTTCCCGTCGTGGACGTGGATGTGCACGAGATGCTCTCGTCCATCAAGGATCTGGCGCCGTATTTGGACGAGCCGTGGCGGACGCGCGTGGCGATCAACGACGGGTTCAAGGGGCCTCCCGGAAACCCGTACGCGTTCCCGCAGGCCACCGGCGTCGCGATAGCGGACGCGGTGACGGACGACGGAAGTCCTGCGGGGTCGAAGCTGGAGATGGTGCAGGAGCAGGTCTTGGACCGGTTCGGGGTTGACCCGGCCATCCTCATCAGCCTCTTTCATCCGACGGACCACCAGATCCAGCCCGAGTTCGCCGTGGCTCTCGCGACCGCCTACAACGACTGGGTCATCGAGAACTGGCTGGACAGGGAGCCCCGGCTGCGTTCCTCCATCACGATCGCGGCGCAGGAGCCGGAGGCGGCGGCGCGTGAGATCGACCGCCTGGGGAGCGACCCGCGGTTCGTGCAGGTGATCCTGCCGGCCGTCGCCCACCACGTCTTCGGCCGGCGGTCCTACTGGCCGATCTTCGAGGCCGCCCAGCGCAACGACCTCGTCGTCGCCTTCCACCAGAGCGGCGGAACACGGACCGCCGTAGGTCTTCCGCCCTACTACATCGAGTGGCACACGGCCATCAGCCAGAACTGGCAGTCGCAGCTCATAAGCCTGATCGCCAACGGCGTCTTCGACAAGTTCGAGGAGCTCAAGGTCGCGATGGTCGAGTCGAGCTGGACGTGGGTGCCGCATCTGATGTGGCGCTTCGACTACAACTACCGCTCCCTGCGCCGCGAGGTCCCGTGGGTCAAGCGGCTGCCGAGCCAGTACATCAGGGAGCGGGTCAAGTTCTCGACGCAGCCGATGGAGTACCCGGAAGATCCGCAGGACCTCTACCGGATGTTCGAGATGATCGGCTCGGACGACTTCCTGATGTTCGCCACGGACTACCCCCACTGGGACTTCGACTCCCCGGAACAGGCCCTGCCCCACACCTTCCCGAAGGAGCTCCGGCAGAAGATCCTGACGTCCAACGCCAGGGAGTTCTATGACCTCTAGCCCGACGAGGAAAGCGCCGCCCCACCGCGAGGAACAACGCCACGTGCTCTGCCGGCTGGACGAGATACCGCCCGGGACCGTCGAAGGGTTCCGGGCGGGGAAACGCCGTATCGCCGTGGCCCGCCTGGACGACGGCTCGTTCCGCGTCGTTGCGGACACTTGTCCGCACCAGGCGGCGAGCATGTCGCTCGGGTGCATGGAGCGGATGTGGGTCTCGGACACGCCGGGGACCATGGAGCAGTCCGAGAGCCGGAACGTGTTGCTCTGTCCCTGGCACGGCTTCGAGTTCGACCTGGAGACCGGGGGGGACCCCTGCGTGCCGGGGAGGCCCGACCTCAAGCTCAAGACCTACCGGGCGGAGGTGGAGGACGGCGAGGTGGTCGTCTACCTCTAGAAGAACAAAGCCGCCAGAGCGCGGCGCCCCGTGAGGTCCCGTCAGGAGCATTCGAGAACACTTAGAGAGGAGGTCCGACGTGCTCAATGTAGACGATAAGAGAGCGGCGCGCACCACGTATCCGTTGTTATCTGTGGAGGGCGTGAAGATCTCGTACAAGGTCGGCGGCCAGAGGAACGTCGCGGTGGGCGACGTGAGCTTCGAGGTCCACCCGGGCGAGAAGGTCATGCTGCTGGGTCCGAGCGGCTGCGGCAAGTCCACGCTGCTCAAGGCGATAGCGGGCTTTATCGAGCCGGACGGCGGCAGCATCTCCTTCGCCGGCAGGCGGGACCTGCGCCCAGGCCCCGACCGGGCCGTCGTCTTCCAGGAGTTCGACCAGCTCTTCCCCTGGCGCACCGTGCTCGACAACGTCGCCTACCCGCTGCGGGTGACCGGGAGGAGCAAGCAGGAAGCCCACGAGTCCGCCGAGCGGTTCGTCGAGATGATGGGCCTCTCGCACGCCGCAGGCCGCTACCCGCACCAGCTCTCCGGCGGCATGAAGCAGCGGGTCGCCATCGCCCGGGCGCTCGCGTTGGAGCCGCTCGCGCTGCTCATGGACGAGCCCTTCGGCAGCCTCGACGCCCAGACCCGCAACAGGCTGCAGAACGAGCTGAACGAGATCGCCAAACGCACCGGCGTGACCGTCCTTTTCGTGACGCACAGCATCCAGGAGGCGATGGTCGTCGGCGACCGGGTCGTCATGCTCGGCAACGCGCCCTCGGAGGTCATCGAGGTGCTCGACGTCTCCGGCTCCAACGACCCGGACTCCGAAAAGTTTTTGTGGACCCGGCGGCAGTTGCGGAAGCTGCTGGCCGAAGAGGGGGAGGAGGTCGACGATGCGTCCTTTGAGTGAGGCGGGGCCCCAGGTCGAGGCCGCGCCGCCGGGCGGCGAGATCCCGGGCCGGTCGAAACGGTGGGGCAGGGGCGCGTGGTCGCGGCTGCCGAGGGTCGCGCGGTACGGCATCCTCGTGTTCGCGCTGCTGGGCATCTGGCAGGCCTACATCAGCATCCTAGGCGTGCCCGCGCGCCCCCCGCCCGGGGCCGGGGCGCTTCCCCCCCTTGGGGACCTCGGCCGCCACCTTGCGGCCGTAGGCGGGGTCGTCCGTCTCCTGGATCGGCCGCACCCGGTCCTGGATCAGCGGCTCGTACAGGAAGCGCGCCCAGACGTTCAACACCTCCATCGTCTCGCGCTTGAGATTCCGGAAACCCCAGGACTCGTAGGCCGCGACCGCCTTGGCCTCGTCGCCGTCGCGCACGGATTCGAACC
>CAXUFZ010000281.1:0-4956 GCA_964250345.1 uncultured Rubrobacteraceae bacterium
CCCCTATGTAGGGGCGGGTTTCAAACCCGCCCGCGCCCCGGCGAACGCTAAACCTTACGAACCCCTCCTACCGAGACGCCGGCAAACCGCACCGAATACGCCCGCTTAGAGCCTCCTCGACCGGAAGATGATGAACAACAATAAGGCCGCGAGGCCCACGGCCATCGAGAAGCCGACGAAGGGGATCACGGGCACGCCGATGTACGGTATGGCCGGCCCCCCGATGTTAAACGCGCCGAGCATGGAGGAGCCGACGAGGAGCGCCGCGGTCACGACGGCGAAGACGAGGCGGTTGGCGAGCACGTCCACGCTGCCGACGAGCTCGTCGAGGCCGCCGTGCTTGAGGCGGACCTCCATCTCGCCGTCGGAAAGCTCGGTGAGCAGTTGCCGGATCTGCTCCGGATAGTCCTCCATGTACCGGGCGTACTCCAGCGTCCGCTCCCCCGCCGCCCGCGCCACCACGTCGGGCCTGTACCGCTCCATGAGCAGGCGCCGCGCGTACGGACGCGCGACCTCGTAGACGTTGATGGTCGGGTCTATAGACCGCGCCAGACCCTCGGCCGTGACCAGCGCCTTCGTCAGCAGCGGGAAGACGGGCGGGACCCGCAGCCGGTAGCGGCGGGCCAGGGCTATAAGCTCGGACAACGCCTGCCCAAGGGTTACCTCCCCGACGGAGAGCCCGGAGTACTTGTTCAGGAACTCCCCGAGCTCGCGCACGAGGTCCCCGCGCACCTCCGTCGCGTAGCGCACGCCGAGCCCTTCGAGCGCCCTCAGCGCGGCCCGGGCGTCGCGTTGGATGACCGCGATGAACAGCCGCGACAGCGCCTCTATGTCCCCCCGGCTCATGTACCCGACCATCCCGAAGTCGAGCAGGGCGAGGTCGCCTGCCGGGGTCAGCAGCAGGTTGCTCGGGTGGGGGTCGCCGTGGAAGAAGCCGTCCTGGAAAGCCATCTTGAAGATCGCGTCCGCCCCCATCGCCGCCACCCGCCGCCGCTCCGACGGCGCCAGGAGCAGCGGGCGGATGTCCCTGAACCTCGTCCCCTCGACGAACTCCATCGTCATCACCTTCGACGTCGAGAGCTCCCCGTAGACGCCGGGTATCACGACGGGCGTGCCGGCGAAGTTGGCGGCGAACCGCCGCGCGTTCTCGGCTTCGGCGCGGTAGTCGATCTCGCGCCTCACCACCCCCTCGAACTCGGCCACGAGCCCACCAACGTCCACCAGAATCCTCTGCCCGAACCGCCGGTCGATAAAGGCGGCGAGCTCCCGCATGAGCTCCAGGTCCGCCGACACCCGCCTCGGTGCCTCCGGCCGCTGCACCTTGACGGCGACGACATCGCCCTCCCGCAGCACGGCCCGGTGAACCTGCCCGATGCTGGCAGACCCGAGGGGCACGGGGTCGAAGGCGGCGAACACCTCCCCGACGGGCGCCCCGAGCTCGCGCTCGATGATCTCCTGCGCCCTCCCGGCTGGCATAGGTCTGGCCGTATCCTGCAGCTTCTGCAGCTCGAACAAGACGCCCTCGGGCAGCACGTCCGAGCGCGTCGAGAGCACCTGTCCGAACTTGACGAACGTCGGCCCGAGGTCGTCGAGCGTGCGGCGCAGCCGCGCCCCGAAGTTGGGGGCCAGGAACTCCTGCAACCCCTTCTTCTCCCGGCGGTCACGCCGGACGTCGAAGACGAAGCCGAACCCGTGCCGCACCAGGACGCGGCTGATCTGGGAGAACCGCCGCAGGCTCCCGCCGCGGACCGCCGGAGGTAGCGCCCCCTGCGTCACGGACGGACGGGCCGCACCCTACCTAAAGCCCCGGAGGCGTCTCGGGCGCGTCGCGCGGCGGCAGCGGCGGCTCCTCGGGCTCCCCGGCTGGCGGCGGGGTCGCCACGGGGCGGTCCTCGATCATCCTGACCCGGTGCTCGAGCTGCTCGACCCGGAAGACCATGTCCTCGTAGTCCTCCCGCGTCGGCACCCCTCCCCGCCGCAAGCCCTGCTGCAGCGAAGCGTCCACCAAAGAACGCGCCCCCGCCGAGCGTTCGCGGGCGCGGCTCATCACGTCGTTGACGACCGCGCGGCCCTCCTCGCGCTCGATGCGGCCCTGCTCGATCAGGCCCTCAACGACCTCCTGAACCCGATCCCGCGTCGCAGCCGCGGCCCCGACCTGCAAAAGGATCAACCGCTCCAGCGTCTCCCCTACCGTCCCTCGCACCTCAACCTCCCGCAATGGCGTGCAACTCCCCCATGATAGCGCACCAAACCCGGCTACCTTCCACGATTTATATAAATAACAAAATTTACAAACAGAATTGTTTCCCGTAAGCTGGCCCGGGTCCAACGAACCCCGGAAGGAGGGCGCGAGATGGTGGAGGCAAAGATAAGGGTGGCGGGCGTGACGGACGTCGAGAAGATCGTGGCCTAGAACGCCGGACTCTTCGCCGAGGACGCGGGTATCAGGGACCCGTTCACCAACGTGGGATGGCCCGCGGAAGAGGGACGGGACCATTTCTCGCGTCTGATACGGCGCGATGGCGCCGTGTGCCTGCTGGCCGCGGTCGAAGGCGAGGCGGTCGGCTATCTCGCGGGCTACGTTAGGGGGACGACTTCGCTGCGGCCCATTTGCGTGGCGGAGTTGGAGAGCATGTACGTGTCGAAAGGGCGCAGGAACAGCGGTTTGGGAGGCCGGCTGGTAGAAAGGTTCCGCGTCTGGGCCCGGGGGCGGGGTGCGCGGCGGATGTCGGTGACTGCCTACGCAACCAACGAGCGCGCCATCCGTTTCTACAGGCGCGCCGGCTTCCGGCCGAAGAACGTCTCCTTGGAGGCCGGCCTGTAGAGGGTTCGGCCCCAGCGTAAGCTTTTCCTTCGCGAGTCTACAGGTAGCCGTGCCCGCGCCGACCCGGCATGGCCGTCTCCATAAAGGAGCCCTCGGCCGAGCGTCGCTGTCGTGTGTTCCAAATCTATCAGTTTCCGACGAGGTGGATCGGGCGACCGGACGCTACGATAAGCACTATCCGTCGTGAACCGGAGGCGGGCATCCACGAGCCGGAGCGGGAGGAGAGGTCGGTTATGAGAAGGGCGGTAATGCTGGTGGCGTTGGCGGCGGTGGCTGCCGTGGGCCTCGGGGCGTTCTCGGGGGACCGTCCCGCGCGGGCGGCCTTCCCCGGGCAGGTCAGCACGATCGTGTACCAGGAGAACGACTACGTCGGCGACTCCGACATCTACGTCCGATGGGCCAACGGCCGCGGGCGCGCGCCCCTGGCGAACGGCCCGGAGTTCGACGCGCGCCCGTCCTACTCGCCCGACGGCCGCATGGTGGTCTTCGAGCGGGCGGTCGAGTTCGACGGGAGCATCGACGTCTACACCATGCGCGGCAGCGGGATGCGTAAGACCAGGCTCACCGACGACCCGGGCAACGACATGATGGCCTCCTACTCGCCCGACGGCCAGAAGATCGTCTTTGTGAGCACCCGGGACGGCAATACCGAGATCTACGTCATGGACGCCGACGGCTCCAACGAGACCAGGATCACCCACGACCCCAGCTCCGACGACCTCCCGGTGTGGTCCCCCGACGGCCAGAAGATCGCTTTCGCGAGCAATCGGGACGGCGACCACGAAGTCTACGTCATGGACGCCGATGGAGGCGCCCCTACACAGCTGACCGACTCGCCCAGCGAGGACAGCGATCCCGAGTTCGCCCCCGACGGCAGCGAGATCTTGTTTACCAGCGATCGGGACGGGGACTACGACATATACGCGATGGCCCTCGGGGACGCAGAGGCCGGCGGCATCAGGAGGATCACCGACGGCCCGAGCGACGACTACCACCCGACGTTCTCGCCCGACGGAAAGCGGGTGGCCTTCGAAACATACCGCACGGGCGATTACGAGGTGTTCGTGGCCGACGCCGACGGCGCCAACGCCACGAACCTCACCAGGAGTCCGGAGATCGCCGACACCCACCCGGACTGGCGGCCGCGCCACGACTTCCTGCAGGACGGATTCGGGAGCGACGCTCTCTACGAGGGCACCGCGGCGACGCGCTGACAACCCGCGACGGCCTGAGGGGCAACGACTCCCCGAGCGGCGGGGCGGGGACGGACACCTGCGCGGCCAACCCGGTGGACACGAGGACGGGTCGCTCCTGACACCCGCCTCCTTCCCGCCTCGAACGTCGCCGGAGATGCGCCGAGACGGCAAGTAGCGGACGCCAAAAGACTCCGACAGAAGAGGAGTCCTCTGACCCCGGCGAGGTCCACGCCGCCCGGCCCCGAGGTCGGGCGGCTTGTCGCGTCTTCGTGCCGGGGGAAAGTCCAACAGGAAGGGCTCCGCCGACCAGCGAGCATGGGGACCGCCATCGGGGGCGTCGGTTTCCAGGCGAAAAACCTGCTTCCGGAGGCCGGCCTGCAGTGGGGTCGGCTTCAGCGTACTCAATCCGCGTCCGGGCCCCGTGCGTATCACCCTACCGAGGGGATAATAAGGGAGGGTGCCGTTTGGAATCTCTTGGTCGCTATCTGGCTTCTGCAGCGCCGTGAGCGCCGCCGACGTTCGACGGAAGGCGGGGTCCGGAAAGTCTGGCCCTGCGAACGAGGCCGTTGCCACGTCGGGGTTCGCGCCGGTGGTCGCGGGCGTTATAGCGCTGCTGGTCACGGTCTGGGCCACGGTGGCGCTCGCTGCAGAGGGGCCGGGGTTCGCGATCCTCGCCTCGGGGAAGTTGCACGGGGTGGAGGAGGCGACCCTGGCCCTCTCCCGGCTCTTCGCCGCGCTCGTCCTCTTCCTTTTTCTTGCGGGGGGCGAGGGGTGGCGGATGCGCTGGGTGGCCGCGGGACTGCTCGTGCAGGGGCTCGGGCATTTGATCTTCGGCTACGTCGAGCCCCTGATCCAGGGCGACCCCGCCGGCCTGGGCGAGGGCCTCTACGAGAGCCTCGTCACCCGCACCCTGGCCTGCGCCCTCTTCGCCGTCGG
>CAXUFZ010000282.1:0-4560 GCA_964250345.1 uncultured Rubrobacteraceae bacterium
CACCCCCACGGACATCGCGCCCGCGAAGACCAGGTAGCCGCCGTACCCGATCACGAGCGCCGTAGCCAGCGTCGAGAGCACGTCGATGGCCGGCGAGAAGGCCGAAGTAATAGCCACAGCTTGTACGTTCGCGTCCCGGTTGGCCGCATTCCTCTCCCGAAAGCGCGCGATGTTCCTCTCCGTCCGGTTGAACGCCTGCGCCTCCCGAACGCCCACGATGTCTTCCTGCAGCCCGGCGGTCACGTCCCCGACCGTCTCCCGCGTCAGCCGGAACGCCGTCCGCGCCCGCCGGGCGAAGAAGGCCGTGGTGAGGACCATGATCGGGATGATGGCGAAACACGCGAGCGCCAGGTTCCACTGCAACACGAGCATCGCCACCAGGATGCCGACGAGGCTGAAGATGGAGCCGAGCAACTGCGTGAGCCCCTGCGAGAACAACTGGTTGAGCGTGTCCACGTCGTTGGTTACGCGGCTCATCAAATCGCCGATGGGCCGCCGGTCGAAGAACCGCAGCGGCAGGTGCTGCAACCGCTCGAAGATGCGTTCTCTCAACGAGGCCAGGAGCCGCTGGGCCACCGCGCCGACGCCGTAGACCTGGCCGCGCGAGGCGAAGGTCCCCAGCGCGTAGATCGCGAGCAGCAGGAGCATCGTCCGGGAGAGGCCGGCCAGATCGTCTCTCAAGATGAAGCGGTCGATGGCGCGCCCGATCAGCCACGGCCCGCCGGCCTGTGCCACCGCCCCGAGCACGACGAGCACCAGGATCCATGCCAGCGTGCCCTCGTAGGGCGCCAGCTCGGAGACGAGGCGCCGGGCCGTAGTGCGCCGGTCCCCGGCCCGCTCCTGAGAAGCCCCCGCTATCGACTCGATGTTCCGGATCTCAGGCCCCCGGCTTCATCTTGTGGACCAGCCAGTTCCCGCCGGCGCGGAAGATCGAGTATTTGTCCTTGAGACGCTCGCCGTTGAAGGTGACGATCACCATCTCATCGCCAAACTCCTCGGCCTCGTAAGTCCCGGAATCCCAGATGCTTTTCCGGATCGCCCCCGGAACGCCCTCGACCGGGGTCTCGTCCACGACTTCGAGGTGGGAGAGGTCGTGGTCGTCGACGCGCGTGGCGAGGCGGTTCTTCTTCGTGTCCTCGGGCATCCCTTTTGGGACGGCCCAGGAGACGAGGACGCCGTCCTTTTCGAGGCGCAGGTCGAAGTGGTGGCTTGTCGCGTAGTGCTCCTGGATCACGAACCGGGGCATCTACGCCACCCCCGCCGGGTCGGAGAGCTGGGAGCCGAGGATCTCGTTGTAGAGTTCGGAGTCGCGGCGGAGCTCTTCGTGGGTTCCCATCGCGCCGATCCGGCCCCCGTCTAGGACCAGGATCAGGTCTGCGTCCCGCACGGTGGATACCCTCTGCGCGATCACGAAGACCGTCCGGTGCTCCTCCCGCATCAGCCGGTCGAGCGTCTCCTGGATGGCAGCCTCCGTCTCGGCGTCCACGGCCGAGGTGCTGTCGTCGAGGATAAGCAGCCGCGGGTCGACGAGCAATGCCCTTGCTATGGCGATCCTCTGCCGCTGCCCACCAGATAATCCAACACCCCGCTCCCCTATAACCGTCCCGTAACCGTCGGACAAACCCTGGACGAACTCGTCGGCCTGCGCCGCCTTTGCCGCGGTCTCGACCTCCTCGTCGGTCGCCTCGGGTTTGCCGAAGGCGAGGTTGTCGCGGACGGTGCCGGAGAAGAGGCGGGCCTCCTGCAGGACGACCCCGATCTGGGACCGCAAGCTGGAGAGCGTAACGTCTCTGACGTCGTGCCCGTCGAGCCTGACGGCGCCGCCAGAGACGTCGTAGAAGCGGGGCAGCAGGTTGACGAGCGTGGACTTGCCCGAACCCGTCGTGCCCAGGATGGCGACCGTGCTCCCCGGCTCGACGGCGAAGCTCACGCCCGCCAGGACGTCGCGCTCGCTTCCCGGATACCGGAACGAGACGTCGTCGAACTCGACGCGGCAGTGGATGGGGGGGAGCGGGTACGCGTCCGGTTTGTCTGTGACGTCGAGGGGGGCGTCGAGGACCTCGAAGACGCGGGTGGCCGAGACGCCGGCGCGGGAGATGCTCGCCGACAAGAAGCCTATGGTGAGGATGGGGAAGAGCATGAAGCCGAGCAGGGTGTTGAAGGCGATGAGCTCGCCGATGGAGAGCCGGCCGCCTATGACCTGCCAGCCGCCGAACCAGACGATGGCGAGCGTCCCGAGGTTGGCGAAAAGAAAGACGAACGGGAAGTTGTTGGCGAAGACGCGGACGGTCGTGAGGTTCTTGTCCAGCAGTTCGTCGTTGACCTCTTTGTAGCGGGCGGTCTCGTAGTCCTCGCGGGCGAAGGCCCGGATCACGCGCACCCCCGACAGGTCCTCCTGCAAGACGGTGTTCAGCCGCCCGAGCGTCTGCTGCACCTGCTGGAAGAGCGGCCGGATGAGCGTCACGAACCGGACGAGCAACACCGCTATGGCCGGCACGACGGCGAGCGCCACGAGCGCCAGAAGCCAGTCGAGGTAGAAGAGCAGGGCCGCCGCGCCGAAGAGCATGACGACGGCGTTCGCCAACTGGACGACGCCGGAGCCGGCGAAGGTCCGGATCTGCTCGACGTCGTTCGTCAACCGCTGCACGAGCTGCCCCGTCTGCACCCGGTCGTAGTAGCTGAAAGAGAGCCGCTCTATCCTCTCGAACAGCGCGTCGCGCAGGTCGTACGCCACCCCCTGCGAGGCCCTCTCGGCCAGATATCCTTGCAGAAAGGTGAAGAGGCCCCGCACCAGCGCCACCCCGACGAGCCCGGCGGCCGAGATCAGCACCACGTCCGCCACCCGCGGCGCGATCCCGGAATCGATGGCCCGACCGACCAGGAGCGGGGTCAAGAGGTTCGCGCCCGAGACCAACATCAGCGCGAATATGGCGCCGATGCTCTCCTTCTTGTACGAGCGCAGGTAGCCTAAAGCCCGCCGGAGCGGGCCGGGGCCCGCGGGTTGGTCCCCGTCGGCCAACTCCCTCCTACGCGCCCATCTGGGTCGTGTGGACCGGCCTGACGAAGACGACGACGCGCTCGTCGCCGGGCTGGTGGTACGGGTACTCGTCGAGGCCGATGTACTTCTTGGCCATCGCGTTTATGAACTCGTTGTCCGGGTCCTCCTCCACGCGGGCGACCTCGCCCCGGATCTCCAGGTAGCGGTACGGGTTCTCGGGGTCCACCATCGAGAAGGCGATGCGCGGGTCCCGGCCCAGGTTGCGGTACTTCTGGCGGCCCTTTGTTTGGCTGAACAGGACGTGCTCGCCGTCCCAGTCGAACCACACGGGGTTGTTCTGTGGCCCGCCGTCCGGGCCTATGGTGGCGACGTGCACCAGCGCCGTGGTCTCCATCAGGTCGCGGTAGCCCTCCGGTATCCCGACCTTCCCGTTCTCCGTCATCCAGACTCCTCTCCCGCTCGGTTCACCGACGCCATGAGTCTAGCCCGTCTTCGGCCGGAGGGGACGCCCAACCCTGGCGGACGGCCGTAATCAGGCATCTTTGCCCCCTTTGCTGGCGGTGCCGTGAAGGCCGAAGGCCGCGACGAACGAGACGACCGTCGCGGCCGTCAGGAGCAGGAAGGCGTCGGAGAACGGGGCCGAGTCGGCGACGAAGAGGGGGTTGATCGCCCCGGCCCCGGACCCCTGGCGCACCGCGAGAAAGGTCGCTCCCACGGCCGGCCCGAACCCGCCCCCGAGAAAGAAGAGCATCTGGTAGATGCCGAGGCCGACGCCGCTCTCGTCCCGCGAGAGCGAGGCCGCCGCCGCGTTCGCGGTGGGCGAGTTGACCATCGCGAAGCCGAGGCTCTGGCCGAGTATCCCGAGGCCGACCAGGACGGGCGAGGCCCCGACGGCGAACGCGGAGATGGAGAACATCGAGAGCCCGAACACGACGAGCCCGACCCGCACCAGCGTCCGCGGCCCGAACCTGTCGGAGAGCCTGCCGGCGACGGGGGAGAGGACCGCGACTACGAGCGCCCCCGGCGCCAGCACCAGACCGATCCCGGCCGCCGACATCCCGTTTATCCCGGAGAGCAGCAGCGGGACCAGCACGTAGCTCCCCACGTTGGCGAACATCATGAAAAACCCCGTCACCGCCGCGGCCAGGAACGCCCGGTTGCGGAACAGGTGCGGCGTGACGAACGGGTCGGCCGCCCGACTGATGCGCCACGCGAAGGCGGCGGCCAGAAGACCGGCCGCGACGAAGCTGCCCCAGGAGACCGGGGAGGAGAACCCGACGACCTGCCCCTGCGTCACCCCGAAGAGCGCGAGCCCCGCCGAGAGCGCCAGCGCGAGCCCGCCGGGCACGTCGAAGTGCCGCACGGCCTCCAATATGCCGGCCGGCTTCCCCGAACCGCCGTCCGCTACGCTTGGCAGCGCGTAGAGGGCGCCGGGGACGAGGAGCGCGGCCAGGAGCACGGTCAGAAAGAAGAGGGCGTGCCAGCCCGCGAGCCCGGTGACGACGCCGCCGAGCACGGGGCCTACGGCCGCACCCGCCCCGACGCTGGAGGAGAGCAAACCG
>CAXUFZ010000282.1:4570-4935 GCA_964250345.1 uncultured Rubrobacteraceae bacterium
GCGGTCCCGCGCTGCACCTCCACCGAGCGCTGCGCGGCGTCCAGCCGGCCGCGAGCAGGCCGAGCGCCGTGCCGCGGCTCCCCGGGGGCAACGCCTTGGCGACCGCCGCGAACCCGAGGGCCGGTATCGCCGATGCCCCGGCCGCCTGCAGGATGCGCCCGGCGACCAGCAGCGGCAGGCTCGGCGCGAGGGCGCAGGCCAGGGAGCCGGCGGCGAGGAGCAGGAGGCCGAGGGCGAAGGTGCCGCGGAGGCTGTACAGGTCCGCGATGCGCCCGTAGAGCGGGATGCCGACGGCGAAGACGAGCAGGTAACCCGTGATGACCCACCCCGCCTGCCCCTGCGTCGCCCCGAAGTCGTCGCGGATG
>CAXUFZ010000283.1:0-217 GCA_964250345.1 uncultured Rubrobacteraceae bacterium
GTCCCCACGTCCTTCCTCCTCCAGAGCGGCTGGCGCCCCGTCCGCCGCGCCCCCCACCGCCTCGGCCTCTACACCCTGGCCCGCATCGAACTCGGCAGCGCGGTCGAGGTGGCGGAGCTGGCCCGCGCCCTCGTCGGCCGGGTAAAGCTCCCGAGACTAAAAGGCCGCGTCCCCGCGCCGGGGGCCCAGCGCGCGCCCCCCCCCCCGCCCCCCCCCG
>CAXUFZ010000283.1:227-4934 GCA_964250345.1 uncultured Rubrobacteraceae bacterium
CGCCAGCACGCTGCGTCCTGTCGGGTTCCGCTTTCAGCACATTCCGGCTGTCGCCTCCGCTTTCAGCACGCTGCGGCTGTCGCCTCCGCTTTCAGCACGCTGCGCCCTGTCGGGCTCCGCTCTCAGCCCGGCGCTTCGCGCCTTTCGGCCAAACCCCTGGCACCGTGGCTTGCGGCCGGAAGCGTATCGTTCTGGGGAGCGAGGCCGTCTTTCTCGCAGAGAATCGACGGTCCGCTTTTCGTCGGGCCGATCCGCCATCCGACAAACCCCGATGCTCCCGCCGGATCGCGCCAGAGGTGCCCTTGACCTGGCTGAAAGCGAGGGCCGCCAGGCCCGAAGCGTGCTGAGAGCGGAGCCCGTAGGGCGGAACGTGCTGAAAGCGGAGGCGACAGCCGCAGCGTGCTGAAAGCCCGCGAAGCGGCGACCGCTACATCGGGACTATGGCGGTGCGGACGGTGGAGACGCCTTCGGGGGTGGTAGCCCGGACCTCGATTATCTTTCGCGGTTCGGCGGTGTTCGCGGGGGCGCTCTGGATGGTCGGCGGGGTGTTGGAGAGGTCGAGGTTGAAGCGCACGGGGACGGTCTCTCCGGCGGGAAGGCTCGTTACGGCGCGCCGGTAGTAGCGGGTCTGCGGGTGCGCCGTGTCGTCGGAGGAGACGCGGAGCGTGAGGTTGACGTCCGCGTAGGCCTCGTCCCCGGTGTTCTCCACGGCCAACTGCAGGTCCTGATCCGGCTCGGGCCGGAGGGCCAGGAGACGGTCCTTGTTTAGGTCCAGATCGAGGGGGGGACCGGGTCTTGCGGGGACGTTCTCCGGGTTGGGGGAGAGGCTCTGCTCGGGGGAGCCGGTCGCCAGGTTCGCCAGGGAGAGGAAGGCACCGGCCGTGATCAGGAACGCCACCACCGCGCCGCAGGCCCAGAACGCCGCCTCCCTCACCGGTAGGCCCCCAGCTCCCCGGCGGCAATCGAAGACCCGTTGATGGGCACTTCGTAGAGGTTGTAGAAGTCGTCTAGGAGGTCTTCGGCGGGGGCCGCGCGCACCTCGGGCTCACCGGTCGAGGCGCCGCGGGCGACGAGCGCGACGCTCGTGCCGGAGGGGGACCATGCCAGGTCGTCCGGCCCGGTCTTTATGTCCATGTCCTCGTTGGTCGTCACGGCGTCGAAACTCTCGCTGTCGAGGTCCAGGACGTAGAGGTCGGCCGGGGACTTGGGGTTGAGGCGCCCGACGACGGCTAGGCGTTCGCCGTCGGGGGAGACGCGGACGCCGCCGGCGACGAAGCCCTCCCCGACCCCGGGGGCCGGCTCGGGCCCGCCGGGCTCCGGGCCCGCGCGGAACAGGTCGTAGAGCGGCTCGCCGTTCCCCGCCGACGAGCCCGCCACGAAGTAGATGCCGCGTTTCGTCCACTGGGGGGCGCCCAGGATCTCGACCCCCGCCCCGAGCCGCGTTACCCGCTGCTGGCCGCCGTCTTCGAGGTCGAACACCCGCAACTCGGAGGTCCGCCGATCCTCGGCCGTCCTCACCACCAGGGATACCCTCCGCCCGTCCGGCGAGAGGGACAGTCCGGTGACGGTTCCCCCGACGACGCCGGTGTAGACCTGCTCCACCTCGTCGCCGCGCAAGAGCGCGAGACCGCTCTCGCGGGGCCCGGTCCTGAAGGCGGCGACCGACCGCCCTTCTTCGGGCCCCGGGCTGAACGCGAGGACCCGGGCCATGATCTTCTGAACCCCGAGAGACCCCTCGCCCGACGCCGCTCGGTACAGGGAGCTCGACCCCTCGCCGGTGGCTCCGAGCACCGTCAGGGAGTCGCCGGTCCACTCGGCCTCCTCGACGACGAAGTCCCTGGTCGTCCTACGCCGAACCTCGCCCCCGTCCACGGGCCTGTCGACCACGTAGCCGTCCACGGTGTACGCGATCTGCTCGCCTTCCGGCCCCCAACTGGGTGAGCCCTTGTCCCCCGGTCCGGTGCTCAGCGGACGGGTGTCCGGTCCGAGGCCCGGGTTCACGCGCCCCTCGGCGGCCGGCAGCGGCGGTATGGTCAGGGTTTCCTCCGTCGCCCGGCAACCGGTCGCGACGAGGAGGAGCGCGGCCAGGAAGATTATCTGCCTAGATCGCATAGCTGGAGGAGCGGGAGAGCGGCGCCTTTGGGAGCTGGACCAGGAAGGTGCTTCCGGTTCCCACCTCGCTGTTCACCGAGATCTCGCCGCCGTGCATCTCGACGATCTGCTTGCTTATGGCGAGGCCGAGGCCGCTGCCGCCCGTCGCCCGCGAGCGGTCCTTGTCCACCCGGTAGAACCGCTCGAAGAGCTGGTCGAGGTCCTCGTCCGGGATGCCGACGCCGGTGTCGCTCACGCGCACGGAGATCCAGGGTACGTTCTCTTCTATGGAGACGCGCACCTGGTCCCCGGGGTCCGAGTACTTTATGGCGTTGTCCAGGAGGTTCAGGAAGACCTGGTAGAGTTTCTGCACGTCGCAGACGCAGCGGTGCTCGACGCCGTCGTCGAAGGAGACCGTTATGCCGAACCGCTGCGCCTTGGGCTCGACCGACCGCATGGCCGTCTTTACGATGTCGGAGAGGTCCGCCGGACCGACCTCGAGCTGGTACTGCCAGGAGTCCATCTGGGCGAGGGTGAGCAGCTCCTCGACCATGCCCCGGATGCGGGCGAGCTCGCCCTCGGCCAGCTCCAGGGCGCGGTGCTCCAGCGGGTCGAGCCTCTCGCGGGCCCGCTCCAGAAGGCCGACCGCGCTCTGGATGGTCGTCAGCGGCGTCCTCAGCTCGTGCGAGAAGTCCGAGACGAAGGCCGTCTTCGCCTTCTCCAGCGAGCGGTGTTCGGTTATGTCCCTGACGGCGAGTATGATGCCGGCGTCCCGACCGGCGTCCCTGCCGGCGCCGTTCGCGTTCCGGTCCATCCTGGCGGCGTAGGCCCAGAAGGCCTTCTCTCCCTGCTCGATCTCGCGTACGGCCACCCCGTTGGCGGCGGCCTCGCGCACGCAGGTGAGAACGCCGCCGGGGACTTCCAATTCTTCCAGGCCGCGTCCGCGGTCGGAGGGCCGGACGCCGAGCATCCTGGCCGCCGCGGGGTTGACCATCGTCACGCGCTCGGCCTGGTCGGTGGCGACGACGGCTTCGGGAGAGGCTTCCAGGACCGCTTCGAGGCGGCTTTTCTGCTCCTGGATCTCCCCGACGTAGTGCTCTATCTCCTCTGCCATGTAGTTGAAGGCCCGCGCGAGCTCCCCGAGCTCGTCCCTGCCCTTGACGGGCACGGCGGCGGCGTAGTCCCCTGAGGCGACCCGGATGGCCGCGTCCCTGGTCTCGGACAACGGCCGCGTCAACTGGCGCGCGAGAAGGAGGCTCGCTATGGCAGCGAGCAGCACGCTCGTGAGGATGGCCCCCAGGATGCCGTAGCGCAGGTAGGCGAGCGTCTCTCCGAGCTCGTCCTGCGGCACGTCGTAGACCAGCACCCCCTTGGCCTCCCCGTCCTGGCCCCTGAGCGGCATTACGGCCACGTAGCGGTTGCCCTCCCCGCTTCGCGCCAGCCGGCCCTCGCCGCTCGAAGAGCCGGCGACCTCCTGGATCACGCCCTCTCTGAGCCTGAGGTCCCTCAAGGCTTCCGCGGGGTCCAGCGGGTCTCCGAGGCCGTCGCGGGCGGCCAGCGGCTCGCCGTCGGGGCCGACGTAGAGTACGCCCAGGCCCGTCGGGTCGGCGACGGAGATGACGAGCGTGTCGGCGTAGTCTTCGGCGGGGGGGAGGGTCCTGTCTTCGGGGTTGCGCAGGCTCTCCAGGTAGTCCTGGGCACCGGCGTTGGCCGTCTGGGAGCGCTGCTCTAGTAGCTCGTTCTCACCGGTCACCAGCTGTACCTGGGCAAAAGAGTAGAGGACGAGGCCGATGATCAGGCTCGTCACCGACGAGATGCCCACGAGAGCGACGAACACCCGGGCCTTGAAGCTCGCCGGGGGCAGGAGACCCCTCGTTTTGCCCTTCTTCTCTATCTCGGCGCTCCCATGGCTTCTATACGGGGCGGGCGGCCCGGTAACCGACGCTGGGGACGGTCTGTATCATCTCGGGCCTCGATGGGTCGCGCTCGACCTTGGCCCGCAGCCGGCTGATGTGGACATCTATGTAGCGGCTGGCGAGGTAGTGCGAGCCCGTGGAGACGGCCTCGGAGATCTGGGCCCGCGTGAACGCCTGCCCGGGACGGCGCATGAGCAACGCCAGTATCCTGAACTCCGTCGGCGTGAGCTCCAGCGGCCGCCCCTCCCTAGTCACCGTGTACCCGCCCGGGTCGAGCTCCAGCGTGCCCAGCCTGAGCAGCCCCTCCCGGCCCCGGCCGTCCCGCCCGAACCTCCGCAGGATGGCCTTGATCCTGGCGAGCAACTCCTTGGTGTCGAAGGGCTTGGTTATGTAATCGTCCGCCCCGAGCTCCAGCCCCACGACCTTGTCCACGGACTGGCTTTTGGCCGTCAGGAGCACCACGGGGACGTCGCTGTGCTCGCGCATCTTCTTCAGCACCTCGAACCCGCTCATCCGCGGCAGCATCACGTCGAGGACGACGAGGTCCAAATCTTCGGACTCCAACGCCCGCAGCGCCTCCGTGCCGTCCTCCGCCGTTACGACCCGGTAGCCCTCCGACGACAGCACGACGGAAGCGACCCCCACGAGCGCCGCGTCGTCGTCCACCACCAGTATGATCTCGTTCAAGCTCCCGAAAACC
>CAXUFZ010000284.1:0-329 GCA_964250345.1 uncultured Rubrobacteraceae bacterium
GCCCTCAGGCCGGAGCGGCGAGCGCCCGCGCGGCCCACGCCGCCTGCGCCGCCACACCCTCTTCGAGCCCGACGCGGGGCTCGTAGCCCAGGACGTCCCCGGCCAGCCGCGAGTCGGCCCAGGTCGAGCGGACGTCGCCCTCGGCCTCGGGCCCGGAACGGACCTCGACGGGGACGCCCGGCACCCCGCGGCCGGCCGGACCGGTTGAGCATGTAGCCCACCCCGCCCTTGTGGCGGACCACCATCCCGGGCAGCCGAGCCTCCAGGTCGGCGGCCAGCTCCGGGTCGGCGGCGGCGAACGACGGGGTGGTCGCCCCGGTCAGGCAGCC
>CAXUFZ010000284.1:339-4930 GCA_964250345.1 uncultured Rubrobacteraceae bacterium
CGCGCCGCGACGGTCGCGTCCACGGCGTCGGAGACGAAGGTCATGTCGCGCCGCTGGCCGCCGTCGCCGTACACGTCCACCGGACGCCCCCTGAGCGCGGAGAAGAGGAAGCGCGAGAGAGCCATCTCGGGCCGCTGGCGCGGTCCGTAGACGGTGAAGTACCGGAGCACCGTCCCCGGTACGCCCCGCTCGCGGTCGTAGAGCCCCACCAGCTCCTCGGCGGCGAGCTTGGAGAGCGCGTAGGGCGAGGCCGGCCGCCGGGCCTGATCCTCGTCCACGGGATGCCCGGGGTCCGAGCCGTAGACGGACGACGAAGACGCGTAGACGAACTTCGGCAACCCGACCCTGCCGGCGGCCTCCAGCAGGCGCTCGGTGGCGAGAACGTTGCGGGAGATGTATCGCAGGAAGTTCCCGCCCCAACTGCGCCGCACGCCGGGCTCGGCGGCCAGGTGCGCGACGGCGTCCGCGCCGTCGAGAAGCTCTTCCAGGTCGAGATCGAGGAGATCTCCTTCCACGAGCCGGAACCCCTCCGACGCCCGCGCGGCCTCCAGGTTGCGTTCTTTGGTACGGCGCGAGTAGTAAGCGGTGAAGGCGTCGACGCCCAGAACCTCGTGGCCGTCGGCGAGGAGCCGGTCGACCAGGTGCGACCCTATGAAGCCGGCCGTGCCCGTTACCACGATCCGGCTCACGGGCGGGCCTTGATCCAGCTCACAAACCACCCGCCCAAAACTTGACGCGCCACAGTGCCGTAGACTACCCTCCCCTCAACGTTATTGCAAACGATTATCATTAGGAACAGAGGCCGGGCGGGTGGGCTGTCCGGCGATTTGAAGGGACGGGATCTTTTGACCTCAGGGCATCGCTTCTCTATCTTGCTCGCGCTGATCTGCCTGCTGGCCGTTCTCGCGGTCGGCTGCGGCGAGGCGCCCCCGGAGCAAAGCAACTCATCCGGCTCCGGCGGGAACGCGGGTGAGACGACGAGCCAGGAGGAGCTGGAGCCCGGCGAGGGTTCGCTGGTCGTCTACTCCGGGCGCAGCGAGGAGCTCGTCGGGCCGCTCTTCGAGCAGTTCGAGGAGCGGAGCGGCGTCGACGTGCAGGTCCGCTACGGCGACACGGCCGAGCTCGCGGCGACCGTCCTGGAGGAGGGCGAGAACAGCCCCGCCGACCTCTTCTTCGCCCAGGACCCGGGAGCCCTCGGCGCCCTCGACGATGAGGAGCGCCTTACAGGGTTGCCCGAAGGGATACTCGGCCGCGTACCGTCCAACTTCCGGGCCGACGACGGGAACTGGGTCGGGACTTCGGGTCGAGCGCGGGTCGTCGCGTACAACACCGAGGAGCTCTCGGAGGCGGAGCTGCCCGACTCCATCTTCGCCCTCGCCGATCCTGAATGGGAAGGTAGGATCGGCTGGGCCCCCACCAACGGCTCGTTCCAGGCCTTCGTGACCGCGCTGCGCGTCCTCGAAGGCGAGGACCGGGCGCGCCAGTGGCTCGAAGACGTCCAGGCCAACGACCCCTTCGTCTACCCGGACAACCTGAGCGCCGTCGAGGGCGTCGCCTCGGGCGAGGTCGAGGTGGCCCTCGTCAACCACTACTACCTCTTCCAGGTAAGGGAAGAGCAGGGCGACGACCTGCCCGCCGCCAACTTCTACCCCAAAAACGGCGACCCCGGAGCCCTCGTCCTCGCCGCCGGCGCCGGCGTCCTCGACAGCGCCGCAAACCCGGGGGCCGCGCAGGATTTCATAGAGTTCGCGCTATCGGATGAGGCCCAGCAGTACTTCGCGGACGAGACCTACGAGTACCCGCTCGTGGAGGGGGTGGAGATCAACGAAGAGCTCCCCCCCCTCTCCGACATCCAGAGCCCCCGGGTGGACCTGAGCAACCTGGACGACCTCGAAGGCACGCTGGAGCTCATGCAGGACACCGGGGTGCTCTAGGGTGACGACCGCCCCCACTGCCCCGCCCGCGACGCCTCGCGGTACAAAGACGCGCCGCGCCCGGCCGCCGCTGCTGCTTCGCGTACTCGCGGGGCTCGTGGTGGCGGCGATGGCTTTGCCGCTCGTCTACCTCGTCATGAGGTCGCTGGAGGGCGGTTGGGAGGGGATCTCCGACGTGGTCCTCGACGTCGACACGCTGGCTGTCCTCGGGCGGAGCGCGCTGCTCGCGGCGGTCGTAACGGCGGCTTCGGTCGCCGTCTCCGTGCCGCTCGCCTGGCTCACGGCGCGGACGGACCTGCCGGGACGGAGGGCGTGGGCCGTGCTGGCAGCGTTGCCGCTCGTGGTGCCCTCCTACGTCGGGGGGTTCGTGCTCGTCAGCGTGCTCGGGCCGCGGGGGATGTTGCAGGGCTGGCTGGAGCCGCTCGGGGTGGAGCGGCTGCCCGAGATCTACGGCTTCCCCGGCGCCGCGCTCGCGTTGACGCTGTTCTCTTATCCGTACGTCTTCCTGACGGTCCGGGGGGCGTTGCGCGGGATGGACCCGGCGATGGAGGAGGCCGCTAGGAGCCTTGGCAGCGGGGCGTGGGAGACGTTCTTTCGGGTTACGCTGCCGCAGTTGCGGCCGGGGATCGCGGCGGGTGCGTTGCTGGTGGCGCTGTACGCCCTGAGCGATTTCGGCGTGGTGTCGCTGTTGCAGTACGAGAGTTTCTCCAACGAGATCTACCTGCAGTACCGCTCGGCCTTCGACCGGACGCCGGCGGCTATCCTGGCGCTGATGCTCGTAGCCCTGACGGTCGCCGTGCTCTTGCTCGAGGGCGGAACGCGCGGCAGGGCCCGCTACCACGGGAGCGCGGCGTCCCGACCGGGGAGGACCGTCGCCCTCGGCCGCTGGCGGTGGCCCGCGTTGCTGTTCTGCGGCGGGGTCGTGGCGCTGGCCCTGGCCGCGCCGGTCGGGGTGCTGACGCTGTGGCTGGTCCGGGGGCTCGCGGAGGGCGAACCGCTGCGTCCCCTCTGGACGGCGGCGTGGAGCTCCGTATACGCCTCCGGGCTCGCGGCGGCGGTTGCTGTGCTGGCGGCCCTGCCGGTGGCTATTCTGTCGGTAAGGTTCAGGGGGAGGATCTCCGGTTTCGTGGAGAAGACGACCTACCTCGGGTATGCGCTGCCGGGGATCGTGCTGGCGTTGTCGCTCGTGTTTTTCGGGGCCAACTTCGCGCCGTGGGCCTACCAGACGCTCGGGCTTTTGGTCTTCGCCTACGCGGTGCATTTTCTGCCGCAGGCGGTCGGGGCCATACGGGCGGCGCTGTTGCAGGTGAGGCCGAGCGTGGAGGAAGCGGCGCGGGGGTTGGGGCGCGGTCCGGTGCGGGTCGCGGCGACGGTTACGGCGCCGCTGGCGGGCTCCGGCGTCCTGGCGGGCGCGGCCCTGGTATTCTTGACGACGATGAAGGAGTTGCCCGCGACGTTGTTGCTCGGACCCACGGGGTTCGAGACTCTGGCCACCAGGATCTGGAGCGCCACCGGCGACGCGTTCTTCGCGCGGGCGGCGGCCCCGGCTCTGCTGCTCATCCTGATCTCCGCCGTCCCCATGTACCTGCTCGTCATCCGGGAGCGCGCAAAGTGACCGCCGCCGTCCGACTCTCGGGGGTGGGACGCGGCTACGGCCCCGTCGCCGCCGTCCGCGACCTCGACCTGGAGATCCGCGAGGGCGAGATCCTGGCCCTTCTCGGCCCCTCCGGGTGCGGCAAGACGACGACCTTGCGCCTCATCGCCGGCTTCGAGGCGCCCGAGACGGGGAGCGTCGAGATCGGGGGCCGCACCGTAGCCGGCCCGAACCTGAACGTACCCCCCGAGAAACGCCACGTCGGCATGGTCTTCCAGGACTACGCCCTCTTCCCCCACTTGAGCGTCGCCCAGAACGTCGCCTACGGCCTCCCCGGCGGCAAGAAGCGCAACGGCCGCGTCGAAGAGGTGCTCGCCCTCGCCCACCTCGAAGGCCTCGGCGACCGGATGCCGCACGAGCTCTCCGGCGGCCAGCAGCAGCGCGTCGCCCTCGCGAGAGCCCTCGCGCCCGGCCCCGAGGTCGTCCTGCTCGACGAGCCGTTCTCCAACCTCGACGCGGCGCTGCGGGCGCGCGTGCGGGTGGAGATGCGCGAGATCCTCACCGACGCCGGCGCCACCGCGGTCTTCGTCACCCACGACCAGGAGGAGGCCCTGAGCCTCGCCGACGAGGTCGCCGTCATGCTGGGCGGCACGATAGCCCAGAAGGCCACGCCGGAGGTCCTCTACCACAACCCCGCCAGCCGCGAGGTCGCCGAGTTCGTCGGCGAAGCCAACTTCATCCCCGGCACCGCCGAGAACGGCCGCCTGAGCTGCGCCCTCGGCGACGTCCCCGCCTGCGGCGACTGCATCGGCAGCGTCGAGGCCATGCTTCGCCCCGAAGCCCTCCGGCTCCGACGCCTCGCCAACGGCGATCTCGGTGCCGCCGAGGTCGAGGCGACCGTGCTGACGCGCGAGTTCTACGGCCACGACCAGCTCATAAAGCTGCGCCTCGACTCCGGCCCCGTCCTCTGCTCCCGCCTCGGCGGCGGCCCCGGCTTCCGCGCCGGCGAGCGCGTCGCGGTCGCGGTCGCGGGCGAGGCCGTCGTGTTCCCCCGCGCCTGAGC
>CAXUFZ010000285.1:0-4927 GCA_964250345.1 uncultured Rubrobacteraceae bacterium
TCGTTCTTCCCCGAGCCGCGCAAGACGTCGTCCCTGCCGCCGCCGAACTCGACGCCGGCCAGCGCGTCCCCGGCGGCCAGGCATAGGAGCAACGTCCCGACCGCGGCGATCAGGACGCCGGCCCACCGCGGCGCGCCCGCCGCCGAGCGCCGCCCCTCGCGAGGAGCTGGGACGGGTAGGACGGTCGTGCCCCTGGAGCTCAAGAGACCGTCCCGGGACGGTGGCGCGGCCGGATCCTCCACGAAAAAGGTTTCATACGCGCGCATTCTAGGGCCCATCGAAGAGCCCCTGGTTAAACGCGCGAAACACCCGGCTTAAATCTCGGTTAAAGCCGAAAATGCCGTCGGGACCGGCGCGTTTGCGGCCGGAAGCTTGGCGGCGTTTGCCGGCGAAACAGACATTTAACGCGGAGTTTAGCGGCGTGAAACATTGGAGCCCGGCGGGCTCCCTAACATATGCGCAAGAGAGTAGTTCTGGAGACCGGAGAGGAGGGACGCGTGGCTACGGGTCCGAGCGTTCGGAGGATCAAGCAAGAGAAGAGGGACGTGGAGGTGGGGCCCGCGGACGGCATGAGCCGGCGCCGGTTCCTGACGTTCCTCGGCACGGGCTCGGCGGCGCTGGCGGCGGGCTCCTCGGGCGTCCTCGTCGGCTGCGCCGAGGGCGAGGAGCAGGGCCAGCAAGGGCAGGCCTCCCAGGAGAGCGGGTCGTCCGGGGGCGCGGCGGGGCGGCAGGCCCGGGCGGCGTTCACGCCCGTGCAGCCGAGCGAGGACGACGACATCGTGCTGCCAGACGGGTTCCGGTACGACGTCGTGCGCTCCTCCGGCGATTCTTTGGGCAACGATCAGGTCTACGGCGACCACAACGACTTTGTCGCGTACTTCCCGACCGACGCGCTGGATGGCGGCGAGAACTCCGGCGACGGCGTACTCTGGGTAAACCACGAGTACGTCAACCCCATGTTCTGGTCCGACTACACGGACACCGAAGGGGCGACGAAGAAGACGAAAGAGCAG
Source organism: uncultured Rubrobacteraceae bacterium (assembly GCA_964250345.1). GTDB lineage: Bacteria > Actinomycetota > Rubrobacteria > Rubrobacterales > Rubrobacteraceae > Rubrobacter_D. The sequence goes on from CAXUFZ010000285.1 coordinate 1,014, forward strand.
GTAGCGCGCGAGAAAGCCGGCGTCGGGGGCTCCATCGTGCGCGTAAGAAGGGACGGCGACGCCTGGGCCTTCGTCGAGAACGACGACCTCAACCGCCGCATCGACGCGACGACGCCGATGGACGTGACCGGGCCCGCGGCGGGCTCGGAGAACATGCGGGGGGCAACGGAGGTTATCGGGACGCTAGGCAACTGCGGCGGCGGCAAGACGCCGTGGAACACGGTGCTCACGTGCGAGGAGAACTTCCAGGACTTCTACGGGCAGCGGACCGACGACCAGGGCGAGGCCGCCCAGGGCACCGACGACGCGCCCGAGGCGTTGGAGATAGCCGAGACCTACCGCTGGCTCGACGATCCCGACACCGCCCAGCCCCCCGAGCACTACGGCTGGATCGTCGAGATAGACCCCTTCGATCCCGAGTCCAAACCCTGCAAGCACACCTGGCTCGGCAGGGTCCGCCACGAGAACGCCGCCATAACCATCTCCCCGGGCGGCCGGGTCGTCGTCTACACCGGCCACGACGAAGAGGACCGCTGCATCTACAAGTTCGTCTCCTCCGGCACCTTCGACGAGGGCGACCGCGAGGCAAACATGGACCTCCTCTCCGACGGGATGCTCTACGTCGCGGACTTCGCGCAGGGGCTCTGGATCCCGCTGGACTACGAGAACAACCCCATCTTCCGGGACAACGGCTACAAGAGCCAGGCCGAGGTCCTCGTCCGCACCATCGACGCCTCCGCGATAGAGGACCCCGAGACAGAGCTCCCCATCGGCACCCCGATGGACCGCTGCGAGGACATAGAGGTCCACCCCAAGACCGGCCAGGTCTACTGCGCCCTCACCAACAACGAGCTCCACGGCAACCACTTCGGCCAGATCGTCCGTATGACGGAAGAGAACGACGACCCCGAGGCCGAAGCGTTCTCCTACGAGGTCTTCGCCACCGGCGGCCCCCAGAGCGGCTTCGCCTCCCCCGACAACCTCCTCTTCGACAACGACGACAACCTCTGGATCGTCACCGACATCTCCAGCAGCTCCCTCGGCGGCGGCATCTACAAGAGCTTCAAGAACAACGGCGCCTTCGTCCTGCCGAGCGACCTCGAAGGCGGCGCGAGCGGCGGGGACATCCTCCAGTTCGCCAGCGCCCCCGTCGAGGCCGAGCTCACCGGCCCAGCCTTCACCCCCGACGGCCGGACCCTCTTCCTCGCCGTCCAGCACCCCGGCGAGGAGACCGAGGATCCGAAGAACCCGACCAGCACCTGGCCGAACGGCGACGAGCCGAAGTCGTCCGTGGTCGCCATAACCGGCTTCGCCTAGCGGATGCCGGTAGGGGCGCTTCGCGAAGCGCCCCTATAAGGTCGGTCTCCAACGGAAACCCGTCTTTTCCGCGGAATGTCGTGCGCCCGTTCGCTCCCGCTGGCGTTGCGGATCATGAACCGCTAGCATCGCGCGGGTGAGCGGCGAGTGGCTGGAGTGGGTCAGGAAATTGCAGGCGATAGCCCAGAACGGGCTCGCCTACGCGAACGATCCCTACGACGCGGAGCGTTACGGACAGGTGCGCCGCGTCGCGGCGGAGATGGCGGCCTCGGGGTCCGGGGTATCGCCCGCGGGCGTGGAGGGACTCTTTGCCGGCGAATCCGGGTACGCGACGCCCAAGCTGGACGTGCGGGCGGTGGTCCTGGATGCCGAAGACTCGGTGCTGCTCGTCCGGGAGAAGGAGGACGGGCGGTGGACGTTGCCTGGCGGTTGGATCGACGTGGGAGATTCCCCCGCCGGGGCCGCGGAGCGGGAGGTCGAGGAAGAGTCCGGCTACAAGGTGCGCGCCGTCGAGCTTCTCGCGCTCTGGGACAGGGACAAACACCCGCACCCGCCGCTGCCCTTCCACGTCTACAAGCTCCACTTCCGGTGCGAACTGCTGGGTGGGCAGCCCCTGTCGAGCAGCACCGAGACCGAAGGCGTCGGCTTCTTTTCCCTGGACGCGCTGCCGGAGCTCTCCCTCGGACGGGTGTTGCCGGCGCAGATCCAACGACTCGTGGAACTCGCCAACAGCGGCGGAGGTCCGGCGGAGTTCGATTGACCCCGGGTTCGGCCCCCCGTCCGGCGTCTCCCGGGGCGCGGGCGGGTTTGAAACCCGCCCCTACACAGGTTGCGGGTTGTCCGAAGCCCGATGGGCGGCGGGGTCTCGGGTTTTGCGATTCCCGACTCCCGGGGTTTCCCTATAATGCGCGGGGACGGCGGTTGGAAGGGACGTGTCTATGGCGGAGAGGCAGTTTCGGCTACCGGGTTCGAGCTACGAGGAGCTCGCGAGCATCATCGTGGCTTATGGGACCCGGGACGACGTGGCGCGGACGGGGGACGTGGGGAAGCTCGACTCCGTGCACCAGTCCAGCGTCAGCCGGACCAACGCTTTTTTGACGGAGATCGGGGTCTTGCAGGGGGAGACTAAGAAGCTGATCACGCGCCGCGGGCGCGACCTCGCGGTCGCCCTGGCCCGCCGCGACCGCGAGGATGTCAGGGCCAACTGGCGGGCGGTCGTCGCCTCGAACGAGTTCCTCCAGAACGTGGTCTCGGCCGTCAAACTGCGCGAGGGGATGCTCCGCCCGACGGTCCAGGCCTACATAGCCCACGCGGCCGGCCAGCCGCGCAACAAGCCCGTCATGGCCGGCGCCGGCGCCATCGTCGAGATCCTGAAGACCGCCGGCCTGCTCCGCGAGGAGGCCGGCGAACTCGTCGCCGTCTTCGAGGACGACTTCCCGTTCGACCTCGAAGAGCCCGAGCCGGAAGTCGTTCAAGAAGAGCCCGAAGAAGAGCCGGCCCCCGAGGAGCCGCCGCGCGTCTCCGTGGTGGCCGAGACCAACGGGACGACCGGCGACAACGCGGGGACGCCGTCCGTCCAGATCCACCTGCACGTCCGCCTCTCCCCGGACGAGATCGAAGACCTCGCCCCCAGGCTGAGAGCGCTGCTAAGGGAACTCGGAACACCCTAGAACGACGGGGGTGGCGACGGAACCCTTCCGCGAGGAGCCCCTGGACGATTGCGCCAGCCTCTTCGCCGCCGTCTAGGGGCGCCGCGCGCGTCTTCCTTCTCACCTTCGGGGGCGGCTCCGCCGAGGCCTTCTACCGCGAGAGCGGTTACCGCCGCAGCCACGACACCGTGGCCCCGGTCAAAGACCTGCCCCCGGGTTGAGTTCGGGTCCCCCGTTCGACGGGAGTCGTGAAACCCCGAAAACCCCGGCGAGCCGTCGCTCTCCGACGGGGCTCGTGGCCCCCCGAACCCCATGTAGGAGCGGGTTTCAAACCCGCCCGCGCCCCGGGAATCTCCGCAGCGACCGACCTTCGCCCGCACGGACCGTCCCGCGACCGCACCGACCGGATCAACCCCGCCGCGACGCGCGGAGAACTCGGCGCCCCAGATGGTCCCCGCCGAACACGAGATCTCCGGGGGCGAACCCGCACGCCACGAAACCCCGCATTATTAGAGCCCTCTCAGATTAGCCCCCTCTCATCCGTGCCTAATGGCGTCCTCATCTGCAGGACGCACAATACTCTTCGTAAGGTCGGATAAGACGAGCGAGCGGAGGAGGTGAAACAGATGGCCAAGTTCTCCGAGATGAGCCCGGCGAGCGCGGGCGGTAGGGACCGCTCCAACTCCGGCGGCAAGAAGCGCCGTCGGTGCAGGCGGAGGCGTCGTCGCAACACCTAGACGGGCAGAGGCAGGACGGAAAGTTCTGAAGGTCGAGTAGGGGCGGAGCCCCAGAGGGAGAAAGAGGATGGCGAAGTTCTCGGAGATGTCCCCGGCCAGCGTCAGCGGGCGCGGCGGCAGCAAGTCCGGCAGCGGCGGCAAGAAGCGGCGCAAGCGGAGGCGCAGGCGTCGTCGCCGCAACACCTGATCGGCCCGAGGGCCCGGAGAGAAG
>CAXUFZ010000286.1:0-4913 GCA_964250345.1 uncultured Rubrobacteraceae bacterium
CTTCACGGCGGTCGTTTACACGTTCTGGAACCTGGCGGCGGGGACGTACGGCTTCTTTCTGCCCTTCTTCCTGCGCGAGCTCGGGGCGAGCGGCCAGGGCGGCAGCGTCGCCTTGCAGTGCCTGTGGTTCACCACCACGCTCGTCTTCGTGGTGCTGGTCTTTATGAGGTTCGGCGACGGCCGGTATCGTAGGCTCATCTGGGGCGTCGGGGCCGTCTGCCAGATCTTCGCGTTCCTGATCTTCGTCTTCTATCCTTTGGACGGCCCGCAGGGGGCCAGCATCGTCGCGTCCGTGGCCAACATCTTCCTGTTCGGGATCGGGGCCGCCATCGCCGGGGAGCCGCACTACAAGGTCTGGTCGCAGGAGGTCTTTCCGACCATGATACGGACCACGGCGCAGGGGATCACGTTCGCCTTCGCGCGGTTCTGCCTGGGCATCTGGAGCTTCCTGGTGCCCATCGTCACGGCGACCGGCTTCTCGAACGTCGCCCTGACCCTGGTCATCTTCCTCTCCATCAGCGGCGTCGTCGGCTTCCTGTTCATGCCGAACACCGCCGGCCGGTCGCTGGAGGAGATAGAAGCCGAACGCGCCGGCACCCCGTTCCCCGAAAAAGCGCCGGCCTAGAACGGTGAAAGGGTAACGATGGCCGAACAAGCGTTTCTCGCAATAGACCTCGGCGCGGAGAGCGGCCGGGCGCTGCTCGGCCGCCTGGGCGACGGGCGTGTCTCCCTCGAAGAGGTACACCGCTTTCCGAACGTACCCGTAAAGGTCGGTAACGCACTCTACTGGGACGTTCTACGCATCTTCGGGGAGGTCAAGGCGGGGATCGCCAAGGCCGGCGAGAGGGCGGCGTTCGCGAGCATCGCTGTGGACTCTTGGGGGGTGGACTTCGGCCTGCTCGACCGCGACGGCGAGCTCCTCTCGAACCCCCGCAACTACAGGGACCCGCGCACCGAAGGCACGATGGAAGAGGCGTTCGGGATCGTCTCCAGGGAAGAGATCTACGGTAAGACCGGCGTCCAGTTCATCCGGTTCAACACGATCTACCAGCTCCTCGCCGCGCGCGGCTCCCCGCTCCTGGATGCGGCCGAGACGCTCCTGCTCATACCGGACCTCATCAACTACTGGCTGACGGGCGAGAAGCTCTGCGAGTTTACGAACGCCACCACCACCCAGCTCTACGACACCGAAGCCAACGACTGGGCGCGCGACCTGGCGAGGACGATGGGCATACCCGACCGCCTCTTCCCCCGGATAGCGCCGCCGGCCACCCACCTCGGCCCCCTGTTGCCGGAGGTCGTCGAGGAGACGGACCTCTCCAACAGCCCGGTGGTCGTGGCGGCGGCCTCGCACGACACGGCCTCGGCGGTGGTCGCCGTACCCGCCGAGGGTGAGGACTTCGCCTACATCTCCAGCGGCACGTGGTCGCTCGTGGGCGTGGAGCTGCCGGAGCCGGTCGTGAACGACGGGGCGCTCGCGGCTAACTTCGCCAACGAGGGCGGCTTCGGCGGCACGACGCGCTTCCTGAAGAACGTCACGGGACTCTGGTTGTTGCAGGAGTGCCGCGGGACCTGGGCCGGCGAGGGCCAGGACTACTCCTACGAGGAGTTGGCCCGTCTCGCGGAGGAGGTTTCGACGGACGGCCCGTTGGTGGACCCTGACCACCCGGCGTTCCTGGCGCCGGGGGATATGCCCGCGCGCATCCGGCGCTTCTGCGAAGAGACGGGGCAGGAGCCGCCCGAGGGCCCGGCGGCCGTGGCGCGGTGCGTGTTCGATAGCCTGGCGCTCAAATATTGGTACGTCATAGAGCAGGCCAGGAGGTTGACCGGACGGGAGGTGGGGAGGATCCACGTCGTCGGCGGCGGCTCCCAGAACGAGCTCCTGTGCCAGCTCACAGCCGACGCGTCCGGGCTTCCTGTGGTGGCCGGGCCGGTCGAGGCGACCGCCGTGGGCAACGTGATGGTGCAGGCGTTCGCGCAAGGAGAGGTGGGGTCGCTGGCGGAGATCCGGACCGTCGTCCGCCGCTCGTTCGAAACAAAGACCTACGAACCCGCCGACACGGACGAGTGGCCCGGGCTCCGGGAGAGGTTCTCCCAAGTCGTGGAAGCCTCCCAAAAGCTGGACATGGAAGGAGAGTAGAGCTTTGGAGAGCACGGGAAGGACCTACGACGCTCTGGCCGGCGCTCTGTCGGAAGACGGGGTGGACGTCGCGGGCGTGGAGGGGCGGCTGCGCGCCCAGAAGATAGAGACCCCCTCCTGGGGCTACGGCGACACCGGCACGCGCTTCGCCGTCTTCCCGCAGAGAGGCGTGCCCCGTGACCCGTTCGAGAAGCTGGCCGACGCCGCCCAGGTCCACGCGCTCACCGGCGTCTGCCCCTCGGTGGCCGTCCACATCCCCTGGGACAGGGTGGACGACTACGGCGGGCTGAAGGGGCACGCCGAGTCTCTGGGCTTACGCATCGGGGCGGTCAACCCCAACCTCTTCCAGGAGCCCGAGTACAAGCTCGGCAGCGTCTGCCACCCGGACCCGGGCGTGCGCAGGAAGGCCACGGACCACCTCCTGGAGTGCGTCGAGGTGGCCGGAGAATTGGGCTCCGACGTCCTCTCCCTGTGGTTCGCCGACGGCACGAACTACGCCGGGCAGGACTCGTTCGTCGGGCGCCGCCGCCGGATGGTCGAGTGCCTGGAAGAGGTCTACGCGGTCATCCCGGAGAACATGCGGATGCTGCTCGAGTACAAGCCCTACGAGCCGGCCTTCTACCATACGGACCTGGCCGATTGGGGGGCGGCGCTCACCGTCTGCCGGCGGCTCGGGGAGAGGGTGGAGGTGCTGGTGGACCTCGGGCATCACGCCAAAGAGGTCAACGTGGAGTACGTCGTGGCGATGTTGCTCGATGAGGGGCGGCTCGGGGGGTTCCACTTCAACAACAGGAAGTACGGCGACGACGACCTGATCGTGGGTAGCGTCAACCCGTTCGAGCTGTTCCTGATCTTCGTCGAGCTCGTCGAGGCCGAGGAGCGCTCGGAGACCCGCATCGACTACATGATCGACCAGACCCACAACATAGAACCCAAGATAGAGGCCATGATCCTGAGCGTCACGAACCTGCAAGAAGCCTACGCCAAAGCCCTCCTCGTAGACCGCCCGAAGCTCGACGAAGCCCGAAACTCCGGCGACGTCCTCGCCGCCCACCAACTTCTCCTCGGCGCCTATGCCACCGACGTCCGCCCCCTCTGCGCCAAGGTGCGCGAGGACCTTGGCGCCGCCTCCAACCCGATAATCGCTTTCAAAGAGAGCGGCTACGCCCAGAAGGTCGCCGCGGAGCGCGGGGAAGGCGCGGGGGCCGGGTGGGGTTAGCCGCCGGCCGTCAAACGTCGGGCAAAAGAGCAATCTCTCAGAACCCGGAATCTTAGAACCAGGAGACCTTGTATGGACACCAGAACACCCGGAGCTACGGAGGATTTGTGGGACGCGGGCAAGGCGGAGGGGCTGTCCGAGCTGGAGGCGCTCGCCCTCCGCTCGAACCTGTTTGGGAGGGACCGCTCGGTCGCCAACTACGGCGGCGGCAACACCTCCACGAAGGCGAAGGACAGGAACCACGCCGGGCGCGAGGTGGACGTCCTCTGGGTCAAAGGCTCAGGCTCGGACCTTGCGACCATAACGGCGGACCAGTTCACGGGCCTCAAGCTCGACGAGGTACTGCCCCTGACGGAGCGGGACTCTATGGAGGACGCGGAGATGGTCGCCTACCTCGCGGCGTGCCAGCTCAGGCCGGACATGCCGCGGGGGTCCATCGAGACGCTCTTGCACGCCTTCGTGCCGCACCCGCACGTGGACCATACGCACCCGGACGCGGTGAACATGATCTGCTGCGCCGAGAACGGCGAGAACCTCGCCCGCGAGTGCTATGGCGACGAGGCCGTCTGGATCCCCTACATCCGCCCCGGCTTCGCCCTCTCGAAACAGGTCGGCGAAGCCGTCCGCGATAACCCCGACGCGAAGTTCGTCCTCCTCGCCAAACATGGCCTCGTCACCTGGGGCGACACCCACGAGGAGAGCTACACCCGCACCATCGAGGCCATAAACCGCGCCGCCGAGTTCGTGGCGGGCCGCGCCGGCGAGCCCTTCGGCGGCCGGAAGACCGAGCCGCTGCCGACCGACAGGCGCGGGGACCTGCTCGTCGACGTCTTGCCCGCGCTGCGCGGGGCGCTCTCCTCCGGGTCCGAAGAGGCGTCGCGCAAGATCCTACGCGCCGACGCCTCAGAAGACGTCCTCCAGTTCGTCTGCGGGCGCGCCGCCGGGGAGCTCTCCCAGGTCGGCGCCGCCTGCCCGGACCACCTCGTCAGGACGAAGGTCAGGCCACTATGGATAGACTTCGACCCGGAGAGCGAAGGGGCCGACGAACTCAAGGCGAAGCTCCGAGAGGGCGTCGAGGCGTACCGGCGGGAGTACGAACAGTATTTCTCGCGCCACGAGGAGGCGGACGAGAAGATGTTCGACCCGAACCCGAGGGTCGTCCTGATCCCGGGCGTCGGCCTCGTAGCCGCCGCCCCGAACGCCAAGGAGGCGGGCCTTTCCCGCGACTTCTACCACCGCGCCATAGCCGTGATGCGCGGCGCCCACGCCCTCGACGGCTATGTGTCGCTTACGGAGGAAGAGTCCTACGCCGTCGAGTACTGGCCGCTCGAACTCTACAAGCTCACCCTCGCCCCGCCGCCACGCGAGCTCGCCGGCCGGGTCGCCTTCGTCACCGGCGGGGCCGGCGGCATCGGCGGCGCCGTCGCCCGGTCTCTGGCCTCTGAGGGGGCGTGCGTCGTCGCCTGCGACCTCGACGAGGCGGGTGCGAGGGAGGTCGCCGAAGACCTGCCGCAGCCCGGCATCGCCGCGGGGGCCGACGTCACCGACGAGGGC
>CAXUFZ010000287.1:0-4899 GCA_964250345.1 uncultured Rubrobacteraceae bacterium
GCGACGGGCCACAGCCTACGGCCGCCCCGGGGTTCGCCCCCGCCGCCCGCGCGGGCCATCACCCATCCCTTGAGGTCGGGGGGCGGCGCGTCCGGTGCGGCGGCGAGGCGGAGCAGGTCGTGGGCCTGCCGGATCCCCTCGAGTTCGGCCCTGCACCGGGGGCATCCGCGCAGGTGGGCGTCCAGCGCGCGTTCTTCCTGCGGGGAGAGTTCCCCGAGAGCGTGGGGGCCGAGGAGGTCTTCGAAGCGGTGCTCACTCACGGCTGGCCTCCTTCGGTTCGGGGGCGGTCATGGCGCGCCGGAAGCGTTTTAGGGCGGCGGTGGTGCGGCTCTTGATGGTTCCCAAGGGGACGCCGGTGCGGAGGGAGATCTCACGCTGCGACAGCCCCTCGAAGTAGGCGAGCACGAGCAGCTCGCGGTGCTGGTCCGGTATCCTCGAGAGCGTCCGGGCGACGTCCCAGCCGTCCACGTCGGCCTCGGGCTCGGGGCCTCCAGACAGGGCGCGTAGCGGCGTCTCGCCGGCGGAGGAGGGCCTCGCCCGCCGCCTCCGGTCGAGGTCCGTGGCCCGGTTGCGGGCGACGCGGTAGAGCCAGGTCGAGAAGCTCGCCTTCGCCGGGTCGAAGGACGCGGCCCCCCGCCAGACGGCGACGAAGGCGTCCTGGACCAGCTCCTCCGCCAACTGCGCGTCGCCCAGCAGCCTCATGCCCGTGGCGTACACCGGCCGCGAGTAACGGTCGTACAGCTCCGACAGGGCGCGCTCGTCCCCCCGCGACACCCGTCGCACCAACTCCTCGTCCTCAGCGCCCCTCGCCACCGGCCCAAGAGCCTCCTCGTTCCCAACCCCGGTCTTCTATGCGACTACTTTATACGCGCCGTTGCCGCCGCCGGACGCCAGAGGCCCGCCTCGTGCGCACAAATAACCACCCTCCGCCTGCGCCGACTGTGGTTCTCCGAAGCCCTACTACCCCTCGTCGAGAAGAACGAAGACCTGTGCGTCGTGGAGGAGGCGCGTCCCATGCCGTTCGACGAGGACGGCGCCCTGGCCTGATCCAACCCCCGGTACGAGCCCCCTCTTCGGCTCCGAACGCGATGGCGGCCCGAAGGGGTGGGTAGGCTCCGGGTGTCGGGATCGCGTCCACGGGAACCACGGTCGGGGTGTCGCGGGCCGTGCGTTTCGAGGGGGACGGGTATCTGGCCTGTCGGACTTCCCTAACGGGTCTGGTTCTCGCAGGTCGGGTTGACGGCGGCCTGTACCTCGGGGTCGTTGAGGTTCTCTTTGGTGACGTACGTGGTGCCGGTCGGCCCGCCCTCCACCTTTTTCCCCGTGCGGATCATCTCGACGGCGGCATCGACGCCCCTGTAGCCCATCTGGAACGGGTTTTGGACCACGAGGGCCTTGACCACCCCCGCCTTGAGGGCCTCCACCTCGGCCGGCGAGGCGTCCCAACCGACGATGACGATCTCGCCGTCCTTGTTCGGGCGGTACATGGCCTCCGCGGCCCCGAGCACGCCCGGCTCGTTGGCGGCGAAGATGCCGTCGAGGCTGGGGTTGGCGGTGAGGATGTTCTCCGTCACCTGCAGCCCGAGCACGTAGTCGCTCTGGCTGGATTGGGTGGCTACCAGCTCGAGCCCCGGGTGATCTCTGAGGCCGTTCTCGAAACCCTTGGTGCGCAGGTCGTTGGTGCCGGTGCCCGGTTGGAAGGGTATAAAGGCGATCTCACCGCCCTCCTTGCCCTTCTCCTTTAACTCGTCGGAGAGCAGACCGGCGACCTTCTCGGCGGCGGCCACGTTGTCGGTGGCGAAGAGCGGGACCTCCGGTGGCTGCGGCTCGGTGCCGGAGTCCATGTTGACCACGACCGTGCCCTGGTCGAGGGCGAGTTGGGTGACCTGAGACAGCACCGCGGCGTCCGTGGCGGCATAGACGATGCCGTCCACGCCCTGGGTCACGAAGTTCGTGAGCAGGTCGACCTGGCCGGTGATGTCGGTCTCGGCCCTGGTCCCGTCCCAGCGGATCGCGACGTTTTCGTGCTTTGAGGCCGCGCACTCGGCCCCCCGGCGCACCTGCTCCCAGAAGTCGAACCCGACGGCCTTTGGCACGACCGCCAGCTCTATCGGCCCCGTCTTGTCCGCGCCGCTGCCCTGCACCTCGGGCTGCCGGACCTTGACCAACTGGCCGCACGCGGTCGCGAGGACGACCGTGGCCACCACGAAGACCAGGGCGGCGGCCCTGCGCATCACGCTCCCCAAGACGGCCTCCTAACCCGCTTCCAGCTTGCGGCGGCGGAGTTGATCCCAGTACACGGCCAGCCAGATCACCACGCCGACGATTATCTGTTGGTAGAACAGGTTCACGTCGAGGAGCACGGCCCCGTTGCGGATGAGGGCGATGAGGAACGCCCCGATGAGCGTCCCGATTATCGTGCCCCGCCCCCCGAAGAGGCTCGCCCCGCCGATGACCACGGCGGCGATCACGTCCAGCTCCAGGGCGACCCCGAAGTTCGGCTGGCCCGAGTTCACCCGGGAGGCGGCTATCATGCCGCCGAAGCCCGCCAGCGCCCCGGAGATGACGTACACGACCAGCAGGTAGCGTTTGACCGGGATGCCCGAGAGCCTCGCGGCCTCCGGGTTCGAGCCGATGGCGTAGGAGTAGCGCCCGAGCCTGGTGCGCGAGAGCACAAAGTACCCCGCCAGCGCCACCACCACGAGCGCGATGATGGGGATGGGGACGGGACCGACGACCCCCTGGCCCAGCAGCCGGAACGAGTCCGGCGCGCCGAACACAGCCACCCCGCCGCTCACGACGAAGACCAGACCCCGGGCCACGGTGAGCATCCCGAGCGTGGCGATAAACGGGCTGAGGCCGGCCGCCGTTATCAGGAAGCCGTTCACGAGCCCGGCCGTCGCCCCCACCAACGTGCCCCCGACGATGCCCAGTAACGGCGGGAGGCCGAAGTTGACCATCATCATGGCCCCGAGCACCCCCGAGAGGGCCGCCACCGACCCCACGGAGAGGTCTATCCCGGCCGTGACGATCACGAGGGTCATGCCGACGGCGATCACGGCGGTCACGGCGATCTGCACCCCGACGTTGAACAGGTTGTTGCTGGTCAAAAAGACCGGCGAGACGACGGAGAGGAACACGAAGACGGCGATGAGGGCGCCGGCGGCGGCGAGCTGGCTCACGGCGCCGGAGAGCCTCTCGCGCAGGTTCCCCTGAACGGAATCTTGTGCGTTTGTCGCGGTGCTCACTCGGCCTCCTTCGCCCCGGTCGCCAGAGCCAGAACGTTCTCCTCGGAGAAGTCCTCGCGGGGCAACACGCCCGCCACGCGCCCGTCGCGCATGACCAGGATCCTGTCGCACATGTTGAGCAGCTCGGGCAGGTTGGAGCTGATCAGGACGACCGCCCTCCCCTCTTCGACCAGCCCGCCCATAAGCTCGAACAGCTCGGCCTTGGCCCCGACGTCCACCCCGCGGGTGGGCTCGTCGAAGAAGAGGACCCGAGCCTCCGTCTCCAGCCACCGCGCCACCACAACCTTCTGCTGGTTGCCCCCGGAGAGCACCTGCACCCGACGCCTGACGGAGGGCGTGCGGATGTTGAGCTCGTCCCTCCTCTTGCGCGCGATCCTCCCCTCCTCTTTGAGGTCGAGGAGCCCCCCCAGCATGGGCAAATTGGCGAGCGTGATATTCTGATCCACCCCAAGCTGGAGCGCCAAACCCTCGCCCTTGCGGTCCTCGGTCAGGTAGCCGATCCCGGCCCCGATTGCGTCCTCGGGCTTCTTTATCTTCAGTTCGCGCCCCCCCAGTTCCACGGACCCACCGTCCATCCTATCGGCGCCGAAGACGGCGCGGGCGAGCTCCGTGCGGCCGGCGCCCACGAGGCCGGCGAAGCCCAGTATCTCCCCCGCCCGGACCTCGAAGGAGCAGTCTTTCAGCTTCTCGCCGCGGCTGATGCCGGAGGCGCGCAGGAGCACGTCGCCGATCTCCACCTCCGGCTTCGGGTAGAGGTTACTTATCTCGCGCCCGACCATCAGGCGGACGAGCTCGTCCTCGTCCAACTCCGATACCGGCAACGTGTCTACTATCGCGCCGTCGCGCATGACGGTGACGCGGTCGGCGATGCGGAAGATCTCGTCCAGGCGGTGCGAAATGTAGAGGATGGCGATGCCGTCGTCGGTGAGGGCTTTTATGACCCCGAAGAGTTCTTCTATCTCCTTCTCTGCCAGGGTCGCGGTCGGCTCGTCCATGATGACGACCTTCGCGTCGATGGCGAGGGCTTTGGCGATCTCGACCCGCTGCATCTCCGCCACGCTGAGCCCGGAGACGGACCGCCCCGGGCTGACGTTCAGGCCGACCCGCCGCAGCAGGCCCCCGGCCTCCCGCAGCTCCTTCCGTCGATTGACGAACCCGAGGCGTCCGGGCTCGCGCCCGAGGTACAGGTTCTCCGCCACCGAGAGGTCCGGCGCCAGCGCGAACTCCTGGTAGACCATCGCGACCCCGAGATGCTGCGCGTGCCCGGGCCCGTGGAACTCGACCGGCTCCCCGGAGAGCTCGACCGTCCCGCCGCTCGGCCGCTCCACCTGCGAGAGGAGCTTCATCAGGGTGGACTTTCCGGCCCCGTTCTCCCCCGCGACGACGTGGACCTCGCCCGGCATGATCTCCAGGTCCACCCCGTCCACGGCGAGCACGCCGGGGAACTGCTTGGAGACGCCCCGCAGCCGCACGACGGGTTCCGCGGTCTTTGTCTCAGGCGACGACATCCCCCTCCCCCTTTTGCGGACTTGCGGGCCGGTGCATCTGCTCCTCGTCTGGCTCGACGAGGTCGGCGAGGCCGACAGCGCGGGCGGCGGGGAGGGTATCGCCGTAGGAGGCGCCTATGGTCTGTTCGGGGAGAGCCTGGGGG
>CAXUFZ010000288.1:0-4889 GCA_964250345.1 uncultured Rubrobacteraceae bacterium
GACGTCAGGGACTCCAGCCTCTCGGCCCCGTACCCCGCCTCCTCCCGTAGCTCGCGCCTGGCGGCCTCCTCGGGCTCCTCACCCGCGTCCACGGCGCCGCTCGGCAGCTCCAACGTGAACGCCCCGAGCGGTTGCCGCCACTGCCGCACGAGCACCACGTTCCCCCCGTCCGTCACGGCCAGCACCGCCGCGAACCCGCCGCTCTCCAGGACGCCGTACTCGATGGGCTGCCCGCCCGGCAGCTCGACCTCGTCCACCCGGAACGCGCACCACGGGCTCCGGTACACGTACTCCCGCCCCAGGGTCCGCCAGCGCCCGTCATCCATGCCGCGGAGTATAGCCCCGACACAGGCGTTCCCGGTCCCGAACACCGAGACGATGGCACAGGAAAAGAGGGGCCCGAAGGCCCCTCCAAAAAACGCTCCCTCTTGCCGCTACTCGAAGTAGTCGGCGGCCTTGGCGGTGTAGCTCTCCTGCTCGTCGGGGACCTCGTCCTCGGGGTAGATGGCCTCGACCGGGCACTCGGGCTCGCAGGCGCCGCAGTCGATGCACTCCTCGGGGTTGATCATGTAATGGTCCCCCGCGTCGTAGATGCAGTCCACCGGACACACCTCGACGCAAGACTGGTCCTTCGTGCCGATACACGGCTCCGTAATAACGTAGGTCACTTTGCTCCTCTCTAAAACCTCTCTTGAAGCGGCTTTATAACAGCCACGAAAGCACCCCACCACCCACCGTTGACGACCATCATCCCGGCCCATGACCGCGATCATCGCCCGGTGTGACTTGGATCAAAACGCCCGCAAAACCGCGGGTTATTGAGAAACGTTCTCAGGTACGGGAGCGAAGTTCCGCGGGCTTGAGGATGGTGATGGTCTTGCCGTCGAGGTCGAGGACGTCCTCCCTGGCGAGGCGGGAGAGGGCGCGGGAGAGGGCTTCGCGCGAGATGCCGGTCGCCTCCGCCATCTCCTGGCGCGAGAGCGAGGGCTCGAAGACGACGCCCCGCTTGGTGACGCGGCCCTCCTCGGTAGCGAGGTTGAGCAGCATCCGGGCCACCCGCTGCGGCGCGCTACGGAAGACGAGGTCGCCGACGAGGTCCTCCAGCTCGCGGGAGCGGCCGGCGAGGATCTTGGCGAGACGTATGGCGCCCGCCGGGAAGCGGCCCATCACGTCGAACAGGTCGTCGCGGAAGACGGCGTAGAGGACGCAGTCGGTGAGCGCCGTGGCGCCCTGGCTCTGGGTACGGCCTTCGAGCGCGGCGCCGAGGCCGAGGACGGAGCCGTCGCCGACGACGCCCAGGATCTGGTCTCGGGGCTTCGGCCCACCCGATGAGCGATAGAGCTTCGCCCGCCCCTCGCGCATGAAGTACACCGCCCCGGAGGGTTCGCCCTCGCGGTAGAGCGCCGTGCCCGCGCCGAGCTCCAGCACCTCCGCGGAGATCGCGAGCGCCTGAAAGAATCCCTCGTCGAGGCCCTCCAGGACCTCGAACTCCTTCAGCCCGTCCAGCTTCGTCAGGTGCTCGACCGCCCGGCAGCGCGCCCCCGGCAACCGCGCCCAAGAAGGCGGCGCGTTCTCACCGTACAAGGACGGGTCCCCTCTCTGGCCTGCGCGAGTTCACGCGTCCTTTATACGCTACGTGGCGAAAGATTGCAGTGTCAGGTCTACCTAGCCCACTTGTGCTTTCGAGGTCCGTCTCCGGCACGATGAAGATCGCGCCTACGCTACCGTTCTTCTTCACGCCGCCCCCGGATACGGGACGAGAGCGCGGACGCCGGGCCGGCCAACGCGACACCGATGGCGGCTGGAAAGCCAAGGTAGGCAACGGTGATGACTAACAGAGAAGGCCACACTAGGACCGGCGCTTCCAAGAGTCCGTAAGCGGGAATCGCGTACAAGAAAGTATGCAAGACGGCCCCCGCGAGCACCGAGGTGCCCGCCAAGATCAGGCCCAGCCGGGTAGATCCCCCGGCGACCAGCACCAGCGCCGCCCCCGCGACCGCGCAGGCACAAAGGCCGAGCAAGAGGAAGGGCACCTGCTCGTACTGCAGCACGACGGGCGGTGCGAAGACCGGCAAAACCCCGAAGAACGCCGTCCCGAAGACGAAAGCCACGACGAGCCTGTGGCTTACGTGTCTACTGCGATCCATCCGTACCAACCTCCTATATCGCTCGCCGTAGCCGTACCCTGTATCCCGCCTACGCTGTAAACTTACATTGTAAGCTACATCCAAAGGGGGCGCAAGGTTTCTTTGGAGGGTGCGACGATTCCATCCGCCGGGATCTTCTTTGCGGCTCTGACCAGGCTTCGGAAGGGCATGTGCTCGATCAGAACACCCCGGTGGAGAAACGTTTAAGCTGGCGGGCCTGGAGCTACCGAAGGGAGAAACGTGCTTGAAGACAAAGTCGCTGTGATCACCGGCGCGAGCCAGGGGCTCGGACGGGCGCTGGCGTTCGCGTTCGCGGAGGCGGGCGCGACGCTGGTCGTCTGCTCGCGCAGCGGGGAGTCTATCCGGCCGATGGACGAGGAGCTGGAGCGGCTGGGGGTCGAGGTGATCTCGCTAGCAGCCGACGTCTCGAAGGCGGATGATGTGCGGCGGATAGTGAACGCGGCGTCCGAGGAGTTCGGCGGGATAGATATTCTCGTCAACAACGCCGGCGTCCTCGGCCCGCGCGTCGCTATAGAGGAGTACCCGGAGGACGAGTGGCGAGAGGTCGTCGACGCGAACCTCACGGGGCTCTTTCTCGTCTCCAAGGCGGCCATCCCGCACATGCGGGAGGGAGGCTCGATCATCAACCTCGTCAGCGGCGTGAGCGTCGAAGGCCGGGCGGAGTGGGGCGCCTACTCCGTCAGCAAATTCGGCGTCGAAGGATTGACCCAGATCCTGGCCGCCGAGCTCGAAGACCGCGGCATCCGCGCCAACGCCGTCGACCCCGGCGGGATGCGCACCGACATGCGCGCCGCCGCCTACCCGGACGAAGACCCCCAGACCCGTATAACACCCGAAGAGAACACGGAAGTCTTCTTGTACCTCGCCTCTGACGAGTCGAAGGGCGTGACGGGCCAGCGCTTCAAGGCGCAGGAGTTCAGCCGGGCGTAGAACGACCGGCGTCTCGTCCCCGGGCGTCTACGCGCGGGGTTCGCCGGAGCCGTAGATGAGGCCTTCCGTCGTGTTCACGGAGAAGGTCCAACCGAGGTCTTTGAGGCGTTTTTCGAGGTCGGCGGGGTCGTAGAAGACCTTGACGATCCTGAACTCCCGACCGTCGTTGAGCTGCCTCGTGGTCGTGTGGTCCCGCGGCCCCCCGGGACGACGGCGTTCCTCGTCCTTGGTCTCGGCGCCCCGGGAGTCCACGAAGAAGGCTCGCCCGCCGGGCCGGAGCGCGGACCGGACGAGATCCCAGAAGTCCTCGAAGCCTTCGGGCGGGACGTGCGAGAGCCAGAAGCCGAAAAAGACCGCGTCGTAAGCGGCGTCGGGCCGCCACCCGAAGAGGTCGGATTGGACGTACCGAACCTGGGTCCCGTGCCCGGCCTCCTGGAGCCTGGCGCGGTTGATCTCCAACACCTCCGGCGCGGCGTCCACGGCGGTCAGCCTCGCCGCGTGGCGCGCGAGCTCGACGGTCCACAGGCCGGTGCCGCACGCGAGCTCCAGCACCTCGCCGGCCGGCCCGAAACGGTCTAGCTCCCGCCGCACCTCTTCCAGTTGGGCGAACCAGCGGCGGTTCCAGTCGGGGCCGCGGTCGTGGCGGCCCTTTCGGAGAAACCACTCGTCGTACTCACCGGCGCGTGCCCGATAGTAGGCGAGCTGGCCTTCGAGGAGACCTTCTTCCACGGCGGTGCGGAGGCCTCAGGCGGCTTTCTCGGCGGTGTCCGTCAGCTCGGCTTGGACGAGGAGACGTTGGGAGTAGTCGGGGAGGGTGCAAGTCTGGAGAGTTAGGATGTTCTTACCGGGTTTAATGGAGGTTACCGAGGTGTCTGAGGGGCCGACGGTTAACTCTTTGAAGACTTTGTAGGTGTACTCGGTGCCTTCAGCGTCGGTCACGAAGATCTCGTCGCCCACCGCGACCTTGTTCATGTCCCAGAAGGTCAGCCAGCTCTCGGTATTTGGGAAGCCTAAGCGGTGGCCGGCGATGTAGACGTTGGCCTCGTCCTGCCAGGGGAAGCCCGTGCCTTCTAGGTGGATGGCGGCGTACTCCTTGAGCTTCGCCTCGTCGGCGCCGCCGGTGCTCGGGATCTCGTCGTCCTCTATGCGGGACATCGAGGGGACGGTGAGCGTGAGGGTCTTATCCTGGGGGCCCGTGTCGGAGGTCTCCTCGCCCCCTTCGGTGGTCTCCAGGCGGGGGACGTTGAAGCCGCCGGGGTTCTCGGAGTTGGTGGCGGTGCTGTCCAGGCGGCCGGCGAGGAAGAAGGAGGCGATCAGGGCGACCCCCGCCAGCAACATGACGGGGCTGAGCACCCACACAACGATCTTCTTCGCCCTGGAACTCTTCATAAACCTCCGGGATTGTAACATCGGCCCCGCCAACCCGGTCCTAACGCTCGGCCGGCAGGTCCTCCCTGACCCCCCACTCGTTCCACGACCCGTCGTAGTTGGCGACGTTCGTGTACCCGAGCCGGCGCAACGCGAAGAGCGGAACGGTCGCCGCCACCCCGCCGTTGCAATACGCCACGACCGGCGCGTCCCTGTCCTCCGGCACGCCCGCCCCACGCAACTTCTCCTCCAACTCCCCGTCGGACAGAAAAGTGCCGTCCGGCCCGAAGAGGCCGTCGGCGTGCAGGTGCGCCGCCCGGACCAGACCGCGCGCGGGAACTACGCCGTGTACGACCTCAACCGCCGGCTGATCACCATGATCGGCGGCGTGTCGCTCACGCAAGGGGCGAACACGGTCAATGG
>CAXUFZ010000289.1:0-4800 GCA_964250345.1 uncultured Rubrobacteraceae bacterium
TCCCTCCGCTCCTCTTCCACCGCACCCCCATCCCCGCCTCAAAGCCGCGCGGACAACACCCCACCGAAGCCGCGCCGCCGCCTTGTTCATACGTATGCACAACGTTAGCACGATGGTACGGGTGGGTCAATAAGGTTCTGAGGCTGTAAGGCTTTGAGGTTTTTAGGGATGGTTAGTGCGAAGCGGAGTCTCGTTTCCCAAGACCTCAGAACCTCGAAACCTAAGAACCTAAGAGCCTTTTCCCCGGTGGCGCGGTAGTGGCGCGTTCGGCGAGGCTCACGGGGAAGACCTTGTCGCGGGGCGGGCCGTCGTAGGAGCCTTCGATGCGTTCGACGAGCATCCGGGCGGCGGCCTCGGCCATGCGGGCTATGGGCTGGTGGATGGTGCTCAGGTTCGTGGTCTCCCAGGCCGCCGGGGCGAGGTCGTCGAAGCCGAGGACGGAGAGGTGGTCGGGGACGGTCGTTCGGGCGGCGTTGAGGGCGCCGAGGGCTATGACGTCGTTGCCGCAGAAGATGGCGGTCGGCGGTCGGTCCAGCGCCAGCAGTTCCGAGCAGAGGCGGTGGCCGCTCTCGATGGAGTAGAGGCCGACGCGGCGCAGGTCTTCGGGGACGGTGAGGTCGAATTCTTCCAGGCCGGCGGCGAAGCCCCGTTCGCGGTCGCGGCTGGTGGAGGTGTTCTCGGGGCCGAGGATGACGCCGATGCGTTCGTGGCCGAGCCCGGCCAGGTGGCGGGCGGCGAGCTTGCCGCCTTCGACGTTGTCCGAGGTCACGCAGTCGGCGGAGATGCCTTCGATGTAGCGGTTCAAGAGGACGACGGGGAGGCCCACGTCGGCGAGGTGTTTCGGGGCCTCGGCCGTCAGCTTGCCCGTCGTGAAGATGGCGCCGTCGAGGGCGTTGCCGAACAGGAAGGGGAGGACGTCCTCGCCGGTCTCCTTGTGGTCCGCGCCCTCCTGGAAGAGGACCGTGCGGTAGCCGTTGCGCTGGAGCTCGCCGTAGAGCGCGTTCAGTTGCTCGGCGAAGAAGAGGTTGCCCACGTCGCCGACGACCACGCCGACCGTGTGGGTGCGGTTGGTGATCAGGGTGCGGGCCGCGACGTTCGGGAAGTAGCCCAGGCGGCGGGCGGCCTCGACCACGCGCTCGCGGGTGGCGGACGAGATCCTGGGGTCCCCGCCCAGCGCCCGCGAGACCGTCGGCTGGGAGACGCTGGCCTCCCTCGCTACGTCCCTGCTCGTGACACCCAAACCCCACACCGTCCCGGCGGACGGAGCCCGCCAATAGAGATACCCGCCGTCGGCACGCAGTCTACCGCGCTGGCGTGACCCGGGCGGGGTTCGTGGCCTCCGCTCGTCGGGAGTCGGGAGGCGCTCGCTTCGCTCGCTTCGGGAGTCGGAAAGAGCCTTGGGGTTTACGACTGCCGACTCCCGATTCCCGACTCCCGAGGGCGGAACGAAGCGGAGCCCCCGTCACTTCACCGCGCCCATGGTGATGCCCTCGATGAAATGTTTGCGGATGAGGAGGGACATTATGAGGACCGGGACCAGCACCAGCATCCCGCCCGCGGACATCTGCTCCCACAGCACGCCCCTGGTCCCCTGGGTCGAGAGGAGTCCTACGGGCAGGGTTGTCGCCGCGTCCCTCGTCAGCAGGAAGGGGAAGAGGAACTCGTTCCAGGAGAGGATGAAGGCGAAGGTCGCGGAGATGAGGATGCCTGGCATGACCAGGGGGAACGTGACGTGGCGAACGACGCCATATTCGCCGCAGCCGTCGATGAAGGCGGCCTCTTCGATGCCTTCCGGGAGGGCGTCGATGAAGCCTTTTATCATCCAGATCGAGTACGGGACGATGATCGCCAGGTTCACGATGACGAGGCCGGCGAGGGTGTCGGTCAGGCCGAAGGTGTTGTAGAAGTTGAAGATGGGCAGGGCTATCGCGACCGGCGGGATGAACTGGGTCGCCAGGATCACGACGAGCAGCGCGGTGCTGCCGCGGAACCGGATGCGCGAGAACGCGTAGGCGGCGGCCAGGGCTATCGGTATGGCTATGAACGTCGTCGCCAGCGCGACTATGAGGCTGTTGGCGATCAGGGGCCCGAAGTCGAGGGGCTCGCTGAAGATAATGTTGAAGTTCCGGAGGGTCGGGCGGAAGATCACGCTCGTCGAGTAGACCTCGCTCACGGGCTTGAACGCCGTGATCAGCATCCAGAAGATCGGGAACAAACAGAAGAACAGGATGAGCGAGACGGCGGCGTAGAAGCCTATCCTCCCGAGAACCATCATGCCCATGCTCCGGCCGGAGGACTTCTCCGGGGTCCGTCCGGCGTCCTGGAAAGCGCTCAACGGGGATCGTCCCCTTTCTCGCGTCGGTCTCTCACGGCTAGATCGACCCCTGGCTGCGCATGATCCTCACGTAGAAGACGGTGAAGATGGCGATGCCGAGGACGGAGATCCAGGCCAGCGCCGAGGCGTAGCCCATGTCGAGGAACGAGAAGCCCTGCCGGTAGACGAAGAAGTTCAAGGTCTCGGTCGAGTTGCCGGGACCCCCGCCGGTCATGGTGACGACCTGGTCTATCAGCTTGAGCGACCAGATGGTCTTGAGCAGCATGGCGACGAGGATGACGGGGGCGAGCAGCGGCAGGGTGATGCGGAAGAACAACTGCAAGCCCGTCGCGCCGTCGACCCTGGCGGCCTCCTGCACCTCCGGGTCGATAGAGCCCAGAGCGCCGATGAACATCAGTGCGATCAGGGGCGCCCAACCCCACACCTCCGAGAGCGCTATCGCGAGCAACGCCCAGAAAGGCTCGCCGAGCCACACGATCCCCCCGGCGAAGGGCACCAGCGTGTCCAGGATGGTGTCGTAGACGCCGTAGTTCTCGTTGAGCATGAAACGCCAGGAGAACCCCTTGAGGGCGGGGGCCACGGCGTAGGGGAAGATGAGCATGGTCTTGGCGAAGGCCTTGAGTTTTCCCGGCCCTTGCAAGACGAGCGCTATCGCGAGCGCGATGAGCATGGTCAGGCTGACGGACATCACGCTGTAGAGCGCCGTCACCCCGGCGCTGTTCCAGAAGCCGGAGTCACCGAGCACCCGCCGGTAGTTCTCCAGCCCGACGAAGGCCCCCGGCGTGGGCGACTCGTTGAGCTGCCACTCCCGAAAGCTGGTGACGAGGGCGCTCCCGAGGGGGTACGTGATGGTAGCGAGCAGCACCACCAGCGCCGGAGCCAGATACCAGTACTTGGCCCACCTACTACGCATCGCCACCCCCCACTAGCAGGAAACGCGGGGGCGTCAAACGGCCCTGAGCTCGCGCCCCCTTCGACTCCCGACTCCCGATTCCCGACTCCCGACGCACGGACGTGCCGAACCCCTTCCCGAGTTCGCTGTCAGTCGTAGTACCCCTCGCGCTCCATGATGCGCTCGACCTGCGTGGCCGCGTCGTCGAGGGTCGTCTCGACGTCGGCGCCGCCGGCCATCTCGCTCAGGGCGGTGCTGAGGATCTCCTGGACCTCGGGCCACTCCTCGATCATGGGCGTGGTCCGCGAGTCGCCTAATGTGTCGGCGAGGGTCCTGTGCAGGCCGTTGGAGAGCTCGTTGACCTCGGGGTCGCGCAGGTTGGAGAGGTGGACGGAGGCGATGTCCCTGGGCTGGGGACCCGTGAGGGTCTGCTTCTCCGTATCCGCGTGGGTCATCCACTTGAGGTACTCCCAGGCGGCGTCCTGGTTCTGCGAGCTCTCGAGGATGCCCGTGGGCCAGAGGTAGCCGTAGTTGACGGGCTCCTTGCCCTCCCAGACGGGCGGGGTCGAGAACGCGACGTTGTCGCGGACGTTCTCCGAGGCGTCCGGGCCGGTGAGGGAGCTGTAGATCCAGGACCACCCCATGAACGTCGCCGCCTGCCCCTTGCCGAGCCCCTGCTGCCCCTCCACCTCGTCCCACGAGACCGAGGCGGGCGGGGTCATCTCGTACTCCCGCAGGAAGTCGACGTACAGCTCGGTGGCCTCCATGCCCTCGGCGTCGTTGAAGGTCGGGCGGAACTCCTCATCGAAGACGTCGCTGCCGTTGCCCCAGAGCATGTCGAGCCACATGAACACGTTCTGCCCGGCGGTCCTGCTGTAGTACATGGAGGTCGGGTACAGGTCCGTCTCCTGATTGATCTGCTCGCCCTGATCCACGAACTCGTCCCACGTCTTCGGGGGCTGCAACCCCAGGTCGTTGTAGACGTCCTCGCGATAGAAGTACGTGAAGGCGTGCCCGCGCAGCGGCATCCCGTAGTACGTGCCGTCCTCGGAGCCTATGGTCGAGGCCTCCTGGTACGCGGGTGGGAAGTCGCCCATGTCGATGTTGTCCTGCTCGATCTTGTCGTCGAGCGGAACCAAAGAAGACCGTATGGACGGTCCCCACGAGTCCACCCAGGCCACCAGATCGTACGCGCCGCCCCCCGTCGTGGCCTCCGTCACGACCCTCTGCTGGAAGGAACCGAAGGGCACGTTGCCCCACTTGACCGAGATGCCGGTCAGCTTCGTGAACTCGCTGTCGCTCAACTCCGTCAGGTCGGCGAACTGCGGCGCATCGGCGCAACAGATAAGAAAGTTCAACTCCGTCCCGGCGTAAGGCTTCTCAGGATCCAACCCAAGCGCCTCGGCCTGCTCCCGCTGCTCCTGCGTGAGCGGCTTGTCCGCGTTCGCCGGCCCCTCGCTATCAGCCGCACACCCCACCACGACCACGACCGCGAGAACGGCCAGCAACGCCCACCGAAGCCCCCAAACCAACCTGCCCCGTAAGCCCAACGCAACCTCTCCTCTCCCCAACC
>CAXUFZ010000290.1:0-4776 GCA_964250345.1 uncultured Rubrobacteraceae bacterium
GATGTGCACGTGGTACGACTCCTGGACGACCCGGGGCGTGAAGCCGGCCTGCCGGCAGAGGCTTATGTAGCGGTCGAAGGAGTGCGGCTCTTTGTGGCGCGGGACGAAGATGAACGGGTCGTCGGCGAGCATCGCCACGGGCACCTCGTCCAGGGTCGCCAGGGCGTGCCCCTCGGGGAGCACGACCACCACCGGCTCCCGAAAGGTGTGCTCGACCGCCAGCGCGCCCAGATCGACCGGCGAGCGCACGAAACCGACCTGGAGGTACCCTTCGCGCAACCGCTCCGTCTGTTGCGCCGAGGTCCACTCGTGCAGGACCAACTCGACGTCAGCGAAGCGCTTGCGGTAGACCCCCAGAACCTCTGGAACTATGCTGTAGGTTGTGGGCCCGATGAAGCCGACCACGAGCCTCCCGACCTGCCCGCGCGAGGCCCTCTTGGCCGCCTCC
Organism: uncultured Rubrobacteraceae bacterium; assembly: GCA_964250345.1. Lineage (GTDB taxonomy): Bacteria > Actinomycetota > Rubrobacteria > Rubrobacterales > Rubrobacteraceae > Rubrobacter_D. The sequence continues at coordinate 449 of CAXUFZ010000290.1, forward strand.
GCCCCTTTTTCGGCCTGCCAGAGGGTGCGCCTCGCCTCGTCCAGGAACACCCGCCCGGCCTCGGTGAGCGAGACCCGACGCCTGTTCCTCGTGAGCAACTCCACGCCGAGCTCGTTCTCCAGCCGCTTCACCTGCTGGCTCACCGCCGACTGCGCCACGTGCAACCGCTCGGCGGCCCGGCCGAAGTGCATCTCCTCGGCCACCGCCACGAAACACCTCATGTGCCTCAGCTCCACACGGCCAATTATAAGCTATAGAGATTACCGTGTGCACAAAGATATATTGGACTTCTTGTTCTCGCCCGCTTAGCATCCCGTGTGGGAAACGAAGGAGGGCGCAGAGATGGCCAGGCAGCAGGTGGAGACGTTGAACCCGCGGGCGCGCGGGCGATCAGGGGCGCTTTCGGGGGTTCCTGGTCGACGGTTTCGGCATCCACATGCCCCTCCTTGCCCTGGCCCCGGTCCTGGTCTACTTCTTCTCACCAGAGATCCCCGTCTCCGCGGCGGCGATCCTCGTGGCGCTGGCTTTCGTGGCGACGCTGATCGGACGTCCCGTGGGGGCTTTGATCTTTGGTGGCCTTGCGGACGAGATGGGCAGGAAACGCACCACCGTGGTAGCGGTGACCGGTTTCGGCGTGGTGACCTTGTCCCCGGAATACACGATCCTGCCCATCCTCGCGCTGGGGGGTCTTCTGACTCTCTCGGGGGCCGCGCTGGGACCCGAGACGGAAGACGTCGACTTCCTTGCCGAAGCATCCGCCTCGGTTGCGTGCACCCCTGGCACGCCACGCGGACACGGGACAGCGCGGCCGACCATCGGGCGAGACGCGCCGTCGCGCGAGTGATCTGCCCGGGGTACCCGGATCAGGAGCCTGGATCGGAAGGTATTACCGCATGAACGCAGAATCGAAGTACCGGGCCCACCTGTCGCACGTCGGCCTCCGGGCGCCGGATCCCGGGCGCCTGCAACGCTTCTACGAGGAGGTGGTTGGCATGACCACCCACGAGCGCATCGAGCAGGGGCGCCGCCTCGGGTGGGGACTCGGCCATCACGCGCTCGAGATCTCGCCCGGCGAGGCCGGGCTGGACCACTTCGCGCTCGAGGTGCCCGACCCCGGAGACCTCGACGCTCTCGTGGACCGGCTAGAGCGCCTGGGCGTAAGAGGCGTCGAGGGGCGGCCCGGCGGCGGCCACCCGGACACGTTCGAGGTCGAGGACCCGGACGGCAACAGGATAGAGCTCCACGGGAGGGTGGACCGCTCCGGCGAACACGCCGCCGACCCCGGGCGGCGTCCCGTGCGCATCGACCACGTCACCCTTGCCAGCCGGGCGATGGACGAGATGGTCGCCTTCTACGTCGAGGCCCTGGGGTTCCGGATCTCGGACCGCATGGGCGACGTCTTTGCCTGGTTGCGCTGCAACAGGGAGCACCACACCGTAGCCATCGTGGACTCCGACGACCCCGGGAGGCTCGACCACTACGCCTTCGAGCTCGGCGGCTGGGGCGACTTCAAGACCTGGTGCGACGAGCTCGCCGCCACGGACGTCCCGGTGCGCTGGGGACCCGGCCGGCACGGGCCCGGCAACAACCTGTTCCTCTTCTTCGACGACAGCGCCGGCTTCCACGTGGAGCTCTCCAGCGAGATGGAGCGGTACTACGACGAGCGGGCCGCCTACACGCCGCGCGTGTGGGAGGTGGGCCCCCGGACGACGAACCTCTGGGGAGGCCCGAGCGCCGACTGGCGCGAGGCCGCCGCCGGCGGCCGGGACGGGCAGGCCGCGGTCGCGGAGCCCGCGGGAGATTCGCGGTGAGGTTCGCGAGCTGCCGGGTCGGCGAGAGGCGATTCGCCGCCGTCGTCGAAGGCGGCGAGGTCAGGCCGCTGGCCGGGATCGACGAGCTAGGTGCTACCACGGACGCCGACCTGCGCGCCGACCCGCCGGTGGAGGACGGGACGGCGCACGCGCTCGAGGACGTGGAGCTGCTGCCGGCCGTGCCAAGGCCGGGCAAGATAATCTGCCTCGGCCTCAACTACCTCGCCCACGTGGAGGAGACGGAGAGGGACCTGCCCACCTACCCGGTCCTGTTCACCAAGTTCTCGGAGAGCCTGATAGGACCGTACGCGCCCATCGTCAAGCCGCCCGAGTCGGGCCAGGTGGACTACGAGGCGGAGTTGGCCGTCGTCATCGGCCGGTCGGCCCGCCGCGTCGCCGCGGAGCACGCCTTCGGGTCCGTGGCCGGCTACGCCGTCGCCAACGACGTGACGATGCGCGACTACCAGTACAAGACCCACCAGTGGCTGCAGGGCAAGTCGTGGTCGGGGTCGACCCCGCTCGGGCCTTTCCTGGTGACGCCGGAGGAGGTGGGGGACCCCGGAAAGCTCGACGTCACGCTCGACCTCAACGGAGAGCGCATGCAGTCGTCGAGCACGGGGCTCTTGATCTTCGACGTGCCCACCATCGTCTCCGCGCTGTCTGAGTTCGTCACCCTGGAACCTGGCGACGTGATACTGACCGGAACGCCCGGCGGGGTCGGCTACCGCCGCGACCCCCAGGTGTTCCTGCAGCCCGGCGACCGCGTCCGGGTCGAGATCCCGGGCGTGGGAGCGATCGAAAACGAGGTGGTCGCCGAGTGAGCTCCTCCGACGCGCCCGCCGGAGCGATCCGGGGAGAGGAACCCGTGAGCCCCGACCCCGAGGTGCTGATCGTCGGCGGCGGTCCGACGGGTCTCCTCGCGGCCAACCTGCTCGGGCAGTCGGGCGTAAAGGCGCTGGTCGTCGAAAGACGCCCCGGCGCCGTCGAGGAGCCGCGGGCCGTGAGCCTCGACGACGAGGCGATGCGCTCCCTTCAGGGCGCCGAGCTGCTCGGGCTGGCCTCCCGGGGCGTCGTCTTGCCGGGGACGGGCACGAAATATTTCGGCGCCAGGGGCCAGCTGCTCGCCTACGCGCGCGGCCCCGCCCAGTCCGCCTTCGGCCACCCGGTCAAGAACCCCATCGACCAGCCGGAGTTCGAGAGGATGCTGCTCGAGGGGCTCCGGCGGTACCCCGGGGTGCGCGTCGAGTTCTCCGCCACGATCCTGGACTTCGGGCAGGACGAGGGGGGCGTCTCGGCCCGCGTGCGCTCCTCCGACGGCTCGACCCGTTCGGTCCGGACGCGTTACCTGCTCGGGTGCGACGGCGGCCGCAGCACGGTGCGCCACGCCCAGGGCATCCGCATGACCGGCACAACCTTCGCCCAGCCCTGGATAGTGGTCGACTGCGTGGACGACCCGCACGACGAGCGCTTCGCCATGCACCACGGCGATCCCCGCCGCCCGAGCGTGGTCGTCCCGGGCCGAGCCGGGCGCTGCCGCTACGAGTTCATGCTCCTTCCGGGGGAGGACCCCGAGACCGCCTCCTCGCTCCCCTTCGTGCGCCGGCTACTGGCCCCGCTCCGGGGCGAGGTCGGTCCCGAGCAGATCGTGAGGAGCGCGGTCTACACGTTTCACGCGCTGGTCGCCGAACGCTGGCGAAGGGGCCGGACCTTCCTGCTGGGCGACGCCGCGCACATGATGCCGCCCTTCGCCGGCCAGGGCCTGAACTCCGGGATGCGCGACGCCACGAACCTGGCCTGGAAGCTGGCCGCGGTCCTGCAGGGCAGCGCGGGCGACGGGCTGCTCGACACCTACGAGGCGGAGCGCCGGCCCCACGCCGAGGCGATAGTCCGCCTCTCCACGCGCCTCGGCGGCATCATGATGACCACGAACCGTACGAAGGCCAGGCTGCGGGACGCGTCGATCAGGACGGGGGCGGCGCTCCCCGCCGTGAGGCGCTTCCTCACGGAGATGCGCTACAAGCCCGCGCCCGCCTACAAGGTCGGTCTGCTCGTGAAGGGTTTTGCGGGCGGCGACCTCGCCGGCCGGATGCTGCCCCAGCCACGGGTTCTGCTCGCCGCGGGCGGCCAGGCGCCGCTGGACGAAGCACTCGGCCCTTGGTTCTCGCTCGTCGCCGTCGATCCGGGCCGGGACGCGTTCACCGGGTTGCGGTCGGAGTTCTGGAACGAGTTGGGGGTCTCGCGGGTCGCGTTGAAGCTCGGAGACCGTCTCCCGAACTCGCCCGCCTCGGCCGTCGGCCGGGCCCCCGCCCCCGGGCTGCTCGAGCCCGGGCTCGGCGCCCCGCGTGGCCGGCTGATGCTTCTCCGGCCCGACCGGTTCGTCTTGGGCGTCTTCGATCCGGTTGAAGAAGAAGCCTTCGTGGCCGGGGTCAGGGACGCCCTGGGCAGCGCGCGGGACCGGGTCCCGGCGGGGGCCGCGTGACCGTGGGCGACGTACGGCTGACGCTCGCCATCGGGGAC
>CAXUFZ010000291.1:0-4770 GCA_964250345.1 uncultured Rubrobacteraceae bacterium
CCCCCACCGCCCGCAATCGCTCCTCTTCTCCAGGAGCAACATCCCATCCTGCTCGATCAGCGCGATCACACCCACCCCGATCGGCCGGTTGGGCCGCGGAGCATCAGGATCTCCGTAGAAAAACTCGGCGGTCATGTCAGGCGAAGGGGGCCGCGAGTACCGGCCCCGCTGCTAAAAGCTAATAGCCAAAGGCTAAAAGCTAAAAATGAATCGGATGTCCTTCGGCGGCCATCGCGGCCTCGCCCATAACCTCCGAGAGGCTCGGGTGCGGATGGATAGTCATGCCGAGCTCTTCGGGCGTGCCCTCGACGAGCTTGGCGAAGACGCCCTCGGTGATGAGGTCGGTGACCTTGGGGCCGATGGCGTGCATGCCCAGGATCAGGTCGGTCTCCGCGTCGGTGACGATCTTGACGAAGCCGTTGGGCGCGCCCTCGATGAGCGCCTTGCCGATGGCCCGGAACGGGAACTTGGTCTCGTTGGCCTCGTAACCCTCCTCTTCGGCCTGCGCCTTGGTGAGCCCGAACGAGGCGACCTCGGGACGGCAGAAGGTCACGCGCGGGACGAGCGTCCGGTCCTTAGGCATCGGGTTCTCGCCGGCCATGTGCTCGACGGCGGTGATGCCCTCGTGCCCGGCCTCGTGCGCGAGCCAGTAGCCCCCGGTCACGTCACCGGCCGCGTACACGCCGTCCTCGGCGGTCCGCCCGTACTCGTCCACCTGGATGATGCCGCGCTCCCCGACCTCGACGTTGGTCGCGTCCAGGTTGAGCTCCTCTGTCACGGTCTTGCGGCCGACGGCCACCAGCAGGGCTTCGGCTTCGAGCGTGTCGCCGCCGCCGTTCGCGTCGCCGGTCGGCGGGTCTTCGCCGCCGTATGAGCCGCCCTCGCCCTGGGTGTCTTCCTGCTCGCCGGAGTCGGCGCTGGCTATCTGGATCTTGACGCCCGAGTCCGTCTTCTCGAAGCTTTCGGGGTCCGCCTTGGTGGCGGTCAGGACCTTTATGCCGCGGTTCTCGTACTCTTTCTTGAGGGCGTCGGAGATCTCCGGGTCCTCAAGCGGCACGATGCGGTCCAGGATCTCGACGATGGTCACGTCGGTGCCGAAGTCGTTGTACATGCTCGCGAACTCGACGCCGACGGCGCCCGAGCCCAAGATGATGATGCTCGTCGGGTAGTCCTCGTCCTCTCTCGCGATGTCGTCGCTGGAGATGATCTTCTCCCCGTCGAACTCCAGCCCCGGCAGCGAGTTGACGGCCGAGCCGGTCGAGATGAGGACGTTCTCCGCCTCAAGCTCCTCTGTCCCCTCGTCGTTCTCCACCTGGATCTTCTTCGGCTCGACGAACGACCCGACGCCGTTGTAGACGGTGACCTTGTTCTTCTTCATAAGGCCCTGCACGCCCTTGCGAAGCTGCGTGACGACCTGCTCGCGGCGCTTGGCGACCTGGGGATAATCGAGCTCTACGTCGCCGATGTTGACGCCGAAATCGGCCCCGGTCTTCGCCTCGTGCATGATGTTCGCCGTGTGCAGGAGCGCCTTGGTCGGGATGCACCCGACGTTCAGGCACGTTCCGCCCAGATGACCGCCCTCGCGCTTCTCTATCATGGCGACCTTCATCCCGAGCTGGCTCGCCCGGATGGCGGGTATGTACCCCGCGTTCCCGCCGCCGATTATTACCAGATCAAACTTCTCAGCCATCTTCTAGTCCCTTTCTGTCCGGCTCCAAGTACCAGCTTCTAAGCCCCAAGTGTTGCATCCGTGCCCTCTTCCCGATGCCCGAAACCTCCTCACCCCAATTCTAACCGTCCATCTTCCCCCGGACCATCCTCCGGCTGACACGCGGGGCACAGGAACGTCGCCCTCCCGCCCACCTTCTCCTTGACCACTTTCCCGCCGCACCCGCCGGGACACGGCTTGCCCGTCCGCAAGAAGACCTTGAGGTGGTTCTGGTGGTCGCCCTTGCGGCCGAGCACGTCCCTGTACAAACTGAACGTAGTCCCCCGATGCTCCACGCCGGCCGCCAGGTTCGCCTTCACGGCGTCCTGCAGCCTCGTCCACTCGTCCGCCGTCAGCGTGTTGGCCTTGCGGGTCGGGTGTACCCGCGCGTCGAAGAGGGCCTCGTCCACGTAGATGTTGCCGACGCCGGCGACGACCTTCTGGTCGAGCAGCAGACCCTTGATGCGCGCCCGACGCCCGCCGAGCTTCTCCCGGAGATAGCCGGGGACGAACTCATCGCTCAAGGGCTCTGGACCCAGGTCGGCCAGTCGCTCCTCTAGCTCGTCGGCGTCTAGAAGCCGGGCCCGGGTGAAGCCCGTCTCGTCGCGCAGGAACAGCCGTCGGTTTCCGTCGAGCCTCAGGATTAGCATGAGCGCCGTCGTAGGTTTCTCGACCGGGGGGACGAGTAGGAGCTGGCCGCCGATCTTGAGTTGCAGGACGAGCGCGTCGCCGGAGTCGAGGTCGACGATCAGGTGCTTGGCCCGCCGCCGCGCTCCCGAGATGCGCGTACCTTCCAGCCGCCGGACGAACTCGTCCGAGACCGGCTGCTCCACGAGACCCGGGGCGGGCAACTCCGCGCCCTCTATCCGTGAGCCCACGACGAGCCCGCGGAGGTCTCCCTTGATCGTCTCTACTTCGGGCAGTTCGGGCACGAGCTAGTTATACCCCTCTGCCGCCCCTGGGACCCGGAAACCCGTCACAACCGACGGGCCAAGAACGCGGCGTCGTTCTTCCCAGGGACAACAGCTTGCCCCCCCGCCCTCGAAGTCCTAGAGGCCCCCGACCCTGGCGGCGTTGGCGAGCGGGGCCGGCTCCTCGTAGACGGCGCGGTAGAGGCCGTCGAGCATCACGGAGCGGGCGTCGAGCGAGCGCATCGCGCCCTCGCGGACGCGGTCCTGGCCCTCCTCGTCCCCGGCGTACGGGGCGATGGCGTCCATCATGATGCGGGCGTGGGTCACGTCCATCGTGACGTGGCTCGTGAAAATCTCCAGCGCCCCTTCGGGCAGGCCCGTCGCCTTCTTCAAGCCTTCGGCGAGCCGCACGTAGATCGGGGGCACCGGCCACTCGCTCGCCGGCCCCAAAGCGCCGAGCCCGAGCCTGAAATCGGGATGCCCCGAGAGTTCCCGGTGCGCCGAGATGTACAGCCGGATCTCCGGCAGCGTGGCCGGCTCTTCCCACTCGTCCTCGGAGATCCCGAGCGCCCCCAGGAACCGCCGGTACAACGCCGGATGCGTCTCGTCCGGGTTCAGCCCACCGTACTCGTCGAAGAGGACCTCCGCGAGCGCGAGCTGCAACCCCTCGTCGTGCCCGCAGTTCGAGATGAGCGCCGCCAGGTACAACCGGCTCACCCTCACATGCCGGTAATACTGCACGGCGAACGTCCGAACACCCTCCGCCCCGACGTCCCCGTCCCCGAACCTCTCCAGGAAGGGATGCGTCAACGCCGGGTGCCCGATAACCTCACGCTTTAACCGCTGCAGAAACTCGTCTGGGTTCATGTCGCTCTCCGTCCTTCGGCCTTCCGTCAGTTTAACGCAACCGATCCACCGCCTTCACCGACTTATCGAAAAAGCCCGTTTGCAGCAGATATGTGTGGTTTCACTAGTCTCAGTGAGGTATAATCCTTGCATGGAAGAGACGAGAAATAGTGTAAGGCAGGACTGGCTCAGCGTTCCGCGGCGGCGGGAGGAGGAGCGGTTGGACCCGCACGTTTACAAGCGTGGGATCAACGGCCTCACGGTCGAGGAGGCGGTGCGGCGGGCGTTTCCGAGGGTCATGGACATCTTGAAGAGGAGCGGCGAGGAGTACTCCGAGTTCGAGCGGCAGTTGGTGCTGCAGACGGTTCGGGCGTGCGTCATCTCGCAGGTCTCGCGGGCGAACCTTTACCGCATCGCGGGCATCCTGGTCGCCGACCGGCGCGACGAGGGGGCCCACGCCGGGACCTCGTTGGCGCGCGCTTACGTCGCGGCGCTCAGGGAGGCGTTTTTGGTGGACATCTCCGTCGGCGAGCGGGTGGAGACCCCGCTCGGGCCGGGCGAGGTGCGGTACGTCTCCCACGACGCCGTCAACGCGGCCATCAGGCTGGACAACGGCTACGAGGTCTGGCTGCCGGCCGAGGGGATCGCCAGGCCTGGTGAGCCCCTGCGCCGGGCTTCTTAGAAGGGCCGTCCCGACGCGGGTTGCCGGGGGCCGAGGGCGGGGCTCTTGGGGAGAAACATTTTCGGAAGACCCCTTCTCTAACGCGGCGTCCCATCGACGTAGGATTGCAGGACCGGGGCGACGAGGGAGATCAGGGGTTCGGTCTCTTTTGAGGTGAGCGGGGCGCTGCGCACGACCTCGCGCATGAAGGCGAGGCCGAAGAGGTCGGACGCTATGAGGCCCGCGCGCTCCTGGGCGCGTTCGCCCCCCATCCAGCGCGCGAGGGGACGGACGAACTGTTCGTCGAGGCCCTCGCGCAAGAGGGCCACCGCCCGCTCGTTGGGGGCTGAACGAAGGAGGGCGAGCAGGGGGTCGAACCCGCCCTTCGTCCCGTCTTTCTGCAACACGTACCGCGCGAGCCTCTCTCCTAGCCCCGGGCGACCGTCTTCCAGGAGCTCCTCGCCAAGGCGGAACTGCCCGGCCACCGCCTCGGCGAAGAGCCCTTCCTTGGAGCCGAAGTAGCGGTTCACGAGGGCCGCGTTCACCCCGGCGGTGGCGGCGATCTCCCGAACCCCCACCCCGTCGTAGCCCTCGCGGGAAAAATGCGCCCTGGCGGCGGCCAGGATCCCCGCCCGCGTAGCCCC
>CAXUFZ010000292.1:0-4768 GCA_964250345.1 uncultured Rubrobacteraceae bacterium
CCCGAGTTCGCCCGCCCCGAAGTCGTGGAGGTACTCATCGAGGGTATAAGAGGGCGGCGCTAGGACGAACCGTACTCCTCGGCCAACAGCGCCTCGACTTCGGAGAGGAGCACCGGCACCTCGGTCTTGACCGTGGACCACACCAAGTCGTCGTCGAGAACGTCGTAGCCGTGGATCAGGCGGTTACGGAACGCGATGATCCGACGATGCTCGCCGATACGAGATGCCGTCTCCGGGTCTAGCCTGGCTATGCGCGCCATCGCCTCGCCGATAATCTCCAGGTTGCGCTCTATGGCCTGGCGGAACATCCTGTCGTTCACGTAGTCCGAGAGATCCTTGCCGTCTGCGGCATCGATGACAAAAGCTGCGCAGTCCTGGACGTCCTCGAGGAACTTTGGAATCCGCTCTTCAGGCCTCATACAGTGGTACGCGGGTCGCCTCTACACTCCGGGCGAAGCGTCGACTCTTCTCAAGCGCGCCCTCCATTACCAGATCTACCCCACGTCCGAAGAGCGCTTCCAGGTCCTCCTCCAATCCGAAGTACCTATGAAAGAGGTTTGGAGGGTCGCGCCGCTCGAAGGACACGACGAAGTCCAGGTCGCTCTCTTCGGGGTCGAAGCCGTACCCCGCGGCCGAGCCGAACAGGTCGAGCCTCTCCACGCCGTGCTTCTGGCACAGGTCCGCTACCTCCGCCTTCTTGTCCTCGACCGTGGCGATCATGGCACCACCCTACCACGAAACGCCCGTTTCTCGACGGCCCGACACGCCCATCGGAAAGATCCCGGGAGCTTCGCCATCGCGGCCTGGCGGGAGAACATCTCCCGAATCGGGGCGAGCAGGGTCCTCGTCTGCCTCTCGCGCCACGCCCAGAGAGGGCACGGCGGCTTCAGCCGGGGCCTCCGGTCCCTACTGCTGCGCCAGGGCTGCCCTCGTCCGGCCTTGCGGGTCGTCGTGGACGTCGGCGCCCGCATCTATTCGTACACGGACGATCTCGCCGGTGAAGCGCCCGCCCGGTGTATCGTATTCCTCCGTTACCGGGGTGCCGAGGTCCTTCCCGACGCCCGTGAGGTCGCTGAGAGAGAACTGGAAGGCGGTGGTGCGCGCTATCCGGTCGCGCGCCACCCTCTCGCCGTCCACGTACAACGTTCCCTCTCCCCCCTTGCCGACCCCGATGCCGTCGTAGGCGAAAGCGAAGCGTATCGTATGTTTGCCCGGGGTTAGGGGTCGTTCCGCGCGGACGTAGGTCCGTTCGCGCCCGATCCAGTTGCTGCAGTAGGTCGGGACGCCCCCTTTGAGGTAGAGCGACCATCCGCCGAACCGCCCACCCTGGGCGACGATGACACCGGCGGCGGCGCCTTCGGGGACGAGGATCTCGGCCGTTATCTCGTGGGACTTGTTCTTGAGGTTGGGGACGGTGTTCTCGTTGAGGTGGGTCATGCCGGGGCGGAGGGTGATCGAGGTCCGGCCCGCCAGCAGGTCGGGGCGCCCGGCGAGGTCGGAGTTGAAGCGCTCGGCGCGGCGGTCGTCGAGCGGGAAGACGTTGCGCTTGGCCGCCTCGATCAGGAAGAGTTCCCGCAACTCGCGCAGTTTTTCGGGGTTACTCCCGGCAAGGTCTTCTGACTGGGTCCAGTCGTCTGGGGCGTAGAGCTCCCAGACATCGTCGTCGAGGGGCTTCTCGTCGGGGACCCAGATCCAGGGCGTCGAGTGCTTGGTGCAGGCGGTCCAACCCTCGTGGTAGATGCCGCGGTTGCCGAACATCTCGAAGTACTGCGTGACGTGCCGGTCGGGGGCCCGCGCGTCGTCGAAAGAGTAGGCGAAGCTTACGCCCTCGACGGGCTGCTGCTGGACGCCATCCACGAACGCGGGGCGCGGCAGGCCGGCGGCCTCCAGGATCGTCGGCACGACGTCTATGACGTGGTGGAACTGGTCCCTGACCTCGCCTCGCGCCGAGATGCCGCCCGGCCAGTGGACGACGAGGCCGTCGCGCGTCCCGCCCCAGTGGGAGGCGACCTGCTTGGTCCACTGGTAGGGGGCGTTCATGGCGTGCGCCCAGCCCGCCGGGTAGTTATTGAAGGCCAGCGGACCGCCGACCTTGTCCAGGTGCTCCCCAACCACCTCCGCCGTGTCCGGCGCCCCGTTGAACAGCGAGGCCTCATTGAAGCAGCCGGGGATGCCGCCCTCGGCGCTCGCCCCGTTGTCCCCGAGGATGTAGAGGAAGAGCGTGTTGTCGAGCGTTCCATCCTCTTCCAGCGCGTCCACCAGACGCCCGACCTGGTGGTCGGTGTGCTCGGCGAAGCCGGCGTAGGTCTCCATGAGGCGGGCCGAAGCCTGCCTATCCTCTTCGAACAGGTCGTCCCAGGCCGGTATCTCCTCGTGACGTGCGGTGAGGTTGGCGTCCGGTGGGACGACGCCGAGCTCCTTCTGGCGGGCGAGCGTCTCTTCGCGTTGACGATCCCAGCCGCCGTCGAACCGTCCGCGGTACTTCTCGACCCACTTCTGCGAAACGTGGTGCGGGGCGTGGGTCGCGCCGAACGGCAGGTACAGGAAGAACGGCTTGTCCGGCGTCATGGCCCGCTGCCGGCGGACGTAGTCTATGGCGCGGTCGGCCAGGTCTTCGCTGAGGTGGTAATCGGGGTCGTCGGGCTTCTCGACGGGGGTCGTGCCGTCGAAGAGAGCGCCAGGGTTCCACTGGTCGGACTCGGCGGCGACGAAGCCGTAGAATTTCTCGAAGCCCTCGCCGGTGGGCCAGCGGTCGAACGGCCCCGAGGGGCTCGTCTCCCAGACCGGGGTCTGGTGCATCTTGCCGAAGGCCGCCGTGTTGTAGCCGTTGGCCTTGAGGGTCTGGGCAATGGTGGCGGCGCTGTCCGGGCGGACGGAGGAGTAGCCGGGGATGGGGGTGGCGAGCTCGCAGATGGTCCCCATGTTGACCGCGTGGTGGTTGCGGCCGGTCAGCAGGGCCTGGCGCGTCGGGGAGCAGAGGGCGGTGGTGTGGAAGCGCGAGTACCTAAGGCCGTTCCCGGCGAGGCGCTCGGCCGTCTGCATCTCGCAGGGGCCGCCGAAGGCGCTGGGGGCACCGAAGCCCATGTCGTCGACCAGGACGACCACCACGTTCGGCGCGCCCTCGGGCGGTCGCAACGGGGCGGCCGGTTCGGGCTCCGGCGCCCGACGCACGTCCACCGGAGAGGCCACGTGCCCGTTCATCCGTTCCGGGACCGGCAGTACCTCACGACCCGGCGATGGATCTTTCTCCATTACTCTACTCCTCTCGTCGTGCTTTGCGCGGTTTCCGGCGCGGTGTGGACGGATGCCGGGACCGATTCGGCGTCAGGCATCCAACCCCAGGCGTTCGTATTGTTCGGGCGGGGTTCCTTCGTCGGACATCAGGGCACGGGCCAGCTCCATCATCCGCGCGCGTTCTTTTGGGGCCTCGTGCCAAAGGTTCTCTTGCTGGCCCGGGTCTTCGGCGCGGTGGAACAGAAAATCCGTCAGACCTTCCGGGTTGATCCTCTCCGGCCCGACCACGACCGGCACCCGCCACTGCGGCAACTCCACGCCGGGGACGAAGTGCCCGCTGTCCGCCGGAGGGGCGACGGTGTCGAGGACGAGCGACTTGTAGAGCAGCGACGAGTAGTAGTTCAGCGGCCCCCCGTTCTCCGGCGACTTGAAGAGCGTCCACTCCCCGTCCGTGACGCAGACGCCCTGCCCGAAGGTGCCGTACAGGTGCGCCTCCGGCCCGGCAACGCCGTCCAGCAGCGGCAGCACACTCCGGCCGTGGGCCGCCTCTACGCCGGGGACGCCGGCGGCGTCGAGGACGGTGGAGAACAGGTCCACGGTCTGGGTCAGGGCCTCGATGGACGCCCCGTTCCCGGGCTTCCCGGGATGCCAGACGAAGAGCGGGATGTTGGCGTGGAAGTCGAAGTGCGGGTACTGCTTGCCGAAGACGCCACGCCCGCCGAGGTCGTGACCGTGGTCGGTGGTGAGGACGACCGCCGTCTCGTCCCACAACGAGAGCTCGTCGAGACGGTCGAAGAGCACCCCGAGCCAACGGTCCACCATCGCCAGCTTTCCGAAATACTGGGACCGGATAAAGCCCAGCTCCTCCCCCGAGGTTCCCGCCATGAACCGCGAGAGTCCCCTGCTGTCCGTGTAGGGCGGCCAGACGGTGAACCTGTCCCTACCCGAGGCGTCGCCGAACATCGAGGCGTAAGGCTCGGGCACGTCGAAAGGCTCGTGGACGTCGAAGGACTCGACCTGCAAGAAGAACGGCCGTTCGTCGCGCGTCGCCGCCCTCTCCGTCAGCCGGCGGGCCGCGCCCGAGAAGACCCTGGCGGGGAAATAGTCCTCCTCGCCTCTGAAATCCTTGACGTTACCGTAGTAGCGGCGCGGCCAGTCGCCATCTCGCCAGCGCTCGATGTTCTCGACCCAACGGGGGACGGGCTCGTCGGGGACGGGACCCTTCCAGAAGTCCACTTCGTGGCCGCGGACGAGCTCGGCGCCCTGGAAGGACTGGATGTAGCCGCCCGATTCTTCCTCCCAGTAGTGGTAGTGGTCGGTGACGATGTTCGTCGCGTAGCCGTTCTCTTCCAGCAGTCCCGGGAGGCGGTTGTCGAACTGCTCCAGGGGGCCCCAGGGGCGCCAGAGGAACTCTTTGCGGCCGGCGAAGATCTCGCGCCGCGCCGGCATGCACGGGAGGCTGCCGACGATGTGGTTGTCGATGCGGAAGGCTTTCTCCGCCAGACGGGCGAGGTTCGGGGTGGGGACGGGGGCC
>CAXUFZ010000293.1:0-4762 GCA_964250345.1 uncultured Rubrobacteraceae bacterium
CTCCCGGGGACCCGTCCTCCGTGAGCCGCAGGAAGAGGTCCTCCAAACCGGCCCGCTCGGGCACCAGGGCCCGCACCTCGACGCCCCCCTCCACGAGGGCGCGCACCAGCGGTCCGGCGCCCTCGGGCCCGGTCGTCAGCCGGACCTCTACGGGCTCCCCCCCGCCGTCGGCGTCGGGTATCTCGACGCCCAGGCCGGAGGCCGCGATCGTCCGGCGCGCCGCTTCGGGGTCGTCCGCGAGGAGCCGGTAGCTCGGGCGGCCCTTGACCCCTTCGAGGACCTCCCGCAGCCCGCCCTCGGTCACCAGGCGGCCCCGGCTCACCACGGCGACCCGGTTGCACAGTTGCTCGATCTCCGAGAGCAGGTGGCTGGAGAGGAAGATGGTCAGCCCCTCCCCGGAGAGCCTCCGCACCAGGGCCCGCACGTCGCGCATCCCCGCCGGGTCCAGGCCGTTGGTCGGCTCGTCGAGTATGAGGAACTCCGGCTCCCGAAGGAGCGCGGCGGCTATCGCCAGCCGCTGCTTCATCCCCTGGGAGTAGGCCCTCACCTTGTCCCTGGCCCGCTCCGTGAGCCCCACGGTCTCCAGGACGCCCTCTATCGGCGGGCTGCCCTTCTTGCGCCGGTCGGCGGCGGCCAGGAGCCGCAGGTTGTCCCGGGCGGAGAGGTACTCGTAGAGACCCGGCGCCTCGACGAAACCCGCCACGCCAGCACGCCCCTCCACGCCCGCGGCGGGCCGGCCGAAGAGCCGGATCTCCCCCGAAGTCGGACGCACGAGGCCCAGAACCGCGCGTATCGTCGTGCTCTTCCCGGAACCGTTGGGCCCGAGGAAGCCGTACACGTCGCCCCTGTTGACGGTGAGGCTCAGGTCCTCGACCGCGACGAAGGAGCCGAACCGCTTGGTGAGCCCGCGCACCTCCAGGGCGGGGGCCCACTCGGCCGTCGGCGGCGACCCCCCACTCACGGACGCCGCGCTCAAAGGGCTACCGGAGCCCCCGGGCCGCCCGTTCGAGCTCCGGGGCCGGGACGCTGCCGGCGAGGGCGTAGGAGACGCCGTTGTCGCTCCACGTCAGCGCCGTGCCGACCGGGGTCGAGAACTCCCGCGCCTCCACCCCACCGCCGAGGTCCACCGTCGGGAGCTGCATGACGCCGTCCGTACCGCTCATCCCGCCACCCTCGGGCATCGTCGCCCCCGGTATCACCCCGGGCATCGCGGCGTTCCCGCCGGGCTCCTGAGAGAGGACGACCGTCCCCCATCCCGAGCCGTAGGTGAGGACCACCCCGCCGTCGGGCGTCAGGTACGTGCCTTCCAGGGCGCGGTTGCCGGGCGCCTCCCCGAGCTGGCGCACCCCGAAGTCAACCGACCTTTGGGCCTCCGCGACACCGGCGACCTCGCGCGCGCCATCGGCCGGGCCACCTTCGCGCTTCCCGTTCGGGGCGGGGAACTCCGGGCGCCCCCCGTCCGGCTTGAGGGGAAGCACCTTTGCGCCCGGGGGGGTCTGCAGTTTGAAGCGTTCGGCGGGGACCGGCCCGACGTCGAGGCCGGAGACTTCGTAGGAGAGCACCGGCTCCTCCGTCCCGTCGGCGAAGAGCAGGAACCGGATCGGCAGGTAGGTCTCCGAGTCCACGAGCGCCTGTGCCTGATCTACCATCGTGGAGCCCGGCCGCTTCGGGGTCAGGGTGAGGGCGTACGCCTGGCGGCCGTCGAAGGTCGTCGGCTCCGCCTGGTCGAGGTCGCTCGTCTCCTCAAGCTCGGCGAGCATCTTGCTGATCTCCGCCGGGCTCGCCGCCTCCCCGGTCTCCTCGGGACGGGGCTCGCCGGCCGCGGTGCCGGTGCGCAGGGTGTTCGTCGCGCCGTCGTAGAAGGAGACCTTCTCACCGTTCCTGGCGAAGACCTTGTCGCCGTTCTCGCCGAGGAGCTCTGCCCGGGCGCGGTCCCCGCCACCGTACCAGACGCGGGCGATCTGAGGCGCGGAGGCGAGGCCGGGGCCGTTCTCGGTCCCGCCCGCCATCGAGCTCAGGAGCTGGGTGGGGATGAGGTCTTGCTCGACCGTCACCGTGGCGCCGAACTCGGGGGGTTCGTCCGCGGCCCGGGCCACCCTGGCGAGGAGCTCGGCGTTTGAGAGCTTCTCGGGCGCGGCCTGGGAGGCGGAGATCTGCGCCCCGAGGAACACGGCCGCCGACGTCGCCAACACCGCGACACCCAGGACCAACACCAACAACCGGGCCGGCTTCCGCCCCGCCCTCGCGCCACTCGTCATCCGTGCTCCTCCTAGCAGACGGCCCCCGCCCGGGGACGCATCCGACACATGCCGTTGTTTGCACCCAAGTGTAATACGCGCGGGGCCGAAAGCGGGTTTCGCCGACGGATCCACCGGCCCGGTAACCCCGCGCGGTAAAGCGCGCGCCACAGCCCGTCACGGCTTGCGATTCATCTTTATCGCGGACTTTCGGGGGCTGCCGGAACAGGATTCGAACCTGGATTAGGTGGTTCAGAGTCACTGAAGGGCTTCCGCCGCCGGCCGCCGCGGACCGTCGTAGACCGCTGCGGAGCCGAAAAGCTCGCGCCCCTTGGGAGCGCGGGCGCCGTTGGTCGCACCGGATAGCCGCGCGGTCTTGGTCAGGATCTTGGTCAGCGCAGGGGCGACCGCCGGCGCCACGACCGGTGAGCATATCTCTTGGGACGCTCAGCAACGGGAGGCCTCCCGAGATAGGGACGATCGCCCCGACCCTCTCCGAAACCGGCGTCTATGAGACGCGAAAACACAACAACGCTCCGAAGCCCATAGCACGCCACAACCGCATTAAACCCGTCTCGAAAACGACGTACGAGAATAGGTGCGACGCATGAGACGATAGTTCACGATCGTCGCGCGGCACCAGCGGGCGCGTTTCCTGGCGTGGCGGCTCACGCGCCGGGCCACACGCTCGCCAGCTCCTCGGGCTCAAGGAGGATACCGAACGTTTCGCGGAGAACGGCTGGGAACTCGTCTTCCGTAAGCTCGCGCCGTTCGGTCGACCCGTCCGGGCGGGCGCTGACGAGTTCTCGGCCGCGGATGGTGTGCCGAACCTCCGGTGTGGTTCGGATCGCCACGGCCCGCCCGACGAACGGCGAGGCGGGGTGCGTGGAGGTGAAGTGGTTGTAGACAATGTAGTCGACGAGGTGTTGCCGCTCCGTCGTGAAGGCGTAGAGATCGGACCACCCGACCGGAGCCGCGGAGCGCAGCAGCCAGACACCGCCCTCGCGCCTTTCTAGGCCGTGCGTCCAGCCGCCCTGGCGCGAGACGGCGCCTCCGCCGAGCGGGATCGGCTCGAGCAAGCCCGCGCCGAACCCGACGTCGGCGAGCCACCGCCCCCCGTCGGTCTCGACGACGAGCACCATGTGCCCGCGCGGTCCCGGCCTGCCGGGCTGGACACGGGCGGCCAGCCGCGTCACCCGGTACCCGAGCCTCTCGAGGAGGGCGGCAAACAGCAGGTTGTGCTCGTAACAGTAACCTCCGCGCGCGCGACGGAGGAGCTTGTCTTGCAATCGGTCGATCTCCAGGGAGATCCCCCTACCCAGCACGATGTCGAGGTTCTCGAACGGGATCGCGGCGACGTGGGCCCGGTGCAGGGCGCGTAGCGTTCCCGCGGAAGGGCTCAGGTCCCCGTGGTGACGCACGCGGGCCAGGTACGCCTCCACGTCCAACCGGTCGCCGTCCCACTCGTCGGGGGTTCCGTCCGCGGGATGGTTCGTAGGCTTCTGCTCTTCGGCGCTCACGGCAGCACGAGCCCCTTTTCCCTCCGCGCCGTGCGCTCGTCACGGACCGTCACGGCTACCCGGCGGCCTTCGGCGCGCCCGTCGTCGAGCCGGCGCCGGCCCGTCTTTGCACGACCACCATCAGCCCCAACATCAGCAACCCCAGGGCCATGTGCACGGCCACGAGCGCGGTCCCGTCGAGCAGGCCGAAGCGAAATCCCAGGCCCAGGGCCAGCGGTAGGAGCGGCGCGAGCCAGGCGGACGTCTGCAGGGGTCCACCGGGCAGCCCCGCGCGGCCGGGGCGGAGCGCGATCAGCGCGAGGACCACGATCGTCAGGCCCAAGACCACGTGGACCGGCACCACGACGGCAGGGTACAAGCCGGCGAAGAGCACGATCCCCAAGAGCAATTGCAGGCCAAGGGCGAGGAGGGCGAGTCTGATCAGCATCAACGGATTCTCCTTCCGGTTGTCTCGACGTTCCGACAGGCCTTGCGTCTTGGGACGGAGGGTCCGCCGCGGAGGCGGTCGCCGGCAGGCACCGTGAAGGGCCGTCGCTTGCGCGGGCGTGTACGACCCGGGCGCCAGTCCCCGTGCCTGGCCAGACCGACCGCCTCGGCGGTGCGGATACCGTCCTTCACTGGTTTCTCCTTTGCCGTTCGACCTCGCCGAGCACCGTCTTGCTCACGCCCGAAGGACCTTCCCGTCTCTGACCTCGATCGGGATCCGCGCCAGCGAAGCCTCGGCCGGCCCGGAGAGTACCCGCCCGCCCTCGGCCGGCTCGAAGACCGAGTTGTGACACGGGCAACCCAGGTAGCCGCCGCCGGAGGCACCGTTTGCGTACGAGACGGTGCAGCCCTGGTGCGTGCACTCGGCCGAGTAGGCCGCGAACGCCCCGTCCTGCAAGCGAACGAGCACGGCCGGGCCACCCGTCGCGGCGTCGGTGAAGGGGAGAGCGGAGCTCGGTTCTAGATCGCCTCCCCCGGTGATCTCCCGACCCCTGACCACCTCCAGACCCTCCTCAGCCC
>CAXUFZ010000294.1:0-4759 GCA_964250345.1 uncultured Rubrobacteraceae bacterium
GACGCGGAGCGCCGACCTAACGCCTGAGGTTGTTCGGGGGGGCTTCGAAGCGGACGGTGGTGCCGGAGCCGGGTTCGCTCTCTATCTCCAGTCGGCCGCCGAGGGCGAGGGCGCGTTCGCGCATCCCGAGCGTGCCGACGCCGGGCGGGAGCGCCTCCGGGTCGAAGCCGCGGCCGTCGTCGGAGACCTCGACGCGGACGGTGTCTTTCGAGGAGGTCAGGGCGACGCGCGCCCGGCGCGCCCCGGAGTGGCGGCGGACGTTGGTCAGAGCCTCCTGGACGACGCGCAGCAATTCCATGCCGCCCCTCTCCGAGAGGTTTTCGAAGAGGTCTTGCTCTATGTCGGCCTCGATCTCGCGTCCCGGCATCCTGCGGCGGTTGAGGTCTATCAGGGACTCGAAAAGCTGGGCGACGTTCTGGCGGCCGTGCCGGTAGACGCGGAGGTCGTAGATCGACTCGCGCAGGTCCCTGGCGGCGCGGCGGACGGTTTCGGCGGCCTCCTCCAGGTCGCTCTCGACACCCGTGCCATCGTACTTCACGCGGGTGACCTCCATCGCCTGGGCGGTGTAGGAGAGGTCTTGCAGGACGCCGTCGTGGAGCTCGCGGGCTATGCGGCCCCGCTCGGCGTCCCGAATCTCGGCGAGCGCCTGCTCGGTGCGCTTGCGCTCGGTGACGTCGCGGGAGTTGACGACGATGCCCCGGATGACGGGGTCGTCGAGCAGGTTGACGCCGATGGCCTCGAACGAGCGCCAGTCGCCCTCCTTGTTGCGCGTCCGGTACTCGGCGGAGATGCGCGCGCCGGGCTCTTCGGAGAGCTTGGCGAAGCGGTCGGCGACGGGGCCGCGGTCCTCGGGGTGGAGGTAGTCGAAGGCGTTGGCGCCCATCCTCTCGGCGGCCGTGAAGCCGAGGACGCGCTCGACGGCGGGGCTCTCGAAGAGGATCTCGCCGCTCCCGTCGAGGACAACGATGATGTCCGAAGCGTAGCGCACCAGCGAGCGGAAGCGCTCCTCGCTCCGCTTCAGGGCCTCTTCGGCCTTTCGGCGGGCGGTCACGTCGCGCACGGTGGCGCAGATCGCCCGGTGGCTGTTGTAGGAGATCGTGCTGACGCCGACCTCGACGTCCAAGAGCGCGCCGTCCTTGCGGCGGTAGGTCCGCCCGCCGACGAACCGCCGCCCGGCCTCCAGCGTGTGCCCGATGTTCGCGTCGACATCCTCGCGGCTGTGGGCCATGAGCCCGTAGAGCTCCATCCCGCGCAGCTCCTCGGCGCCGTAACCGAGCATGGCCTGGAACGAGGGGTTCGTCTCCAGCAGGCGCCGGCTCTCGGCGTCGAGCAGGTAGATGCCCTCGGCGGACTGCTCGATGACGGCCCGGTAGCGTTCCTCGCTGCGCTCGAGCTCCTCCTGGGCCTCCATACGCTCCGTCACGTCGTCCTGTATCCCCACGAAGCGGCTGATCCCGCCGTCATCGCCGAAGACCGGCGAGACGGAGAGCTCGTTGAAGAACAGCGAACCGTCCTTCCGGTAGTTCCTCATGACGACCTCGCAGGAGCGCCCCTCGCGGATCGCCGCCCGCAGCTCCCCGATCCCGGGCTGGTCGCGGTCTTCCCCTTGCAGAAAACGGCAGTTCCGCCCGACGACCTCGTCCGCCGCGTACCCGGTCATCCTCTCGAAGGCCGGGTTGACGTAGACGATGGGGTTGTCGGGGAGGTTCGGGTCCGAGATGACGATGCCGTTCGCGCTCGCGGCGATGGCCCGGTCCCTCAGGCGGAGCTCCTCCTCCGCGCGCCGGGCCTCGGTCCTGTCCTGGATCACTTTGACCACGCCCCTCAGGTCTCCCGCTTCGTCCCGCAGGAGGCTGGTCGAGCCGCTGGCCCACAGGCGCGTGCCGTCCTTCCGCACGACCCAGTTGTCGTCGGAGGCCGTGCCCTCCCGGATCGCCGTCTCCAGCTCCCGTTCGGGCAGGCCGTCCCGGCGATCTTCGGGGGTAAAGAAGACGGCGAAGGGCTCGCCCAGGATCTCCTCCTCCGCGTAGCCCAGGATACGCCGGGCTCCCTCGTTCCAGCTCGCGACGCGCCCGTCGGGGGTGAGCATCAGGATGGCGTAGTCCTTCGCGCCTTCCAGGAGCAGCCGGAAGCTCTCCTCGCTCCGCTCAGACCTCTCCCGCTCCCGCCTCGCCCGGACCGCGCTCCCCTCCGACCGCCGCCTGGCCCCGTGCATCGACGCGACGATGGCGCTGATGACCACGCCCTCCACGACGAAGAGGGCCAGGTTCACGAAGTTCCCGAAACCGTCTATGCGAACAGAGTTCGGCGGCGGAAGAAACAGGAAGGACCCGACGAGCGCCGCCAGCCCGGTGGCGGCCAGCCCGGGTCCGGCCCCCCCGAGCCACGCCGCGACCATGACGGCCACGACGAAGAGCAGGAAGGGGCTCTCGACCCCGAGCAAGGGGTCGACGAACCGCTTGACCGCCGCCACGACCCCGACGGCCGCCACCGCCACGCCGTAGCGGGCGGCCGACGACCCGCCGGTCAAAGCCCCGCCCTATCCCAAACGTCCTCCGCCAACGGCGCGCTCCCACCTCTCCGGTCCGTGGTCTTTCGGTAAGATCCCATCGGGCGGGAACCGACACATCACGCAAATGCGTGATTTCTGGCGGCCCGCGAAGAACGAACCCGGCAAAGAGCCCGGGGCTTCGGGCGTCCTCCCGACGTCAGGCCGTGGCGGGGATGGGCCGGGCGCGGTCCACGGCCAGGAGCAGGTCGGTGAGCTCGACCTGTTGCATCGCGCGGCGCTCGCCGGCGACGAAGAAGGTGGAGAAGGGCGCGCAGTCCGGGTAGAGCTCGACCCAGTTCGGGACCCGATCCCGGACGACCGCCGTGAGGCGGCTGCAGATGACCATCTCGGGCCGGAGGCGCAGGACCTCCCGGTTGAGGTCCCCCGAATCGGCCTCGAACACCTCGAGATCGGGCAGCATGGCCCGCAGTACGGCCGCGACGCTCTGCCGGTAAGAGGCCAGCTCGTTCGCCACCAGGATGTGCCTTATGCCCCCCACGGCGCGTATTCTAGGCACGATCATCGGACGGGGCATCGTGAAAAACAAGGAGCTTTCCCTAGCCGCTTTGGGCTAGCCGCCGGGACGGCGGGCGGCGATCGCGGCGCGGTCGGCGATGCCGAGGAGGTCTTCGAGCCGGATCTCCGGGAACTCCGTGAGGCGCCCGCGTTCGGAGGCGACCGAGCGGGAGGACTGCCCCGGGTAGAGCTCCACCCAGACGGGCACCAGCTCCCCGACGGCGCCGGTCGCGCGGTCGCAGATCGCGACGTCCGGCAGAAAGGTTCGGACGCGGTCTTCGGCGTCTTCTGGCTCCGAGACCTCGACGTCGAAGCCGGGGCGCAGGTGCCCGAGGACGGCCGCGATGCTCTCGCGGTACGCGCGCGGCTCGTTGGCGAGCAGGATCCGTAGCCCGTCTCCGGCGGGGTTCGTTGGTTCGTCGCCCATCGGTTCGCGCAAGCTTCCCCCTAAGCTCAGCCCCGGAACGTCCAAAGGTCCGCCTTGGCCGGAGATGGTCGGCCTGGACCGCGCGAAAGTTTAGCACGGACGCGATCGAGGCTTTTAGGCTCTAAGGCATCGAGGTTCTTAGGGTCGCACCGTTGGAACCCGAAGCATCATCGGAGTGCTCTCAAAGTCGGGGAGCAGCGGAACCCGCGGAAGCCCCAGGATCCCCCCCCTCAGAACCTCAAAACCTCCCTAACGTATCTCGACGACGCCGTTCCGGGCGGCGAAGACGAGGGCCTGCAGGCGCGAGTGGACGCCGAGCTTGCCGAGGATGTTCACCATGTGGGTGCGCTCGGTCTCTACGGTGATGTGCAGCTTCTCCGCGATGGTCTTGCTGTCCAGGCCCTCGGCCAGAGCCTGCAGCACCTCACGCTCGCGGGGGGTCAGGCGCTCTATGGCCTTCTGGGCTTCGAGCTCCTCCTGGCGCTTGCGGCTGACCATGCGCAGCATGTCGATGATCTCGGCCGGCGAGAGCAAAGCCTCCCCGGCCCGGAGGCGCCTGACGGCGTCCACGATGTCGCTGATCGCCGCCGCCTTGTGCAGGACGCCCGAGGCGCCGGCCTCGACCGCGCGGGCGAACCGGGAGGGCTCCAGGCTGGCGCTCAAGACCAGGGTCGTGACCTTGCTGTCCTTGGACGCGAGCTCCTCGATCAGGCCGAACCCGTCCCCGTCGGGGAGCGCCAGGTCGCAGACGGCGACGTCGGTGGCGTCGGGGGACCCACCGAGAAATTCGCGCGCCTCGCCCAGGGAGCCGGCCTGGCCCACCACGGAGAACTCGTCCTCCCGCTCGAACATGAAGGCCAGCGCCTGCCGGAAGGAGGCGTGGTCTTCCACCAGCAGTATGCGGGTCTTCTCTGCCTCCACGCCGCCTTCTACGGTCACCGTCTCTCCCCCGGATCATGGAGCCGCGCCCGCCCCGCGCGGAACGGCGCGTCCTCCATACGATAGTCGAGCCTCGAACGTTTCATCCGCACGTTTGTACCAAAAATCCAGCCGCCTACCCGCCGGACGGCAACGGGACTTCGAAACGCACGCGCGTGCCCGCGCCCGGCTTGCTTTCGACCTCGACGACGCCGCCGAGGTCGAGGGCCCGCTGGCGCATGGAATACTGCCCCATGCCGGCCCGCGCGCTCCCGGCGTCGAACCCGCGCCCGTCGTCGGAGACCCGCGCGCGGAGCAGGCCGCCTTCCACGCCGACCTCGACCCGC
>CAXUFZ010000295.1:0-4752 GCA_964250345.1 uncultured Rubrobacteraceae bacterium
CCCCGTCGGGTCGCCGGGGGGGCGCCCCGGGCCGCCCGCGGCGGCGGGGCCCCCGCACGCTGCGCCCTTCGGGCTTCGCTTTCAGCACGCTCCGGCTTCGCCTCCGCTTTCAGCACGTGCCCTGACGGGCCTTTTCGGCACGCCTCCTTCGAAAGCTTTCAGCTAGACCCCTGGTGGGCGGTGTAGGTTGGATGGGGGAGAGCGTTCGGGGTTGCATGGCCCGCGGGCCGATGCGGGTGTTGTTGCGGGCTCTGTAGGGTCGGGTGGTGTTCTCCGGTCGGCCGAAATGCTTTAAATGTCCTTTAAATATGCGGGTTTGCGTTGCAAGGTTGGTTTGGCGGTGCTAGTCTGCCGGGCCGAGATGGCTTGTTCTCCGCAGGAGGGGCGGTTAGAGGCGGCGTGACGGACGAGGCGGCGCTGGTCGAGGGTTCCCCGGTCGCGGACAAACGGCGCATCGTTATCATCACCGGGCTCTCCGGGGCGGGGAAGTCTAATGCCCTGCAGGCCTTCGAGGACGCCGGGTATTTCTGCATAGACAACCTGCCGCCGCGCATGTTGCCGGCCGTTATGGAGACGACGGCCGAGGGCAACGGCGGGCCCGACGGGGTTGTGGCGGTTATGGATATCCGGGGTCGGCGGTACTTTGGGGAGGAGTTGGAGCGGAGCCTGGAGGCCGTGGAGCGGGAGAGCGGGTGGGACCACCGGATCCTGTTTATCGAGTCGGACGATCCTAGCCTGGTGCGGCGGTACAAGGAGAGTCGGAGGCCGCATCCGGCGGCGACGGACGGGGAGGTGGTAGAGGGCATCCGGCGCGAGCGGAGGGACCCCGCGCCGCTGCGGGAGATGGCAGACCTGATCGTGGACACCTCGGGCTACTCGGCGCTGGATGCCAGGCTGCGGTTCAAGAGGCTCGCGGAGTCGTTCTCGGGGCGTTTGACGGTCAGCATGACCTCCTTCGGCTTCAAACACGGCACCCCCCTCGACGTGGACACCCTCCTCGACGTGCGCTTCCTCCCGAACCCCCACTACAACCCCGACCTCCGGCCCCTCACCGGCCACGACGCCCCCGTCCGCGACGCGGTCCTGGGCTCCGAAGACTGCCAGGAGTTCCTCCAAAAGGCCTCCGAGCTCCTCGCCTTCCTCGTTCCGCGCTACGACGCCGAAGGCAAGACCTATTTCACCCTGGGCGTCGGCTGCACCGGGGGACGCCACCGCTCGGTCGCCATCACCGAGGAGCTGGCGAAGCGCCTGCGGGAAGCGGGCGCCGGCATCGACCTGTTCGTCCGACACCGGGACCTGGAGAAGCACTAGCGGCCCCTGCGTCGGGACGGGATAGGCGTTAGGCTTTCGGGCGTGGAGTCGAGACCGCGTGGTACGTCGGAGCCCCGATGATGGCCCTCGGCTGGATGGGACTCGTCACCCTACTCTTCCTCCGTTCTTCCTCCGGTTTCGCGAGGCTGGCGTCCGTCGGCCGCATGGCCCTGACTAACTACCTCGCCCAGAGCCTCCTCCTGACGGGCCTCTTTTACGGCCTGGGCTTCTACGGCAGCGCGAGCGTCGGCTTCGCCGTCGGCGCGATGGTGGTCGTGTGGGCGCTGGAGCTTCTCTGGAGCCGCCCCTGGCTCGCGCGCTTCCGGTTCGGCCCGGCCGAGTGGCTCTGGCGCCGCCTCACCTACGGCCGCGGCATCGGACGCGCCAAAAGCGCGCGCTAGTGCGGGCGCCCTCACGCCCCGCCCGGCGCGAAACCTGTAACCTGAAGCCGGATGCCTGAAACCTACGACAGGGAGCCGCGATGCCCGGCATGATGGTCGACGGGGAATGGAAGACCGAGAAACGCTTCGCCAGCGAGAACGGCCGCTTCGAGCGGTCCACGACGAGCTTTAGAAGCTGGATCTCCTCGGACGGCGGCACCGGCTTCCCGGCGGAGGCGGGTCGCTACCACCTCTACGTCGCCTGGGCCTGCCCGTGGGCCCACAGGACCGCCATCATGCGAAAGCTCAAAGGCCTCGAAGACGCCATCGGGCTCTCGGCCGTCGGCTCGTTCATGGGCGACGACGGGTGGGCCTTCCACGACGAACCCGGCGTCATCCCGGACGACGCGAACGGCGCCCACTTTCTGCGCGAGATCTACGCCAAAGCCGACCCCGCGTACACGGGCCGCGTCACGACGCCCGTGCTGTGGGACAAAGAGGCCGGAACCATCGTCAACAACGAGTCCCGCGAGATCGTCCGCATGTTGGACACCGCGTTCGACGGGATCTCCACCACCGACACAAGCTTCGTCCCCGACGACCTCCGAGAAGAGATCGACGCGACCATAGACGCCATCTACCAGCCCGTCAACAACGGCGTCTACCGCTCCGGCTTCGCCACGACGCAAGAGGCCTACGACGAGGCCGTGACCGAGCTCTTCGACGCCCTCGACCACTGGGAGGAGGTCCTCGGGGCCAGGCGCTACCTCTGCGGAGACCGCGTCACGGAGGCCGACTGGTGCCTGTTCCCGACGCTCGTGCGCTTCGACGCGGTCTACAACGGGCACTTCAAGTGCAACCTCAGGCGCATCGTGGACTACCCGAACCTGTGGGGCTACCTGCGCGACCTTTACCAGTACCCCGGCGTCGCCGGGACGGTGAACATGGACCACATAAAGAGGCACTACTACCGCAGCCACGGCAACGTCAACCCGACGCGCATCGTGCCGAAGGGCCCGATCCTGGACTTCTCCACGCCCCACGGCCGGGAGGCGCTCGCCGGGTAGGAGCATCGCGGCGCGGGTATACTCGTGCCCCATGCAAGGGGTGCAAAATCTGCGGGTCGTCGCCTTCGGCGGCGGGACGGGTCTGCCGGTGCTGCTGAGCGGTCTCAGGGACCGGGTCAAGGACCTCACGGCGGTGGTGACGGTGGCCGACGACGGCGGGTCGAGCGGGAGGCTGAGGCAGGAGCTCGGCGTGGCCCCGCCCGGCGACGTGAGGAACTGCCTGGTGGCCCTGGCCGGCCGGAAGAGATTGGCCGAGGTCTTCAACTACCGCTTCGAGGCGCCGGGCGAGCTCAACGATCACAGCGTCGGCAACATCATCATCGCGGCGCTCTCGGACATGGCCGGGGACTTCAGCGAGGGGGTCGAGCAAGCCGCGCGGTTTCTCCGCATCAAGGGCCGCGTCCTCCCCGCCGCGACGGAGAGCCTGACGCTGGTCGTCCGTTACGCGGACGGCACGGTGACGCGCGGCGAGTCTGTGGTCCACGAGACGGGCAAGGAGGTCGCCCGCGTCGCCGTCGAGCCGGCGGGAGCGCAGGCGCCGCCCGGCGTGATCCGGGCGATAGAGGCGGCCGACGTGCTGGTCCTCGGCCCCGGCAGCCTGTTCACGAGCACCATCCCGGCCCTCCTGGGCGCCGGAGTCCGCGAGGCCCTGGACGACTTCGCGGGCCCCGTAGTCTACGTCTCCAACGTGATGACGCAGCTCGGCGAGACGAACGGCTTCGCCGTCTCCGACCACGTGCGGGCCATAGCGGACCACCTCGGGCCGGTCGTGACCGACGTGCTGGTCCACTCGGGGGATCTCCTGCCGGGCACCCTGGCCCGCTACGAGGCCGAGCGGGCGGCGCCGGTCGAGGTGGACGCCGACGTCATGCGCGCGATGGGTTTGCGGGTCCGGGCCGCCGACCTGCTCTCCGCCGACGACGGGGCGGGGGTGCGCCACGATCCGGCCCGCCTGGCCGGGGAGGTGTGCGAGGCTGCCCTCGTTCGCCTCTGAAGTCCGCCGCCAGCTAGCGTCGGACGCCGCCTCCGAGCCGGGACGCGCCGCCCGGACCGAACTCGCCGGCCTCCTCGACGCGGCAGGAACGTGGGACGACGAGGGTCTCACGTTCCGCACCCCGAACGCCGCCGTCGCCCGCTCGGTGGTGCGGCTGTGGCGCTCGGAGTTCGGTCTCGACTCGCGTCTCTCCCCGACGGAGCCGGACCGCTTCGGCCGCACCCGCTACGCCGTCAGGACGGAGGGAAACGGGGCGATCCAGGCCGCCGAAGAGCTGCGCTTCGCCCGCTCCTCCCGTAAGGCGGCGGACCGGACCGCTTACCTCCGCGGCGCCTTCCAGGGCGCGGGCTCGGTGACCCGCCCCGGCGGGCGCGGCGGCCACCACCTCGAGTTCGTGCACCGCGACGAGGACTTCGTTCACCGGCTCGCCGCCTATGCCGTCGGGGCGCTCAGGGTCGTGCGGCGCCGCGGGAGGTGGGTCGCGTACACCAAGAGCGCGGACGGGGTCACCTCGATCCTGGCCCGCATGGGCCTCAACGACGCCGTACTCGAATAAGAGGCCCGCGCCCTCCACGGCGAGGCGAAGGCCAACGCCCACCGCGTCACCAACTTCGACGCCGCGAACGCCGGCCGAACCGCCACCGCCGCCGCCCGCCAACAGAAAGCGTTGGAAGCGCTCGACGCCGGCAAGCTCCCCCCGGCCCTCCGCGAGATGCTCGACCTTAGGCTGGAAAACCCCGACGCCCCGATCTCCGACCTCGCCCGTCTCGGCGGCCTCTCGAAGAGCGCCGCCAACCACCGGCTGCGACGGCTGGTAGCGCTGGCTGATGGCGCTGGCTGACGCCAGCGCAGCGCGCTATGGCTGACGCCTCCGCCTGTCAGCCCGGCGCTGCGCGCCTTGTCAGCACGTGCCCCTCGGGCACTTTCAGCACGCCCGCTTCGCGGGCTTTCAGCCAAACCCTTGTGGACCGGTGTTCGGGGCGTGGGCTCGAGGGTGACG
>CAXUFZ010000296.1:0-4734 GCA_964250345.1 uncultured Rubrobacteraceae bacterium
CCTCGACAGGATCTCGGGCCACCCCTCGGTGACGACCCACGGCACGATGAACTACGCGGGGTTCTTGAGGTTCCTCTCCGGCGTCGACGTGACCATCGACCTCTTCCAGCACAACCTGGAGCGGGAGTACGCCATGGTCACCCGGTCTGTCGTCTCGCTGGCGTGCGGGGTTCCGGTGATACATCCCCCGTTCACCGAGGTCTCGGCCATGATCTCCGACTACGACGCCGGCTGGCTCGTGGACCCGCTCGACGCCAAAGCGGTCGGCGCCGCGCTCGACGAGGTCATCGAGGACCCCGGCGCGGTGCGGCGCAAGCAGTCGAACGCCCGCGCGCTCGCGAAAGCGGTCCTCGACCCGGCCGAGGCCGTCAAGCCGCTGGTGAAGATCCTGGAGAAGCTGTGAACTTGTCGGAGAGGTGGAGCAGGGTCTACTTCGTCCTGCCGACGTTCCGGCCGGTGGGCGGGGTCGTGAAGGTCCTGGACTACGTCAACCACGCGCGCGCCCTGGGCCTTCGGCCCGTGATCTGCTGCCCCGAGCCCTTCAAGGAAGGATTGCCGGTCTTCGAGATCCCCCGCTTCCGGGGCATCTCCCCGAAGAACGGCCTGCGGTTCATCACGCCGGAGAAGGTCTCGGTCGGCCCGCACGATCTGGCCTTCGTCTCCTGGCCCACGAACTACGAGATCCTCGAGCCCCGCCTGAGCCGGTGGACGGACCACGAGCAGGTCATCTGCATCGTCCAGAACGTCCGCTGGGCGAACCCGACGTTCACGTACGGCTACGCCGTGCGCCTGCTCTCGCGCCCGATGGCCCGCATCATGACGAACGACGTCGTCCTCGAAGCCTGCCGGCCCTACCTGAACGACGAATCCATGACGGAGGTCATAGACCTCGGCCACGAGGCGTCGTTTTTTGCGAAGAGACGCTCCGGCGGGCTCGGGCCGCGGATAAAGGTGGGCTACACCGCCTGGAAGTCCGACGTGGGCGACCGGGTGGCCGCGTTGATGGACGACCCCGCGTTCGAGTTCCGGGCCATACGGAACCCCGTCGGCTGGGAGGAGCTGCGCGACCTCTACCACTGGTCCGACGTCTTCCTCGCGACGCCTTTGATCGAGGAGGGCTTCTACCTCCCCGGCCTCGAAGCGATGGCCGCCGGCGCGGTCGTCCTCTCCTCGGACGCCGGCGGCAACCGCGCCTACTGCCGGTTCGGCGAGAACTGCCTGCGCGTCGGGTTCGACGACGCCGGGAGCTATGTAAAGGTCTTGCGCTCGCTGAAGTCCGCCGATTCTGGCGAGGTCGAGCGGCTACGGCGCAACGGGTACGAGACCACGGGTCGGCACACCCTGGCGCGGGAGGGGGAGCACTTCGGCGCGTTCCTGGGGCGGTTGACGGAGCGGCTGGACGGCCCTCGGTCCTCTTGAAAAACGCGGTCGGAGACCCGATGATATGCCGCGCCGCGTACACGTGGGAGGAGCGCGTTGGCCCCTGACTTCATCGGCATAGGAGCGCAGAAGGCGGGCACGACCTGGCTGCACCGCAACCTCCGGGTGCACCCCGGGATCTGGATGCCGCGCAAGGAGGTCCACTACTTCGACCAGAAGATGAACGACGGCTCGGGCGCCGTCTCGCGGTTCCTCGGCAAGCGCGGGGTGGACGAGCAGTGGCGCCGCCAGGTCAGATACCGGTTCGGGATGCGTGCGAGGAACTTCTCCCTCGACAAGCTCGGGGATATCCTGTGGGATTTCAAGTACTACATGCGGCGGTACGACGACGGGTGGTACGCCTCGATCTTCGAGCCGAGCCGGGGAAGGACGACCGGCGAGATCACGCCGGCCTACTCGATGCTCGGGCCGGAGAAGGTCGCCCGCGTCCACGCCCTCGCCCCGGAGGCCAGGATCATCTTCATGATGCGCAACCCGATAGAGCGCGTCTGGTCGCACACCGTGATGAGCTTCGACAAGGTGGAGAAAGGGTCCGTCGCCTCCGCCCCCCGGAGAAAGCTCATGCGCAAG
Source organism: uncultured Rubrobacteraceae bacterium (assembly GCA_964250345.1). GTDB lineage: Bacteria > Actinomycetota > Rubrobacteria > Rubrobacterales > Rubrobacteraceae > Rubrobacter_D. The sequence continues at coordinate 2,011 of CAXUFZ010000296.1, forward strand.
ATCGGGCGCGACAGCGCCCGCACCCTGACGGACTACCTCCGCACCCTGGAGACCTGGCGCGCCTTCTACCCCGACGAGCGCATCTTCGTCGGCTTCCTCGAAGACGTCCACTTCTTCTCCGAGGACCTGCTTCACGCCGTCTACGCCTTCCTCGGCGTGGACCCATCGTTCAGGCCCCCCGCGCCCGAGAAGAAGGTCCACGGCCGCTCCGACGGCGACATGCCGGCGGACGTGGCCGCGGACCTCGCCCGGACCTACGGCCCGCAGACGGAGCGCCTCGATGAGCGCCTCGGGGGCTACGCCTCGTTCTGGCGCTTCTGCGCCGAGCGGCTCGCGGAAGGGGCCGACGACGGCCGCGTGGCCTACCCCCTGTGGGACTCGCCTTTGTGGGAGGAGTGGGGCGGCCCAGACAGGGCCCGGCTCCAGAGCGGGCCGCTGGCCTCGCTGGAGCCCGTCCGCGGGAAAGAGTGAGGGCGGCCCGAACCGTCGCTCCCCCCGGTGATATGCTCCGGGGCGTCGTTCGCGCGGCTCTTTCGGAGACGCAGGAGGTCGGATGTATCCGGATTTCATCGGGATAGGCGCGCAGAAGGCCGGCACGACCTGGCTCTACCGCAACCTGCAGGCCCACCCCGAGGTCTGGATGCCGCCCATAAAGGAGCTCCACTACTTCGACGAGAAGGTCGGGCTCGAGGGCGGGGTCGTCCGCAGGCTGCGCGGCGACCGGCCGGCCGACACGCGCTGGCGGCGGCAGGTCCGGGGCCGGCTCAAGCGCCCGCTGAAGGTCCTCTCGTCCGGGGAGCTGCCGTGGGATCTCAGGTACTTCCTCGGGACGCCCGACGTTTCGTGGTACGGGTCGCTCTTCGGGCCGGGGGAGGGCAAGGTCGCCGGGGAGTTGACCCCCGACTACGCCATACTCGACAAGGAGCGCGTCGCCCGCGTCCACGGGCTCATGCCGGACGCGAGGATAATCTTCATGATGCGCAACCCGCTGGAGAGGCCGTGGTCCGTGGCGAACATGGGACTCCGCATCCGGGGCAGGACCTCAGACGACATGACCCTGCGCAACTTCCGCCGGCAGTTCAGGAACAAGCGGGTGCGCCGGATGACGGACTACCTGCGGACGCTGGAGACGTGGGGCGCCTTCTACCGGGAGGACCAGATCTTCGTCGGCTTCCTCGAAGACGTCCACTTCTTCCCCGAGGAGACGCTGCGCGGCCTCTACTCGTTTCTCGGGATAGACCCCTCCGCCGCGGGCGGGGCCATAAGGGAGAGGGTCCACACCGGCTCCGTGGAGAAGATGCCCGCGAGGCTCGCCGTCTCGCTGGCCCAGACGTACCTGGAAGACACGAGGCTACTGGAGGAGCGTTTTGGGGGCTACGCGTCGTTCTGGAGGCTCTGCGCGGAGCGCCTGGCCGAGAGGCCCCGGAAGAAGATGAACCGGAGGCAGGTCAGGTACCCGCTGTGGGAGTCGAACCTGTGGGAGCGGTGGGAGGGGGCGAAGAACATCTCGCCGCAGAGCGGCCCCCTCTCCACCCTGCGGGCCGCCTCCTAGCATGTACCCGGACTTCATCGGGATAGGCGCGCAGAAGGCCGGCACGACCTGGCTGGGCCGCAACCTGCAAGCCCACCCCGGGATCTGGCTGCCCCGCGTGAAAGAGGTCCACTACTTCGACGAGAAGCTCCACGAGCCCAAAAACGCCCCGCTCCGCTTCGCCCACAGGGCCTTCGGAGGGGCGGCCGCGAACCGCCGGTGGCGCTCCCAGATCCGTCGCCGGGCGGGGAGACACCTGAAGAGGTTCCGCCCGGACAACTTCCGGTGGGACCTCCGGTACTACCTCGGGGCCCCGAACGACGCGTGGTACGCCTCGATCTTCGAACCCGGAGAGGGAAAGACGGTTGGGGAGATCACACCCGCCTACTCCACGCTCGGCCCGGAGACCGTCTCCCGCGTCCACCGGCTGGCCCCGGAGGCGAGAATAATCTTCATGATGCGCAACCCCGTAGAGCGCGTCTGGTCCCAGGCCGTCATGAGCTTCGACCGGGGTAGGAACAGGCCCATAGACACCGCCACCCAAGACGAACTCCTCCGCCAGTTCGGCGGCGCGGGCGCCAAACGCCGGACGGACTACCTGCGGACGCTGGAGACCTGGCGCGCCTTCTACCGGGAGGACCAGATCTTCGTCGGCTTCCTCGAAGACGTCCACTTCTTCCCCGGGGAGCTACTGCGCGCCGTCTACGCCTTCCTCGTCGTGGACCCGGCCTTCGAACCGCCCGGGGTGGGCTCGAAGGTCCACACCCGCTCCACGGGCAGCGCGCCGGCCGCGCCGCTGGCCCACCTGGCCCGCTCGTACCACGCTGAGGCCGAGGCCCTGGAAGAGCGCTTCGGCGGCTACGCCTCGTTCTGGCGCTTCTGCGCCGAGCGGCTCGCGGAGGGGACGCCCGACGACGGCCGCGTGGCCTACCCCCTGTGGGACTCGCCGCTTTGGGAGGAGTGGGGCGGGCCAGGCAGGGCCCGGCTCCAGAGCGGGCTCCTGCCGTCCGTGCTCGCCGCGCGGTAGGCCGGCGCCGCAACCGCCGGGAGCCGCAAAACCCGAAACCCCCGGTCCCATCGCCTTCTCACGGGCCACGTGGCCCTCAACCCATGTGTGGGGGCGGGTTTCAAACCCGCCCACGCCCCGGGCGCCTCCGCAACGACCCACCCCCGCCGCCACGGACCGACGCGCG
>CAXUFZ010000297.1:0-4728 GCA_964250345.1 uncultured Rubrobacteraceae bacterium
GGTCCCGCGTCGGCACGGACACGACGCTCCTGAAAGCGGCGCTGGCCCAGAGCCTCACGAACATCGTCGTAGGCGCCGTGGTCTTCGTGGGGGCCATCGCGCTCATGGCGTTCATAGACCCGCTGCTGCTGGCCGTGGCTCTGGCGTGCGTGGCGGTCGCCGCGGCGCTGATGCTGTTCGTCGCCGCGAGGGTCCGGGCGGCGACGGAGCAGGCCCAGGCGAGCGTCGGCTCGCTGGGGGCGGCGCTGGAGCGGGCGCTGCGCGCGTTCAGGACCGTCAAGATCGGGCGCGCCGAAGCCCGCGAGGAGGAGAACATCGCCGACGAGGCTGGGGCCGCCTACAGGGCCGGCGTGCGCGCCGCGGCGTACGGGGCCCTGATCGGGCCGGCCACCAACGTGGCCCTGCAAGGGTCTTTCGTCCTGGTCCTGGGCGTCGGCGGCGCCCGCCTCGCCACCGGCGACCTCGCCCTGGAGGACCTCGTCGCCTTCCTCCTCTACCTGCTCTACCTGGTCGGCCCCCTCGCCATCGTCTTCTCCTCGTTCACGGAGCTCCAACAAGGCCTCGCGGCGATGGGCCGCATCGAAGAGATCCTCCGCTCACCCGTGGAGACAAACCCTTCGAAGGCCGGACAGGATCCCAACGCCGCCCCCAAACCCGCCGCCCGACTGGACCGGGTCAGCTTCGGCTACGGACCGGGACGCCCGGTGCTGGAGGGAGCGTCGTTCGAGGTCGAGGGCCCCGGCCTTACCGCCCTGGTCGGGCCTTCGGGGGCGGGCAAGTCCACCGTCTTCGCCCTGCTCTCGCGGTTCTACGACGCTGATTCCGGCACCGTGGAGGTGGACGGCGAGGATGTTCGAAACCTGCCGCTTAACGACCTTCGCGGCCGGGTGGCCTACGTGGAGCAGGACGCGCCGGTCCTCGCCGGCACCGTGCGCCAGAACCTCCTCTACGCCAACCCGGACGCGACGGAGGCCGAGCTCGAAGAAGTCCTCGACCTCGCCAACCTCCGCCCGTTCGTGAGACGGCTGCCCGAAGGCCTCGGCACGGAGGTTGGCGACGGCGGGGTCCTGCTCTCCGGCGGGGAGCGCCAGAGGATAGCCCTGGCCCGGATGCTCCTCGTCCGCCCCAAACTCCTCCTGCTCGACGAGGTCACCTCGCAGCTCGACGCCGCCAACGAGCGCGCGCTCAAGGAGACCATCCGCAACGTCTCCCGGACGCGGGCCGTCGTGGCGATAGCCCACCGACTCTCGACCGTCGTGGAAGCCGGCAAGATCATCGTCCTGGACGAAGGCAAGGTCTCCGCCGAGGGCACCCACGAAGAACTCGTCGCCGCGAGCCCCCTCTACAAGAAGCTCGTCGAGACGCAGATGATAGAAGCCACAAGCCTCTCGTAACAGTTCGTAAGGACCGGAGAAGGGCCGTGCTCGTCCGGCCTGTAGTCCACGGCCTCCACGGACTTGATCCGGTTGCAGGTCCCGCACAGAGGCTGGATGTTGCCGATGTCGTCCGACCCTCCCCTGGTCAGCGGGACGACATGGTCAGCCTCCAGCAAGACATCTTTGGCTCCGCAACGCAGGCACTTGTTGCCATACCTCTCGCAGAGCTCCTCAAACTCCCCGACTGTAAAGTTGCCGGGACTTGCGTGCTTTGCGGCCCTTCTCTTGCGACCGTTGTTTGCCTTGAACTGCCTGACCTTCTCGGCGTTGTTCTTTCCCCACTCTTCGCTACGGGCGATGACTTCGTCGCGGTTGCGCTCGTAGTATTCGCGTTTGTAGGCGGCGGATCGGGCAGCGTTAGCCTCTGTTCAAACCTTCTTATACTCGGCGATCTGCTCCTTATGCTCTTCCTGGTACTTTCTACGCGCCTCGACCCGGTGGGGCAGGTTGGCCCTCGATCGCTCGTACCTTGCGTACTGCCCCCGATGGCTGTGATAGTAAGCTCGCGCCTTTGCTTTGACGCACGACTTGCACTTGCTCATCCGCCTGTCTGACTTGCGAGATGCGGCGTAGAATTCGGGAAGCTCCTTTTCTACGCCGCACTCGGTGCAAGTCTTCAACTTGACTCAGAGAACATCCCGAACTATCAGATATCTTGTATCAAAACGTTCGAATGGTATATCTTCGAAGTCGGATTCGTTGATGTCCACTTCCTCACGCTGGCCGCCGCGCCTTCCGCCGCTCCGGCCGCCCGAGGGGGCGCCGTTGCCGTTGCCGTCGGCGTCGCCCCTGCCGCCCAGGAACTGGACGTTGTCGGCGGTGACGTCGACCTTGCTCCTCTTGGAGCCGTCTTGGGCTTCCCAGGTGCGGTACTGGAGGCGGCCCTCGACGAGGATGGGGTCGCCCTTCTTCTTGTAGTTGGCGATGGTCTCGCCGAGCTCGCGCCAGGCGGAGATGTCGAAGAAGTCGACCTCTTCGCTCTTGGAGCGGACGCGGTTGACGGCGAGGCCGAACGAGCAGACCGGAACGCCGTCGTTGGTGAACCGGAGCTCCGGGTCTCGCGTCAAGTTTCCGGCGAGGATTACGCGGTTGAAGCTGACCATGGTGCTGTCCTCCTGTTGTTCTTGTTGCTTGCCAACTACTCTACAGGAACATGCTCGGTTCTCAAGCGCCGGAGCTTTAGCCGCGGCCTTTACGGTTTGGTGACGGCGACCTCGAGTTCGGAGCCTTTTATCGTGACGATCACGTCCCCGTGCTCGTCGTTGCGGAAGGTCTTCGCCCCCACTCGTCTCAGCCTGTCGAGGGTCTCGGGGGTCGGGTGGCCGTAGGTGTTGTCCGCCCCGACCTGGATGACGGCAACCTCCGGCGGGAAGCGGTCGAGGAAGAGCGGCGTGGAGGAGGTGTTGGATCCGTGGTGAGTTACTTTTAAAACTGTCAAAGGTCCGGTATACGGGCCATTCGCCATGTACTCCTCTTCCTTGGCTTCGGCGTCGCCGGCGAGCAGGATGCGGGCTGTGCCGTAGGTCAGGAGGATGGCGACGGAGTTGTCGTTGGTCTCGGTGAAGAGGCCGCCTTCGGCATCCGTTGGGGGGGCTATGATGTCGGCGCGGACGCCGGACCAGTCCATGCGCGAGCCGGCGCGCAGGACCTCCACGTCCGAGCCCTCGTCGCGGGCGCCGCGCAGGAAGGAGTCGAAGGTCAGGGTGCCTTTGGGGTCGCCGGAGAGGTAGACGGTCTCGACGGGGAAGGCGTCGAAGACGTCGAGGAAGCCTCCGATGTGGTCGGCGTCGGGATTGCTCACGACGAGGCCGTCGAGCGCGCGGACGCCGCGGTCGCGCAGAAAGTCCACGACGTTCGGGCCCTCCTCGGGCCTGCCGGCGTCGATCAGGTAGCTCTCCCCGCCGGCCTGCACGAGCACGCCATCGCCCTGCCCGACGTCTATGAAGCTCACGGAGAGGGAACCCGAAGGCGGCGGCCCGGCCCCGCCGGACGCGCCGCCGAAGGGCTCGAGAACCCCGCAGGCGGACGCCAGCAGGGCCAGCGAGAGGCAGAGCGCCGCGAGCCGTCGGCGGGGCGTGGCGCGCGCACCGTGTCTCTTGAGGGCCACGGTTCGTTTACGGCATGGGGACGGCCGTACTTAAACAGGGCGCTGGGTGAAGGGGCTCGCCGGTGCGCGGGTCAGGGGTCGGGGCGGAGGAGCCTCTCCGCGTCGTCAATGATCTCCAGTATCTTCTGGAGGGAGGGGTTGGCGAGGTCGAAGCTGTGGTCCGCCAAGCGGGCCCGCGCCGGTCGGTCGGGTTCGAGGGGAAGCTCGATCCAGGCGACCCTGTCGGCCGTCTCGGGGCCTTCGGGGCGGGTGCAGATGACCGCTTGAGGTTCGAAGCGGGCCAGCTCCCGGGGGAGGGCGTCCGTGCCCGACGCCTCCACGCGGACGCGGGGCCGCAGGTCCCGGACGGCGGTCGAGATCGCCCCGCGGTACGCGCGGTATTCGTCCTCGAAGGCGACGAGCACCCTCAGGTTCGTCTGTCCGCTCTGCACGGGCAAAACCCCTTCCAACAACACCATCTCCCTCCGCGGGCGAACGGCGTACCGCCGCCGGCCTCGGGGCGCCCTTCCCTGACACCCCGGCTACCGCACGAGCCGCCGCGCGGCGGCGAGGATCTCATCGACCGAGGCCTCCGTCGTGAGCACCACGCCCCGCGTTCCGGCGGCGGCGCGTCCGTCGCCCGAGGTCAGCCCCAGCACGGACGTGCCCGAAGGTCCCCCGCCCAGCTCGCGGACCAGCTCATCGCCGTCGCGCGGGTCCAGGTCGACGACCGCGAGGTCGGGGGCGTCGTCCAGCGTCCTCAGCAACGACCTGGCCTCCGACGGCGTCGCCGCCTCGGCGTACACGTCGAAGCCCGCCTGCCGCTCCAGCACGACCGCGAGCGCCTGCCGGAACAGGACGTGGTCGTGCACGATCATGATGCGTCCGGCCCCGCCATCTCGGGAGCCTTCCCTCTCTCCTGTATTGGGCCAACTGATCAAGCCATCTCCTTACCAAAGGTGGGTCTACGTCCCTAAATCCCGTCTCCGGGATGCCTCTCGGGCCCGCGAGGGCCGCCGGTAAGGATGATCAGCCGGGACGCTCGTTCGGAGGCCGGGGCGCCGAGCTGGGACGCAACGGTTCGCGCGACAACCAGACGACCTCGTCCAGCTGCGGAACGGTGACGGAGAACGGAGACAACACGGCGAACTGGTTGAACAGCTTCCCCGCCGCGCCGCCGCAGGACCCGGACCCCTCGAAAGAGGG
>CAXUFZ010000298.1:0-4714 GCA_964250345.1 uncultured Rubrobacteraceae bacterium
CCTGGAGAAGCTGCCGCGCGGCAGCGTGCTCGCGGTGGACGGCTCGGCGGCAAAGGTGGAGGCGGCCCAGAAGAGGTTCGCGGGAGAGCAGCGGGTCCGGGTCGAGCGGCAGGACCTTCTGGATCTGGAATTGGAGACGCCCGTGGACCTGGTCTTCTCGACGGCCACTTTCCACTGGATCCGGGACCACCAACGCCTCTTCGAGAACCTCGCGGGGGCGTTGAGACCGGCCGGCCGGCTCGCGGCCCAGTGCGGCGGCGCGGGGAACATCTCCCGGGCGACGCGCGCGACGCGGGAGGTCATGGGATGGGGGCGGTTCTGCCCTTTTTTCGAGGGCTGGGACGACGACAAAAACTACGCGGGCGCGGAAGAGACGAGGACGCGGCTGGAGGCCGCCGGGTTCGAGGGCGTGGAGACGTGGCTGCACGAAGAGCCGACACGGTTCGGCTCGGTCGGGGAGCTGGCGCGTTTTCTGGCGACCGTCGTGCTCGGGGGGCATCTGGAGAGGTTGCAGGAGGGGGAGCGGGAGCCCTTCGCGGCGGCCGTCGCGGAACAGATAGCCGTCGAGGATGGCGACCCGCTCCTCGACTACGTCCGGTTGAACATGACGGCGGCCCGCTCCGGGGACGCCGCGTGACCGTCGGGGCGCTTTTCGATGAGGCCGCGGGAGACTACGATCGGCTCCGCCAGAGGCTCGTGCCGGGCCTCGACGCGCTCCACGGGGCCGTGGTGGAGGGCATCCCGTTTGGGACGAAGCAGCCGTTGAGGGTCCTCGACCTCGGGGCCGGCACGGGCCTCCTCAGCGCGGTCGTCGCGGAGAGGTATCCGCGTTCGCGGGTGACGCTCGTGGACCTGTCGGTCGAGATGTTGCGGGTGGCGAGGCGGCGTTTCGCCCCGGAGCCCGAGCGGTTCGAGTTCCGGGTCATGGACTTCGCGCGCAAGGGGTTGCCCGGCGGGTACGATCTCGTCGTCTCGGCGTTGGCGATCCACCATCTTACCGACGGGGACAAGCGCGAGGTCTTCGAGAAGATCCGGGGGGCGCTTGTGGCGGGCGGGCTGTTCGTCAACATGGATCAGGTCCTCGGAGAGACGCCGGACGAGGAGGCCGAGCACGAGGCCTGGTGGCTCCGCCGCGTCCGCGAGGCCGGTGCCTCCGTAGACGATTTGGCCGCCGCCTCCAACCGCATGAGGGCGGACAAGTGCGCGACGCTAACCGCCCAACTCCGGTGGCTAGAGGAGGCCGGCTTCGAGGACGTGGAGACCCGTCACCGGCACCACCGTTTCGCGGTCTACAGCGGACGCAAGGGAGACGAAAGATCCGAGAACGGAGAGGAGAACGATGGATAGACCGAAGACACTTGTAGAGAAGGTCTGGGAGAGGCACGTCGTGAGGAGCGCCGAGGGCGAGCCCGACCTGCTCTACGTCGACCTGCACCTCGTCCACGAGGTAACGAGCCCGCAGGCCTTCGAGGGCCTGAGGCTGGCGGAACGCGAGGTGCGCCGCCCCGACCTGACCTACGCGACGATGGACCACAACGTCCCGACGACCCCGCCGGGCGTCCCGATCAAAGACGAGGTCTCCGCCAAACAGATGGAGGCCCTGCGCCAGAACTGCGAGGAGTTCGGCATCGAGCTCAACGAGTGGGGCGCCATCGGGCAGGGCATCGTCCACATCATCGGCCCCGAGATGGGCCTGACCCAACCGGGCCTCGTCATCGTCTGCGGCGACTCCCACACGGCCACGCACGGCGCCTTCGGAGCCTTGGCCTTCGGCATCGGCACCAGCGAGGTCGAGCACGTCCTGGCGACCCAGACCCTGACCCAGGGCCGCCCGAAGACCATGGCCGTCACCGTCGAGGGCGCGTTGCCGGCGGACGTTACCGCCAAAGACCTGATGCTCGGCATCTTGAACAGGATCGGCACGGGCGGCGGCGTCGGGCACGTCATCGAGTACCGCGGCGAGGCGGTCCGCCAGCTCTCGATGGAGGGCCGCATGACCGTCTGCAACATGTCCATAGAGGGCGGCGCGCGAGCCGGCCTCGTCGCCCCCGACGAGACGACCTTCGAGTACCTGAAGGGCAGGCCCCACGCGCCCGAAGGCGAGGACTGGGATAGGGCCGTCGAGGAGTGGAAGAGCATCCGCTCGGACGACGGCGCCGAGTACGACAAGGAGGTCGTGATCCAGGCCGAGGACCTCGTCCCCTACGTCTCGTGGGGCACGACCCCGGCCCAGACCGTCGGGCTCGACGACGCCGTCCCGGAGCCGCAGAACGACGGGCACCGGCGGGCCCTGAAGTACATGGACCTGGAGCCCGGAACGCCGATACGCGAGATCGAGGTGGACACCGTCTTCCTCGGCTCCTGTACCAACGCCCGCATAGAAGACCTACGCGCGGCGGCGAAGGTCCTCGAAGGCCAGAAGGTCAAGGAGGGCATCCGAGCGATGGTCGTGCCCGGCTCGATGCGCGTAAAGCAGCAGGCCGAAGAAGAAGGACTCATGGAGGTCTTCACCGACGCCGGCTTCGACTGGCGCAACGCCGGCTGCTCGATGTGCCTCGGCATGAACCCGGACATCCTGCAACCCGGCGAGCGCTGCGCCTCGACCTCGAACCGCAACTTCGAGGGACGCCAGGGCAAGGGGGGTAGGACGCACCTCGTCAGCCCGGCCGTGGCGGCGGCGACGGCGGTGATGGGACGGTTTGCTTCCCCGTCCGAACTCGGCGTGCCCGTGGAGGTGCTGTAGTGGAGGCCGTAAAGACCGTCGAGGGCAAGGCATTGCCTCTCGGGTGGGACGACGTGGACACCGACCAGATCGTGCCAAGCGACGCCCTCAAGCGCATCGAGCGCACCGGCTTCGGCCGGTTCCTCTTCTCCGCCTGGCGCGAGGACCCGGACTTCATCCTCAACAAGCCCGAGCACGAGGGCGCCGTCGTCCTCATCGCCGGCCAGAACTTCGGCTCCGGTTCCAGCCGCGAGCACGCGCCCTGGGCCATCCAGGACTACGGCTTCGGCGCCGTCATAGCCCCCTCCTTCGCCGACATCTTCAAGAACAACTGCGCCAAGATAGGCCTCCTGGCCGTGGAGCTCCCCGAAGAGTCCGTGCAGAAACTACTCGACCTCGTCCGCGAGGACCCCGAAGCCGGGCTCTCCGTGGACCTCGAAGGCCGGGTCGTGAGGGCTCCCGGTTTCGAGGAGCCCTTCGCTTTTGACAACTTCGCCCGCTACCGGCTCTTGAACGGTCTCGACGACATCGCGCTCACGCTCACGCACGAGAAGGACCTGGAGTCGTTCGAGAAGACTCGCCCTTCTTACCTGCCCAGCGTGCGGTAGCCCCGGCGCGATACCTGTGTCATATTGCGGGCATTGCCAGCGCTAGAGGAAGGACCGGGATCTTGGCGAAAAAGACGGACAAGGCCCTAAAGGACCTCGCCAAAGAGGTAAAGAAACTCCGCAAGGAGAACGAGAAGCTCGGCAAGACCCTGGGCAAGGTCCGGGAGGGCCAGGCCGAATCGCAACGCGAGATCCTCGCCCTCCTCGAAGAACGGCTCTCCGCGCGCGACACGACCCCCGACACGACCCCGGACGCGGACGCGGAGGTCCAGGGCACGGACGGCGAGGTAGATGAGACGCCGGAGGCCTCGACCGAGCAAGAAGTCGAGGATGAGCCCGAGGTCACGGAGGCCGCGAATCGCCGGGCCAAAGAGCTCGGCGTGGACCCGACGGACGTTGAGGGCACGGGTTCGGGGGGACGCGTGCTCGTCAAGGACGTGGAGGCCGCGGCGAGTTAGAGCCAGCCGGAGGGCGTCTACACCGGGGCTTCGCTCTCGAAATCCGGCACCACGGCGAGATGCTCGCGGTGGTAGGCGAGGTGTTGAGGATCGATGTGATGGTGTTTGTGGACGGAGAGGCGGTCGTTATTGGTCCCGATCAGGGTTAGATCTTCGGCGATGGAGATGGCGCCGTTGTCGAAGAGCACGTGATGGTTCGGGCACAGGCATAGGATGTTGTCTTCCGTGTCTGGTCCGTCGTGCGGGGTGCCGAGCGGGCGTATGTGCGCGGCCTCCGAGTACGGGCCCGCCGGGCACTCCAGCCGGGTCCCGCATATCTGGCACCTGTGCTTGTAGAGGGCCTTGACCCTCCTCGCCCGCGACGGGTCCCTGACGATCAGCGACCCCCTCGCCTCCCGGCGCCGCGGGACCGAATACCCGCCCGATGCCTCCCGGATCTCCTGAGCTAACGTTGCCCCATCCGGGATCTTCACCATGCGAAAACGCCAGACCTGGAAGCCCGACTTCCCCCTATCGTGCCAGAACTCCTCGACCGTGTAGAGCCCGTCGTAGCTGTAGCCGGCGGGCGGCGAGTAGGGCGAATCGTGCTTGGAGCCGCGGATGACGCGGACGGGCAGGCCATTCTGCTTGCTGAGCGCGAGCGCCCTGTTCCCGCGGGCGAAGGGCTGGTCGTGCACCTGCTGCCCCGTTCTCTGGTCCCTGCCTCCCTGGCCGACGTAGACGATGGTGTCGCCGTGGTCCACGTCGTCCTCGTACCCCCCGGAGAGGACGACCGATTCCGCGCCCTCCGTCTGGCTCCCGGAGATGCCGGCCTGGGGCGGAACGTGGACCCCGCTCTCGCTGAGCCCGGCCCGATCCGCGAAGAGGCTGCCCTCGGGATACCCGGGCACGTGCCCGAAGATTCTCTCCGCCCCAACCGCCCCCCC